>CACDAL010000006.1 GCA_902550805.1 uncultured Pelagibacteraceae bacterium
ATTTTAAACTTGTTAAAGGAGAAGATCTTTTGACACTTTATCAATTTAAAACAAAAACTGCCCAACATTATTTTTGTAAAGTTTGTGGCATTCATACTCACAATAGACCTAGGAGTAATCCAAAAATCTATGGTATTAATATTGCTTGCATTGAAGGTATCAAGCCATTTGAAATAGAAAATGTTCCAGTAAACGATGGAGAGAACCATCCGCTAGATCAAAAAAAATAATATTTTATATGCAATCAATTGCTGAGTGTTATAAAAAAGTTAGTAAAGATTGTTTTAAATTTATAAAATCTCAAGAAACTCCAAAAGATAAATTTAAAAATAAAGAAAAGACGATTAGATCTTTAGTTCCAATTAGTTTTTGGATTGCAAGAAAAGCTAGTAAAAAAAATCCATACATTGTAGGTTTGGCTGGAGGCCAAGGGGCAGGCAAAACAACAATCACTTCAATTATATCAATTATCTTAAGAAAATATTTTAAATTAAATGTTTTTGTAATTTCAATTGATGATTTTTATAAAACTAGAAAAGAAAGATTTTTATTATCTAAAAAAATACACCCTTCATTAATGACCAGAGGAGTTCCAGGAACACATGATATAAATATTATGTTAGATTTTTTTAAAAAAGCAAAGAGCAAAAAATTTAAATCTTTAAAACTTCCAAAGTTTAATAAAGCTATTGATGATAGATATAAAAAAAAATTATGGTATTCGATTAAAAAAAGACCCAATGTTATAATTTTTGAAGGATGGTGCGTTGGCGCTAGAGCTGAGAAAAAAAATACTCTTAAAATAGCAATAAATTCTCTAGAAAAAACGGATGACAAAAAATTGATATGGAGAAAGTTTGTAAACCAGCAATTAAAATCGAGATATAAAAAATTATTCAGCAAATTAAATTGCTTATTGTATTTAAAAGCAAATAATTTCAGTTTGCTTCAAAGATGGAGATTAATTCAGGAAAAAAAGCTTTGGTTAAAAAATAAAAAATCAAGTAATAATAAAATTATGAGCAAAAAAGATATTTTTAAGTTTATGCAAACCTATCAAAGAGTGACACAAAATATGTTTAGATATACACCAAAATACGCATCAATTATTTTAAATTTAAATAGTAATCATCAAATTAAATCTGTTGTATACAAAAAGAAATGAGAAAAATAATATTTGTTACAGTCCTAGTATTTTTATTTTCAGCTAATGCATTTGCTGTTACTTTATATGATGCACTAAATCAAACATATCAAAATAATACCCAATTAAATGCCGAAAGAGAAAATATAAAAGCGTCTGAAGAAGATATAAATATTTCCGAAGCTGATTATAAACCATCTCTTACTTTAAGTGGATCAAAGAGTTTTGAAAACACGAATGAACTAACAAAACAGAGTGGTGGCGATGCTAGCGTTTCAGATGTAAATCCTTTAACTTCATCAATAAAATTAGAGCAAACTTTGTTAGACTACGGAAGAGATATTGCTCATGAGAAAAATATTATTGGACTAGATCTTGCAAAAGCAAAGTTTCTTAAAAAAGAACAAGAAGTTCTTTATAATGCAATAGATGCATTTGCTTCATTAATTTTAGCTAGAGAGAAATTAACAATTAATAGAAGAAATTTAAATTTACTAATTAAACAAGTAGAAAATGATAAAGTTAGATTGGATAGAGGTCAAATTACAACAGCCGATTTATCACAATCAGAGTCATCGCTAGCAGGAGCAAAGGCTCAATTCACTCAAGCAAAAAGTGAATTGATGATTGGTAAATTAAATTATGAAAATATAATTGGAAATCTTTTAGATCCAAATAAACTTAAAAAATCTTCGAAAGCAATTGCAATAATTCCAAGCAGCTTATCCCAAGCCATCGAACTTTCAAAACAAAATAATCCAGAAATTAAAATTGCAAAACTAGAATTAAACCAATCTGAAAAAGATTTTGCCATTTCTGAAGCTGACTTAAAACCAACTGCATCTTTGTCATTAGAAAAATCTTATTCAGATGATTTAAGTGCAACATATAATCGAAGAGATAAAGATATTTTAAAAGCAACAGTTAGCTGGCCTTTTTATTCTGGAGGAAAAAAAAGATCAAAGATTAATAAAAATTCTAATCTTATTTATAGAAAAAGGTTATTGTTAGAGGATGCGATTAAATCTACCGAAACAATAGTGGGGAGCGCCTGGTCTTCATTAGAATCTTCAAAAAGTTTCTTAAATTCTGTGATTGCACAAGTTAAAGCTGCGAAAATAGCAAACGAAGGAATTGCCGAAGAATATCAGAGAGGCTCAAGAACAACTCTTGATGTAATTCAATCAAACTCTCTTATGTTATCTGCTGAAATTTCCCTAGCCACTTCTCAGAAAAACTACTTAATTGCACAGTATAATGTTTTGAAATCTATTGGTTTGCTCAACAAAAGTTATCTAAAACTTAAGTAATTTATATAATTTTAAACAATTTCAAGAAATTTATTGCCAAAGAGAACAAAATGTGTACATTTATTTTCATGATTCGAATATTAAAAAACGAAAAAAAAGAGGCAAAAAATGACCAAAAATAACCTAAAAGTGGTGAAATCTACAAAAGATAAAGAATTAGAAGATAAAGAAAAAAACAAGGCACTAGACGCAGCAATAAGCCAGATCACAGATAACTTTGGAAAAGGTTCTGTAATGAAGCTTGGCGAGCAAAAAGCTATGGATATTGAATCTGTTTCAACAGGATCTTTAAGCTTAGACCTTGCTCTAGGAATAGGTGGTCTTCCAAAAGGAAGAATTATTGAAATTTACGGTCCAGAATCTTCTGGAAAGACAACTTTAGCATTACAAGTTGTGGCAGAAGCCCAAAAAGCAGGTGGTATTTGCGGATTTGTTGATGCGGAGCATGCATTAGACCCAGTTTATGCAAAAAAATTAGGAGTTGATACTGAGGAATTATTGATTTCTCAACCAGACACTGGAGAACAGGCATTAGAAATTACTGATACTTTAATTAAATCAGGATCTATGTCAGTTATTGTAATCGACTCTGTTGCGGCATTGACCCCAAGAGCAGAAATTGAGGGAGATATGGGAGATCACCATGTTGGTCTTCAAGCAAGATTAATGAGTCAGGCTTTAAGAAAATTAACTGGTTCAGTTTCTAGAACAAATACAATGGTTATTTTCATTAATCAAATAAGAATGAAAATAGGAGTTATGTTTGGAAGTCCTGAAACTACTTCAGGTGGAAATTCATTAAAATTCTATTCTTCAGTCAGAATGGATATTAGAAGAATTGGTGCAATTAAGGAAAAAGAAAATATTATTGGAAATGCAACGAGGGTAAAAGTGGTTAAGAATAAAGTATCACCACCATTTAAAGTTGTTGAGTTCGATCTCATGTATGGAAAAGGAATTAGCAAAGTAGGGGAACTAATCGACCTTGGTGCCAAGGCAGATATTGTAGAAAAAGCTGGAGCTTGGTATGCTTACAAAGGTGAAAAAATTGGTCAAGGTAGAGAAAATGCCAAACTTTACCTTGAACAAAATCCAAAAGCTGCTGCTGAAATCGAAATGGCAATAAGAGAAAAAGCTGGTGTAATTTCAAAAAAAATTGAAGGGAATCCATTGAACGACGAGAAGACAGAAGAAGAAACAAAAAAAGAAAATCCCATTAAAAAAAATTAGCAAATAACTTTTAGTTATTAAAAAGGCGCTCATTAGGGCGCCTTTTTTCCCTTTACATGTATAGACATCAAATAAAAATGCTGTATTTTAAAAAATATGGCAAAAACATTAAATGATATAAGAGAAAATTTTCTTAAATATTTTGAAAAAAACGATCACAAGATAGTTGAATCAAGCAACTTGGTACCAAACAATGATCCTACCTTGATGTTTGCCAATTCAGGAATGGTACAGTTTAAAAATGTTTTTACTGGATTAGAAAAAAGAGATTACCAAAGAGCAACAACTTCTCAAAAATGTGTAAGAGCTGGAGGAAAACATAACGATTTAGAAAATGTTGGCTACACTCCAAGACATCATACTTTCTTTGAAATGTTGGGAAACTTTTCTTTTGGAGATTATTTTAAAGAAAGAGCAATCGATCTTGCTTGGAATTTAATAACAAAAGACTTTGGCTTAGACAAAGATAGACTTTATGTAACTGTTTTTCATGAAGATGATGATGCTTTTAATTTATGGAAGAAAATAGCGGGTTTTAACGATAATAAAATTATTAGAATATCCACAACAGATAACTTTTGGTCAATGGGAGAGACGGGTCCATGTGGACCTTGTTCTGAAATATTTTATGATCATGGAGATCACTTAAAAGGAGGATTACCTGGGAGCAAAGATGAAGATGGTGATCGTTTCATTGAAATTTGGAATTTAGTCTTTATGCAGTTTGAACAGATATCAAAAGAAAAAAGAATTGATTTACCAAAACCATCAGTTGATACCGGTATGGGATTAGAAAGGATTGCAGCCTTATTACAAGGAACACATGATAATTATGAAACAGATCATTTTAAAAAATTAATTGAATCTATTTCTGAAACTGTAAAAGTTAAACAAGATCAAAATAATATTTCAAGCTTTAGAGTTATAGCTGACCATTTAAGAGCTAGCTCCTTTTTGATAGCCGAAGGAGTTTTGCCTTCTAACGAAGGGAGAGGATATGTTCTTAGAAGGATCATGAGAAGAGGAATGCGACACTCTCATTTGCTTGGATCAAAACAACCAATTTTTTATAATATCTTTAAAACCTTAATGGATGAGATGAAAGGAAGCTATCCAGAGTTACAGAGAGCAGAGTCTTTGATTAAAGAAACTTTAAAGATGGAAGAAGAAAAATTTTTAGTACTTCTGGATAGAGGAATAAAAATTTTAAATAATGAAATAACCAAAATAGACAAAGTTCTTCCTGGAGAAGTAGCTTTCAAACTTTATGATACTTATGGTTTTCCATTAGATTTAACAGAAGATATTTTAAAAAATAAATCTTTAAAAATAGATAATGAAAAATTTCATAATCTTATGAAAGAGAGTAAAGAACTTGCTAAAAAGAATTGGAAAGGATCAGGTGACAGTGCAATAGATGATATATGGTTTGGCATTAAAGATAAATTAGGTTCTACAGAATTTTTAGGATACGAAACTAATCAAGCCGAAGGAGTTATTGTTTCATTACTGAAAGATAATAAGGAAGTTGAAGTTTTAAATCCAGGAGACGAAGGAATGATTATAGTTAATCAAACTCCATTTTATGGTGAGTCAGGAGGTCAGATTGGTGATAAGGGAGAAATTATCTCAGGACAATTTAAATTTGAAGTATCTGATGTTCAAAAAAAATTAGGTGATTTATTTGTACATTATGGAAAAGTTAATAGTGGCTCAGTAAAATTAAACCAGAATGTAGAAATGAAGATAGATATCCAAAGAAGAGATAATATTAGGGCTTATCATTCAGCAACTCATTTACTGCATGAGTCATTGAGAAGAGTTTTGGGCTCACATGTTACTCAAAAAGGATCTTTGGTAGAACCAGAGAGACTTAGATTTGACTTTAGTCATATGAAGCCAATTTCTTCAGACGAAATTGAAAAAATAGAAACCTTTGTTAATTCAATGGTAGAAAAAAATACAGATGTTAAAACTAGATTGATGACACCCAAAGAAGCAGTAGAAAATGGTGCACTTGCATTATTTGGAGAAAAATATGGTGAAGAAGTTAGAGTGTTATCAATGGGCAATGAAGAAACTAAGTATTTTTCAACGGAGTTATGTGGAGGCACTCATGTAAGAAACACTGGTGATATTGGCAAATTTAAAATAATTAGCCAATCTTCAATAGCAGCAGGCGTTAGAAGAGTAGAAGCTCTTAGAGACAAACAATTAGAAAATTATTTAAAAAACAAAGAAAAATTATCTGACCAATCTGCTCAAAAGGAAGAGGAAATAACAAGAAATTTATCAGAACAAATAATTAAACTTGGAGGAAAACCAAACTTAGATAACCAAAATAAAAAAGAGTTAACTAAAGAGTTATCAAGACAACTTGATCAATTAAATATAAAATTAATATTAGAAGATAAGTCAAAAAATATAATTAAAGATGAAAAAATTAATGGAGTTAAATTAAGACTCCAAAAAGTTATAGATCTATCGCCTAAAGATTTAAGAAAATTAGTTGATAATGGAAAAAAAGAATTAGGAGAAGGAATAGTAATAATATTAGCAAGCAAAGAAGACAAAGTAGGTTTGGCAGTAGGTATTACTGATAAATTAACAAAAAAATATGATGCAGTTAAGTTTGCAAAAATTGGTTCAGAAATAATTGGAGGAAAGGGTGGAGGTGGAAGAAAAGATTTTGCTCAAGCAGGAGGTCAAGACTTAACTAAAGTAGAAGAAGTTTTTGAAAAACTTAAATCTTTAGTTTAGCTTTTTTTGTAGCTCTCCATCAATTTTATCAAGAAATTGATTAGTTGTTAGGTATTTTGTTGATGGTCCAACAAGAATTGCAAGATCTTTGGTCATGGATCCATCTTCAACAGACTTGATGCAAACTTTTTCTAAAATTTTTACAAATTTTTTTAGATCTTCATTTCCATCAAGTTTTCCTCTTTGATAAAGGCCTCGAGCCCATGCAAATATAGAAGCTATTGGATTAGTTGAAGTTTCTTTACCTTGTTGATGCAATCTGTAGTGTCTAGTCACTGTTCCGTGTGCTGCTTCGGCTTCTATGGTTTTTCCATCTGGAGACATTAGAACGCTGCTCATTAAACCTAATGATCCAAATCCTTGAGCTACAGTATCGGATTGAACATCTCCATCATAATTTTTACATGCCCAAATATAATTTCCATTCCATTTCATGGCACATGCAACCATATCATCTATTAGCCTATGTTCGTAAGTAATCTCTCTTTCTTTAAATTTTTCTTTAAATTCGTTTTCATAAACTTCTTCAAATAAATCTTTAAATTTACCATCATATTTTTTTAAAATTGTATTTTTAGTAGATAAGTAAACTGGCCATTTTCTATTCAAACCATAATTCATGCAGGCTCTTGCAAAATCTTTTATTGATTGGTCTAGATTATACATTGATAGGGCTACTCCTGGCCCTGGAAAATTAAACACTTCAAATTCTTTTTTTTCTTTTCCATCTTCAGATGTCCATTTAATTTCCAATCTTCCTTTGCCAGGAACGTGAAAGTCGGTAGCTCTATATTGATCACCAAATGCATGTCTACCTATACAAATTGGATTGGTCCAACTAGGGACTAATTTTGGAATATTTTTACATATTATTGGTTCTCTAAATACAGTTCCACCAATTATATTTCTTATAGTGCCATTAGGAGATCTCCACATTTTTTTTAAACTAAACTCCTTAACTCTAGATTCATCAGGTGTAATAGTTGCACATTTAATTCCAACTCCATTTTTTTTAATTGCGTTTGCGCAATCAATTGTTATTTGGTCATTTGTTTTGTCACGATTTTTTATACCGAGGTCATAGTATTCAATTCCTAAATCTAAATACGGAAGAATTAACTTATTTTTTATAAAGTCCCAGATCACTCTAGTCATTTCATCGCCATCTAGCTCTACTATTGAATTTTTTACCTTAATTTTACTCATTTTTTGATATATCTTATTAGTTGAATTTCTTCTTTTAGTATACATATTAATCCAAAATTATCAATTTAGCGATTATGACAGATAAAATTTTTCCAAAAATTCACGACGAAGGTTTCAAGTTTATTGTTATTTTTATAATTGCAACGATTGTGCTTTATTTCATAAATGGATTTTTAGGTTTTATTGGATTGGTTCTAACAATCTGGTGTTATTATTTTTTTAGAGACCCTGAAAGAATCCCAATAGAAGATGAAAACTATCTAACAAGCCCAGCAGATGGAATAGTATTGCAAGTTTCAGAAACCAATGGACCTAAAGAGCTTGGTTTAGAAAGTAAAAAATTTAAAAAAGTTAGTATATTTATGAATGTATTTGATTGTCATGTTAATCGAGCTCCTTGTTCAGGCACAGTCACAGAAATATTATATAAACCAGGAAAATTTATTAATGCATCACTAGATAAAGCAAGCGAAGATAACGAGAGAAATTATTATAAAATTAAAAATTCTCAAGGTGAGGACATCATAGTAGTTCAGATTGCTGGCTTAATCGCAAGAAGAATAGTTACGGAAACTTCAGTTAATCAAGAATTGAGACAGGGATCAAAAATCGGAATGATAAGATTTGGCAGTAGGGCAGAATTGTATTTTGAAAATTATGAGCCTCTAGTAAAGATAAATCAAAAAACCTACGCTGGAGAAACCTTGATAGCAAGAAGATAATCATATGGAACAACCAAATAAAAATATTAAATTAGTTTCAAATAAAAACTCTAGAGTAATTCTTCCAAATATATTAACTTTAGTAGGTGTATGCATAGGATTAAGTTCTATAAAGTTTGCATTTGATGGAAATTTTAAACTATCTATTATCGCAGTAATTGTTGCTGGAATTATTGATGGACTTGATGGAAGAATAGCCAGATTGATTAAAGGAACTTCAAAAGTTGGTAAAGAACTAGATTCATTAACAGACGTGATTAGTTTTGGAGTAGCTCCAGCATTTATAATGTATTTTTGGGCCCTATCTGAAATTGGAAGATTGGGATGGTTAGTATCTTTAATTTATGTAGTTTGTGTAGCTTTAAGACTTGCAAGATTTAATGTTACTTCAGAAGAAGAATCTTCTTGGAAGGATAATTTTTTTGAAGGCATACCTTCTCCTGCTGGAGGAATCTTGGTTCTTATGCCTTTGATTTATAGTTATAGTGAAATACAATTTTTTAATCTAAACAACAATATTTTAGTACCTATTTTGTTTATAACCATTTCAATTTTATTAATTAGTAAAATTCCTACATATTCTTTTAAAAAAATTGTAGTTCCAAGAAGCACAACAATATTTTTATTATTTGTTGTGATTTTATATTTTGGTCTGTTATTAGTTTATACATTCAACACATTAATTATTTCTGGAGTGGTATATCTTTTAATAATTCCTATTAGTGCGACTCATTATTTAATGATTAATAAAAAAAATAAGACTAAGAACGAAAATATTGATCATCACGAAGATGTGTTGTAAATGAAAGAAAATACCATTATTTCTTTAGCAGATGCTAATTATTTTGATTTATTAAATGAGTTAGTAGATTCTATAAAAAGGTTTGAAAAAAGCAAAGAAATAGCAATCTGCATTATGGATGCTGGATTAAAAAAAGATCAGATTGAAATTCTAGAAAAAAAAGTAGATCATATTAAAAAGGCAGAATGGGATATAGAGGTTTCAAGTTTTAAAGTTAAAGGAAGAGAATGGTTAAAAAGTCAGGTATCAAGAGCATTTTTACCAAAATATTTTCCTGGCTATAAAAAATACCTATGGATTGATGCGGATGCGTGGGTCAACTCTTGGTATTCAATTGAATTATTTTTAAAAGGCTGTGAAAATAATAAGCTAGCAATAGCAACATCAGCCGACAGATCTTACGGAAGGGTGTTGAGAGCCGAATGGTTTCTGGGAAGTTTTGCAAGAATTAAATCTCAAAACTATAAACATGCAAAATCTTCAGGATTTTCTGAAAAAATTGCAAGAGAAGTAGCTTTAAAACCACATTTAAATATCGGAGTATTTTCATTAGAGGCAGACGCTCCTCATTGGGATGTATGGCAAAAAAATTTAAAAAAGGCTTTGTCATCTGGAAAAATATGGGGCTCAGAACAAATCGCAATGAATATTACAATTTATTCAGACAACCTTGAAGTTGAAATATTGCCAGCTTATTGCAATTGGACTTTAATTGAAGCAATAAAATTTGATACAAAAAATAATAAATTTGTTGAGCCATACCTGCCAAATCATGAGATAGGAATAATTCATTTTGCAGGAAAAAATAATGATCAAATTCGAAATAATAAAAACTTTATTTCAAAAATTAAGACTTTAGAAGGTGATACCATTGATAAAAGTTTAAGATTTAGGAATTAGTTGAAAAAAAATAAATTTTCAAAAAATTGGATAATTAAACAAAAAAGAGATATTTACGTTAAACAATCAAAAATCGAAGGATATAGATCTAGAGCGGTATATAAATTACAAGAAATAAATAAAAAATTTAAAATTTTAAAAAATGGTATTAGCGTCGTAGATTTAGGAGCGGCTCCAGGAAGCTGGTCGCAGTTTGTTTCTAGAAATTATAAAAATTCTAAAATAGTTTCAATAGATCTAAAAGAAATGGATGAAATAGAAAATATTTTTCAAATAAAAGGCGATTTTACTGACGAACAACAGCAAAAAAAAATTATTGATTATTTTGGTAACAAAATTGATGTGGTTATTTCTGATATGGCAGTTAATACAACGGGAAACAAAAATGTAGACTCATTAGTCACAGGAGAATTGAGTATTGAAGCATTAAATTTTTCAACTAATACACTTAAAAAACAAGGAAGTTTCGTATCAAAAATTTTTATGGGCAAGTCTTTTAATGAAATTGTTGAAATGAGTAAGAGAAAATTCAAAGAAGTTCATGTATTTAAACCACCAGCAAGTAGAAAAAACTCAAAAGAAAACTTCATTATTTGTAAACAATTGAAATAGTAATTCTTTAATTTTTCCAATAAACAATGTAAAAAATAATCATGAAACTAATTTTGATTTTTTTACTTTCCTTTGGATGTATCTTTTCAGCATTTTCTAAAGAAAATAATTTTTTTGATGAAGCAAAAAAATTGTATGAAGAAGAAAAATTTGAAGAGTCGAAATTTTTATTTCAGAGAAATATTGTATACAATCCTAAAGACGCAAAATCTTATCTTTATTTGGCAAAAATTTATAAAAAAGAGGAAGATAATTCTGAAGAAGAAAAAAATATCAATACAACATTGTTATTAGAACCTAGAAATGAAGAGGCCATGTATTTATTGATAGAAATTGAGATTGAGAGATCAAATTTTTCAAAAGCAGAAGAGTTAAAAAACGATTTTAAATCAATATGCTCCACGTTGTGTGAAAACATAACATCTATAGATAGTCGACTTAAAGAATTTGAAAAAAAAGATGCATCTTGAAGATAGACTTAACAAGATCTTAATAATTGATTTTGGTTCACAATTCACACAACTTATTGCAAGAAAAATAAGAGAACTTGGAGTTTACTGTGAAATTATTAGCCATAACAAAATATCAAAAAAAAAATATTTAGATGACGATATAAAAGGATTAATATTGTCTGGAGGGCCACTTAATGTTTATCAAAATAAAAAAGTAAAATTTAACAAAAAAATATTAAACCAAAACATTCCCATTCTTGGCATTTGTTTTGGACATCAAATTATTTCTAAAGTAATGGGTGGTAAAGTAAAACAATCTAAATCTAGAGAATTTGGATTAGCAAAGGTAAAACAAGTTAAAAACAGTATTTTAACAAAAAATTTTTTTACAAAAGGTGAAAGCAATGTATGGATGAGCCATGCAGACGAAGTAACAAAGCTTCCAAAAAACTTTGATGTTATAGCCAAAAGTTCTAATTCAAAATTGTGCGTAGTTGAAAATACAAAAAAAAATTTATATGGAATTCAATTTCACCCTGAAGTAACTCATACAAATAAAGGAAAAATAATTCTAAAAAATTTTGTATTTGATATATGTAAATTAAGAAAAAATTGGTCAGCAAAGGATCAAAAAGCAAAACTTATCAAAGAAGTTAGAAAAAAAGTTGGAAATTCAAAAGTAATTTGCGCCTTATCGGGAGGAGTAGATAGTAGCGTTGTTGCAAAATTATTATCAAAAGCAATTGGAAAAAAATTGATATGTATTTTTGTAAATACTGGTTTGCTTAGAAAAAATGAAGAAAAACAGGTTGTAAATACTTTTAAAAATAAATTTAAAATTAACTTAATTTATGTAAATGCTGAAAAAGATTTTTTGTCTAAATTAAAAAATATATCTGACCCTGAAAAAAAAAGAAAAATCATAGGAAATTTATTTATTAAAATTTTTGAAAAATACGCAAAAAAAATTAAAAATGTTAAATTTCTTGCCCAAGGAACGCTTTATCCAGATCTTATTGAAAGTAAGTCAGTTACAGGAAGCCAAACTTCAAAAATTAAATCTCACCATAATGTTGGAGGTTTGCCAAAAAAAATGAATTTAAATTTGGTTGAACCGTTAAAATATTTATTTAAAGATGAGGTAAGAAAACTTGGATTAGAATTAAATCTGAATAAAGAGATTATTTCTAGGCATCCTTTTCCTGGCCCTGGATTGGCAATACGAATGCCAGGATTAATAACAAAAGAAAAAATTAATATTTTGAAAGAAGCTGATTATTATTTTATTAAAGCATTAAAGGACAACAAATTGTATCATAAAATCTGGCAAGCATATGCTGCTTTGCTTCCCGTTAAAACGGTTGGTGTTATGGGAGATAATCGCACATATGAATATTTATGTTTATTAAGAGCAATTACGTCAGAAGACGGCATGACAGCAGATTTTTTTGAATTCAAAAAAACCTTTATGCAATCAATATCTAACCAAATAGTCAATAATATAAGAGGAATTAATAGAGTTGTTTATGATGTTACCTCTAAACCACCAAGCACTATTGAATTAGAATAATAACTAATTATAAAATAAGTTAAATTATGAAATATTTACACACAATGATTAGGATCACCAATGTTGAAGAATCATTAAGATTCTTTTGCGAAGGGTTGGGACTTAAAGAAACAAGAAGAATGGAAAATGAAAAAGGAAGATACACTTTAATCTTTCTTGCTGCACCGAATGATGAAAAAGCAGAAATAGAATTAACTTATAATTGGGATGGAGACAATTTAGGAGAAGGTTCAAGAAATTTTGGTCATTTAGCTTATAGAGTAGAAAATATTTATGAGACATGTCAAAGATTAAAAGATATGGGCTATACGATTAATAGACCTCCAAGAGATGGCCATATGGCTTTTGTTAGATCTCCAGATAAAATCTCAGTTGAAATTCTTCAAGAAGGAAACTTGGAACCCAAAGAACCATGGGCTTCCATGGAAAATACAGGATCTTGGTAAACTTTAATTAATGTTTGCAAAAATAAATTCTTTTAAGTCAAAAAAGAATAAATCTAAAATAGTTTGTCTTACAGCATATTCAAAAAATATTGCACAAATAATTGATAAACATACTGATTTAATTTTAATAGGAGATTCTCTTGGGTCAGTTTTATATAATTTTAAATCAACAAGAAGTGTAACTTTGGATATGATGATTGAACACTCAAAAAGTGTACGTAAAGGAATTTCAAATAGTTTAATGATAGTTGATATGCCATTTAATACTTACAACAATCCAGCTCAAGCATTAAAAAATTGTAAAAAAGTTATGAGGATAACTAAATGCGACGGTGTTAAACTTGAAGGTGGATTAAAAATTATGAAAACAGTTAATCTTTTGGTTAAAAACAAAATTCCAGTAATGGGACATCTTGGAATTATGCCACAGCTTACAAAAGGAAAATTTAAATCTAAAGGAAAGTCAGCAAAAGAAAAAAAAGAAATTATTAGAGATTCAAAACTTTTAGAAAATGCAGGGGCATTTTCCATTGTTCTAGAATGTGTCGAAAAAAATTTAGCTAAAGAAATTACCAATTTAATAAGCATTCCTACAATTGGAATTGGATCATCTAATAATTGTGATGGTCAGGTATTGGTTACAGATGATATTTTAGGATTAACAGAATCGAAAATAAAATTTGTAAAAAAATTTACTGATATAAAAAAGACAATATATTTTGCGGCAAAAAAATTTAAGAAAGAAGTGAAATCAAAAAAATATCCTACTAAAAAATATTCTTATTAAAAATATTTAATATATTTTTCGTTGATATTAAGAATTTCTAAATCCACTAATCCGCCAATAATTAATTGAATAGCGACAATTAAAATAAACGCTAAACCCACATAAGCAATCCAAAGATGTTTTTGTATGTAATTTGCTAAATATGTTGCCAAAGCTCCTGTTAAAACAACAGACAAAACAAGACCAAAAATCATAAAACCAAAGTAATCTTTAGCTGCGCCAACCACACCAATAACATTATCAAAACTAATAGTTATATCTGCGAACAGAACTTTATAAATACTTTTTATGTATGAAGGTTCCATTGATTTTTTCTTTGGAGATTTAATTTTTTTAATCTCAAATAAGTCTTTTCTTAAATCATTTACTATCCAAACTAATAGAAGACCACCAAGAATCTTTATAAAATAAAATTTAAATAAATAAGTAGCAAATATTGCAAATATAATTTTAAATACTAAAGCTCCAGCGACTCCCCAATAAATTATTTGCTTTCTGTTTTTAGGTACAAAGTTTGCGGCAATTAAACCAATAATAATTGCATTATCTGCTGCAAGAATTATATCAATAAAAATAATCTGAAGTAAAATTATAGACTGTTCTAACAAGGTGAATTTATAATATTAGAAAATTTATATTATTCAATAAAAAATAATTAAATTATATTTTAAATAATAAAAAAAAGGCGATCGTATTAACGATCGCCTTTTTAAATCTTATTTATTTATTATTTCTGAGACCAAGTTGGCATAGGGTATTTTAATTTACAAGCTGCTAATTCAAATGGATATACTGTACAGTATTTACCATTTTGAACTTGCATTAAAATTCCTCTTGTTTTCTCGTTCTGTCCATCTGCGCCAAACTTTATTCCTCTGTAAGGAACAATTAATGAATCAGATGACATATCAAGATTAACTAATGCTTGTCTAATTTTTTCTGGATCTGTTGAACCAGCATTATTAATTGCATTAGCTAAAGCCATAAAACCAGTAAATGCTCTTGCAGGAACATCTGACAAGTCTCTTCCACCAGAATGTGTTTTGAAAAGATCATTTACAATACCAATCATTGGAATTGTAGTGGCCAAGTCAGTATTAAACGGTGATCTTGTTATTACACCTTCTGATTTACTACCCATTGTTGCTATAAACTTAGGATCTGTATAACCTGCATTTTGTGCAACTAAAAGTTTTGGATTGTAATCAAGTTCTTTAGCAGTATTTAAGAATAAATATGCATCTGCAGTATAAGATGAAGGCAATAAAACATCAGGATTTTTTGCTTTTAATCTTTGTACTTCAGAACTTAGTGTAGTTGTTTTTGCTTTATAACTAATTTTTTCTACAACTTTGTATCCCTGGTCATTTGCCATTTTATTTTGCGTTCCACCACTATCAGATCCCCAAAGTGTATCTTCGTGAATAATTCCAACAGTTTTAAGTTTATTGTTATTTTTTTTGTTAAAATCATTCATGAATTCAAACATTAATTGAGTAAATTCACCATCATGTGGAGTTACTCTAAAGAAATATTTAAATCCTCTAGTTGTTAATTTAGGCGATGTTGACTCACCATTTACCCAAGGTATTCCCGCTCTTTCAGTAACTTGACTAGCTGCTCCTGTAACTGAAGAGTAATAAGCACCAAACATTGCATTAACTTTATCTGAGTTTAACATTTTTTCTGTTTCTCCAACTCCAACATCTGGTTTTCCACCGTGGTCACCAACAACAATTGATATTTTTCCGCCACCAAGACCTTTAAGCCCAGCATCTTTTGCTAAAGGCATGCCAGCTATGTTGTGACTATTATTTATAATATCCAAAGCAGTTTTTACCGCTGCAACCGCATCCTTACCAACTTGAGCAACTGGACCAGTTAAAGGATATAGCACTCCTATTTTGACATCTTCTGCAGCACTAATTGCTGGTGCAGAAACTAATGACATAAAAGTGAATACTGTAAGTATTAATTTTCTCATTTATTTTCCCTCTTATTTGTTTATTTAAAATACAATCTAATACTATATGTGATATCAATTCAATGTTTTTATATTCAATGAATATTTATAAAATTTATATTTAATAGATGACATCTGAAATTATTTTACAGGCAATAGTAACAGGATTAATGATGGGATTAATTTATGCATTAATTGCAGCAGGTTTAAGTTTGATATTTGGATTAATGGATATTGTAAATTTTGCTCACGGAGAACATTTAATGCTGTCTATGTTTTCATCTTTCTGGCTGTGGTCATTGTTTGGAATAGATCCTATTTTTTCAATTCCAATTACTATTTTACTAATGGCTCTCTGTGGAATAGTTACACATTATTTTTTAATTAGATACATCTTAAAAGCTAAAATGTTAATTCAAATTTGTGCAACTTTTGGATTATCAATATTTATAAGATCAATAGCGCAGCTATTGTGGACTCCAGACTTTAGAAACGTCGACAAACCTCTTTTAGAAGGAAGATTAGAAGTCGCATCAGTTTTTATTGGACAACCACAATTAATCGCTAGCATTGTTTGCTTAGCTGCATTCATCGGGCTCTATTTGTTTGTTACTAGAACCGAAACAGGCTTAGCTCTTCAGGCTACAGCTCAAGATAGACATGCAGCAGAAATTTTAGGAATTCCTTCGAATAAAATGTTTGCGATTGGTTGGGCAATTGGACTTGGCTGTGTAGGAGTAGCTGGAGGCATGATGTCAAATTACTTTTTTATATTCACAGATGTTGGAATTAATTTTGCTTTATTTGCTTTTGTTGCTGTGGCATTGGGTGGGTTTGGAAGCATTATCGGATGCCTGTATGCGGGAATAATAATTGGTTTAGTGGAATCATTAGGAGGCTTACTTATAGATCCATCATTTAAACTTTTATATGTTTTTGCAATTTATCTATTAGTTGTAATTTATAGACCACAAGGATTATTTGGAAGATATTGATATGAACAAATTAGATATTGCAAAATCAGAACCTCTTTGGAATACAAATAAAAACATAATATACATAATTAGTTTTGTACTAATGTTTTTGATAGCTTTACCTCTTTTTGGTCTTAACTCTTTCTATCTTCATCTTTTTATTATGATTTTTATGCATGCTGTTATGGCTCAATCATGGAATGTAATTGCAGGATTTTCAGGACAAATCAGCTTAGGTCATGGAGCATTTTTTGGAATCGGGGCTTATTCAAGCTCCTTCTTTTTTGTTCAATATGGAATTTCACCTTGGGTAAGTATTTTTATTGGAATGTTTTTTTCTGCCATAGTTGCTGTTTTAATTGGTATTCCAATGCTTAGATTGAGTGGGCATTATTTTGCAATTGCGACATTATTAATAGGCATTAGCTTTCAAGTAGTGTTTCAAAGATGGGAATTGGTAGGAGCGGCCTCAGGTCTTTGGGTTCCACTTACGCAAGGAGACTCATGGTCATCACTACAATTTCATAGCAGCAAAGCTCCATATTATTATATTTTTTTGTTTTTTCTTGTTATATCATTTTTTGCAGTTTGGTTATTAAATAGATCTAAAATAGGTTTTAGATTGAGAGCTGTAAGAGATGATGCTCAAGCTGCATCAAGCTTGTCCATAAGTGTTTCAAACTATAAAATTATAGCCTTTGTAATTTCAGCAATGATAATGGCGCCAATGGGAAGTTTGTTTGGTCAATACATATTAATTATTGATCCAGATAGAATGTTTAATATTGAAATTTCAATTATTGTTTTATTGATAACTGTTTTAGGAGGTATAGGAAATATTTGGGGCCCCTTAATTGGTGCGGCAATTTTAATTCCAATTTCAGAATATTCTAGAATTTATCTTGGAGGAACGGGAGGAGCTGTAGATCTAATATTTTATGGATTAATATTAATGATAATTTGTATTTTTCGACCTGAAGGACTTATTTCATTTGTGCCAAAAGATATTTTAGAAAGAAAAAAACAAAGATGAAAATTTTAACTGTAGAAAACTTGAGCAGAGCATTTGGCGGCATAAAGGCAAATGAAGATATTTCTTTTGAAGTAGAGAAAGGAAAAGTGTTGGGAGTTATAGGTCCTAATGGAGCAGGAAAATCAACACTTTTTGATTTGATTACCGGTTATACGAAACCAGACAATGGAAAGATCTTATTTGAAAATAAGAACATATTTGGACTAAAACCAGACAAAATTAGCGGCTTGGGAGTAGGCAGAACTTTCCAAAAATTAAAACCTTTTGCAGATCAAACGCTATTAGAAAATGTAATGATCGGTGCATTTGTAAAAGAAAATAATATTAAAAAAGCAAGAAACGATGCGCTCGAAATAATAGAATTTGTTGACTTAATAGAAAAACGTCATCATTTCGCAAGAGAACTTTCTACAGGGCAAAGAAAAAGATTAGAAATGGCTAGAGCAATGGCAATAAAACCAAAATTATTATTAATGGACGAAGTAACAGGCGGAGTAGATCAAAAAACAATTCCTGGATTAGTAGAACTTATAAAAAAAATGAGAAATTTAGGAGTAACGATAATTACAATTGAACATAATATAAATATTATAATGGAAATTTCCGATAGTATTTTAGCTTTAGATCAAGGTAAAAAAATTGCTTTTGGATCACCCAAAGAAATTCAAAATAACAAAAAAGTGATTGATGCTTATTTAGGTACGGTTGATGATGCTTGATATTAAAAATATAGATGTTTTATATGATGATTTTCAAGTTATTTGGGATGTATCATTAAATGTAAATAATTCAGAAATGGTAGCACTTTTGGGACCAAATGGATCTGGAAAAAGTACAGTATTAAATACTGTAAGTAATTTAGTTGAACATAAAAAAGGGGAAATATTTTTTGATAAAGAGTTAATCTCCAATATTCCAACTTATCATAGAACGTCCATAGGTATTTCCCACGTTCTTGAAAGAAGAAGAGTTTTTCCTCACTTAACAGTTAAGCAAAATCTTTTATTAGGTGCGTGGCACCCAAAAGCCAAAGAGTCTTTGGATAAGTCTTTATCAAAAATTTATAAAATTTTTCCAAAACTTGAGAGTAGATCTTCCCAACTTGCTCACACTATGTCAGGAGGTGAGCAACAAATGCTAGCTATTGCAAGAGGTCTAATGGGTTTGCCAAAATTATTGATGGTTGACGAACCTTTTTTAGGATTATCTCCAATGGTAGTTAAAGATTTAATTAGTATTTTTAAAAGTATCGTAAGCGAAGGAATATCCATCCTTTTTGTTGAACAAAATGTAAGGTTAGCTTTAAGTATGGCGGATCGTGGCTATGTTCTAGAAAGCGGAAGGTTAGTTGTTTCAGGAAGCTCCAAAGACTTAATTGATAGTGACAAAGTTAAAAAAGTTTTTTTAGGAAGTTAAATTAAAAAGCTGCCAAATCATCATTTAATTTATCAGTAATAAGCATTTTGCCAGGACTATGAGTTATACAAAAATCAGGTTTTGCTTTTTCTAAAATTGATTGAGGAGTAACTCCACAAGCCCAAAAAACAGGTATTTCATTATTTTTTAAAGGTCTAGGAGGATCTCCAAACTCTGGTTTCATTATATCTTTAATACCAATTTCATCTGGATTTCCCAAATGTATGGGTGCACCATGAACCGCAGGAAATCTTGAGCTAATTTCAATAGATCTAATAGCATCTTTTGAAATTAAAGGTCTCATAGAAACGACCATTTTACCTGAAAATTGTCCAGCCGTTTCGCAATCGATCGATGTTTGATACATGGGTACTATCGTATCATTTTGTATATGTTGCATTTCTATTCCAGCTTCTATTAAAGGTAATTCAAAAGACATCGAACAACCTAATACAAAAGTTACCAGATCATCATTCCAATATTTTTTTATATCAAAAGGTTCATCAACTAATTCACCTTTTTTCCAAACTCTGTACTGCGGAACATCTGTTCTAATATCAATTTCACCTAAATCCTTTAAAGTTGGGTCACCTTTATTTCCAAGACCTATTAATGGACAAGGTTTAGGATTTTTTTGACAAAATGACTCAAAATCCGAAGCATATTTACTTGGAAGTATACATAGATTTCCTTGAACATATTTGTATGCAGTACCTGCTGTTTGTTCTGTGTATTTATTTTCTCTTATTATTTTTCTTGCTTCAGTTGGATTTTGAACATCAAGCATAACTATTTTTCATTATCTAAATAAATTTTTTCATTTTATTTAATGGTTTTAAATATAAACCATTATCTAACAAATTATCTCTTATAGATTTTGCTGTAGCCAGTGAACTTTCGTTATCTCCATGTATGCAGATAGAGTCAATTTCACAAGGTATTTTTTTTCCGCTAAAGCAATTAAGTGCTTGGTTTTTTACCATGCTTAAAACGTGTTTTTTTGCTTCATCTGGGTCTGTAATCAAGGCATTTTGTTTTTTTCTAGAAACAAGATTACCATCATCTTCGTAATTTCGATCTGCAAATATTTCACATGCTATTTTCATATTTAATTTTTTTGCAGCTTCTTCCATCTTAGATCCTGTTGGAACTAAATAAATAAGGTCTTTGCTTATTTCGTTTATGGATTTTGCAATCGTTGTTGCTAATTCAATATCTTCACAAGCCATGTTGTTTAATGCTCCATGAGGTTTGATGTGAGTAACATTTTCTCCATATTTAGATGCTATCTCTTGTAAAATTGCATATTGATCGATTATTAGTTTTCTAACTTCTGAAGATGATAAATTCATTCTTTTTCTTCCAAAATTTTCTGGATCATTAAAAGAAGGATGAGCGCCAATGCTAACTCCATTTTTTTTAGATATTTCAACCACTTGATTCATCGACTCATCATCGCCAGCGTGGTAGCCACACGCTACATTTGCTGAATTTACTATATTAAGCAAATCAGGATCATACTTATTTGAATGGTGCTTTGATTTCTCACCTAAATCACAATTGATATTAATTTCCATAGTTTTATTACTTGAAGTATAACATGGCATGATAAAAAATATATCAAATCTTGGTGACTCGGCTTTGTACTGTGATTTTGGAAGCAAAGTAAATAAGGAAATTAACTCTAAGGTAATACAATATTTTAAAAATATAAAAGATAAAAAAATAGAAGGTATTACCAATATAACTCCTTCCTATAATAAATTAATAATTTCATTTGATATGAGGATTGTTAATTTTACTAACCTTAAAGAAAAAATCGAAAATTTAAATTTAAAGGAATTTATAAATAAAAAAGGTAATGTAATAAAAATACCCATTTGTTGCGACAAAGATTTTTCACTTGATCTTAAAAGATTGGAAAAAAAACTTAAAATATCTGGAGATAAAATTTTAGAAAAATTTTTCTCAAGAAGATATTATTGCTACATGACGGGTTTTATTGCTGGCCATCCTTTTTTAGGAGATACCGACGAATTTATAAGAGCAAAAAGATTGGAAACTCCTAGAGTTAAAATCCCAAAAGGTTCAGTTGGTTTAACAGAACAATTTTGCAATATATATTCTTTCGAAAGTCCTGGTGGCTGGAATATAATTGGTAATACACCGTTAAATATTTTTGATAAGAAAAATGAAATAAAGCCAAATTTAATCAATCCAGGTGACACAGTTATTTTTGAGCAAATTTCAAAAGAAGAACATAAAAAATACAATGACTAAAAATAATTTTGAAGTAATCAGACCTGGTATAAATACAACATTTCAGGATTTAGGTAGAAATAGTTTATACCATATTGGAATTCCTTTTAGTGGAGCAATGGATAATAGAAATTTTATTTTAGCCAATGCTATTGCTGGAAACAAAGAAAATACACCTGTAATTGAGTTTGCATATCAAGGACCACTATTAAAATTTAAAGGTGAAAAAATTAATTTCAATATAACAGGAAATGTAAGTTTCAATGTGATTAAAAAAGATGAAAAAATAGAAGGTAATTGCTACGAAAATTATTCTTTAGAAGAAGGAGACCAGCTAGACATAATTTCTACAAATAAATCTATTTATGGTTATTTAGCTATTAGTGGAAACTTTGAAGTTCAATTTCAATGGGGTAGTTGTTCCACTAATACAAAAGCAAATGTTGGAGCTAATGATGGTAAAAAAATAGAAAAAGAACAAGTAATTAAAGTTACAGATACTCATTCTCACAATTCAAAAAGAAAATTGGATTATATAAATTCTAAAATAGAAAATATTAGAGTTATTAAAGGAACAAATTTTAATTATTTTTCAGAAGAAGGAAAAAAAAAATTTTTTGAAAAAGAATTTACAGTAACAAAATTAACTGATCGAATGGGAATGAGACTAGAAGGACCAAAAATTGAAAATATTGTTGATACAAATATAAAATCTGAAGGTATAATAAAAGGAGTAATTCAAGTACCAGCAGATGGAAATCCTATAATTATGCTTTCCGATCATGGAACAATTGGAGGTTATCCAAAAATTGGTGTTGTTATAAGTTCAGATTATGACAAATTAGTTCAATTGCCACCAGGGTCAAAAATTAAATTTAAAGAAATTAATTTATCAGATGCAGAAATATTATTTAGGCTATATGAAATGGAAACTCAAAATCTAATTTCTAAAATTAAATGAATTTAATTTCAAAATTACCAGGACCATTATTAGTATTTCTAGGTGCATTTTTTTTAAGTTTTGGAGGTTTAATAGTTAAATCATTTGAAGGTGCCACATTATGGCAAATTCTTTTTTGGAGACAGTTATTTTTTGTTGTTTTGGTTAGTATTTTTTTATTTTTCACATACAAAAAAAAAGTATTTGTTGCTTTATACGAATCGGGAATGCCAGGTTTTTTTGGTGGAATAATACTTGGTTGTGGTTTTAGCGCATATGTTTTTGCAATGTATAATACAACAGTTGCTAATGCTAATTTTATTATTCAAACACAGGCTATCTTTTTGGCAATTTTTGGTTATTTATTTTTGAAAGAAAAAATATCAAAATTAACTTTAAGTTCTATAATTCTTGCAATTTCAGGAATAATATTAATGCTCGGTAGTTCTTTGACTCCAGGACAGTTGTCAGGAAATCTTGTTGCTTTTGTAATGCCAAGTTCATTTGCTGTTTTAATAATAATAGTAAGAAAATATCCTAATGTTGATATGTTACCTCTACAACTCTTTGCAGGAATAATAGCTATGTTAATTGGTTATTTTGTTTCGACGAAAATTAATATATCCACAAATGATATCTTATTAGCTTTTGTAGCAGGATTTTTTCAAGTTGGACTTGGTTTTATTTTTATAACTATAGGTGCAAAAAAAACTTTATCAGCAATGGTGGGAATATTAATGATGACGGAGGCAGTTTTAGGACCTCTTTGGGCGTGGATCTTTTTAGATGAAAATCCACAATTTATTGCATTAGTAGGTGGATCAATAATTATATTTGCTGTTTTTATTCAATTTTACTCCTTGTTACAAAAAGAAAAAAAAACCTAAAAGATTCTACATATATATGCTATAATTTTTATACGGGAGAGACTACTTAATGTAGCGCCGAAGGAGCAACCACCCCGGAAACTCTCAGGCAAAAGGACCGTACATATTAACTCTGGAAAGAGAATTATTCTCGCCGAAGGAGCAAATCTCTCAGGCAAAAGGACAGAGGGGGTGAATTGAGAGTTAATATGGAATCTAAAAAAACATCTTTATTTAATCTTCATCAAAAACATGAAGCAAAATTTGTTGAATTTGCAGGATATAAAATGCCCATTCAATATAAAGATGGAATTATTCAAGAACACAAATTTACTAGAACAAAATCAGGCATATTTGATGTCTCCCATATGGGGCAATTATTTATCCGTGGCAAGGAAGATTTAACTAAAAGTTTAGAAAAATTATTCCCATTAGATTTAAAAAAATTAAATTTAGATCAAAGCAAATATTCTTTTTTAATGAATGATGAAGCTGGTATTTATGATGATTTAATTATTACTAAAATTAAAGAAGGATATTTAATTATTTTAAATGCAGCGTGTAAAAATCAAGATTATAAAATTATTGAGGAAAAATTGGACAATAATTATGAAATGAATTTAAGTGAAAATTTATCATTAATTGCAATCCAGGGACCTGATGCAAAAAACGTTCTTGAAAAAGTAATACCAAATTCAAATAAACTTAAATTTATGAATGGAAAAAATTTTAATTTTGAAGATAGTAGTATTTATATTACCCGATCTGGTTATACAGGAGAAGATGGGTTTGAAATTTCTATTAATAACAATAAAACTCAGAAACTTGTGGAATTGCTGTTAGAAAATGGTTCAAAATTAATAGGTCTAGGAGCTAGGGATACGCTGAGATTAGAAGCGGGCCTATGTTTGTATGGAAATGATATAGATTTAAAAACTAGCCCAATAGAGGCAAACCTTAAGTGGGCTATAGCAAAGAGTAGAATTGAAACAGATTACCCCGGGTCAAATATAATTAAAAATCAAATTAAAAATGGAGTAAAAAAATTAAGAGTTGGCATAAAACCTGAAACAAGAGTTATAGCAAGAGGGGAGACAAAAATTTACAATGATCAAAATAAAGAAATTGGAAAAATTACTAGTGGAACATTTGGTCCAAGCGTAGAATGTTCAATAGCTATGGGATATGTGGAAAATACTTATTGTTCCATAGATACAAAAATTTTTTTGGAAGTAAGAGGAAAAAAAGTGCCAGCGAATATTTGTAATTTGCCATTTTATAAAAAAAATTATTTAAAAGGAGAGATAAATGTCTGAAGTTAAATTTTCTAAAGAGCATGAGTGGGTCAAATTAGAAGGGGAGGTAGCAACAATTGGTATAACAAAACATGCAGCGGAAATGTTGGGTGATATCGTATTTGTTGAGCTTCCAGAAAAAGGGTCAAATGTAGAAAAAGATGGATCGGCAGGAGTAGTTGAATCAACCAAAGCTGCAAGCGATGTTTACACGCCTTTAAGTGGAGAATTAATTGATATAAATCAATCAATTGTTGATGATCCCTCAAAAATAAACAAAGATCCAGAAGGTGATGCGTGGTTTTTTAAACTAAAAATGAAAGATAAATCCGAAATAGGCAGTTTAATGAACAGAGAAGAATATGATAAATTTTCAAAGGAAAACTCGAGCTAATGTTACATAATTCTGAAAAAGATTTTATTAAAAGGCACATAGGTCTTAAAAAAAAGGAAGAGAAGAAAATATTAAATGAAATCGGCTATAAATCATTAGATGAATTGATAACCAAAACAGTTCCAAAAAATATCTTACTAAAAGATCAACTTAATATTGGAGAATCAAATTCTGAGTACGAGGCATTAAGAAAGTTAAGACTTATTTCTAAAAAAAACCAAATTTATTCAAACTTTATTGGAATGGGTTATTACGGAACTTACACACCAAACGTAGTCGTGAGAAACATATTTGAAAATCCAGGTTGGTATACTTCATATACTCCATACCAACCAGAAGTAGCTCAAGGAAGACTAGAGATGCTTTTAAATTTTCAGCAAATGATAATTGATTTTACTGGAATGGATATAGCTAATGCTTCTTTGTTAGATGAAGGTACTGCTGCTGCTGAAGCAATGAGTTTGAGTTATAGATTAAACACCAAGGATAGTAAACTAGTTTTTGTATCTGAGGACTGCCATCCACAAACAATAAATGTAATTAAAACTAGAGCTGAACCGATGGGTTTAAAAATAATTATTGGCAATGATAATGAGTTAAATAAATTATCTGAAGATTTAATATGTGGTATTTTACAGTATCCTGGCACTCTAGGAGATATAAAAAATCCAAGTGAGAGTATTAGCAAAATTCATAAAAAAAATGGAAAAGCTATTTTAGCTTGCGATCTTTTAGCATTAGCAAAACTTAAAACTCCAGGAGAGTTGGGTGCAGACATTGCAATTGGAAGTTCTCAAAGATTTGGTATTCCAATGGGTTATGGGGGACCTCATGCAGCTTTTTTTGCAACTAAAGACGAATATAAAAGATCGATGCCCGGAAGAATAATTGGTGTTTCAGTTGATAGAAATGGAAACAAGGCTTACAGATTAGCTCTTCAGACTAGAGAACAACATATTAGAAGAGATAAGGCAACAAGCAATATTTGTACAGCGCAGGCTTTGCTGGCTATAGTATCAGCTGCATATGCTATATATCATGGTCCAAAAGGAATTAGAACAATTTCTGAAAGAGTATCTCAATTAGCAAAAAATTTTGCCGATAAATTAAAACAATCTGGTTATGAGTTATATTCAGATTTTTTCTTTGATACTGTAACGATTAAGACTAAAGAAAAGACTGAACAAATATATAACAATGCACTATCTCAAAAAGTAAATATTAGAAAAGTAAATTCTGAATTATTGGCAGTTTCATTTGATGAAAAAAAAAATGTATATAGAGCAAATCAATTGTTAAAAATATTTAATTGTGCAGAGTCTATAAAAGAAAATCCAACCGAAAGTTTGCCAAACTTACCAAAAAATTTACTAAGAACATCGAGTTATTTAGAACATCCAGTATTTAATAGCTATCATTCTGAAACTGAAATGCTTAGATATTTAAAAAAACTTGAAGACAAGGATATCGCACTTAATCGTTCAATGATTGCCTTGGGATCCTGTACAATGAAATTAAATGCTGTTGCTGAGATGATACCAGCAAGTTGGAGAGAGTTTTCAGAACCCCATCCTTTTGTGCCAATTGAACAAATGGAAGGTTATAGAACACTTTTTACAGACTTAAAAAATTGGTTAAGATCTATCACCGGTTTTTCAGGAGTATCACTCCAACCTAATGCCGGAGCACAAGGCGAATATGCTGGTTTGATGGTGATTAGAAAATATCATCTAGAAAGAGGTGAAAAAAATAGAAATATTTGTTTAATTCCAAGTTCTGCGCACGGAACTAATCCTGCTAGCGCACAAATGGTAGGAATGAAAATTGTTGTCATAAATTGTGATAAAGAAGGAAATGTTGATTATGAGGATTTAAAAAAGAAAACAGAAATACATTCAGAAAATTTAGGAGCTCTTATGATTACTTATCCTTCCACACATGGAGTTTTTGAAGAAAAAATAACTGATATTTGTGAATTAATTCACAAACATGGAGGTCAAGTATATATGGATGGAGCAAATTTAAATGCTCTAGTAGGAATAGCTAGACCTGGAAATTTTGGTCCAGATGTTTGTCATATTAATTTACATAAAACATTCTGTATTCCTCATGGAGGAGGAGGGCCAGGTATGGGCCCAATTGCCTGTAAAAGACATCTGGAAATTTATTTACCATCACATCCAGTTATTAAAGATTGTGGACCAGCTTCAGGTATAGGAGCTATTTCTGCTGCACCATGGGGAAGTTCTAGCATTTTACCTATTTCATGGATGTATATAAAAATGATGGGATCAGAAGGTTTAAAATTAGCAACGCAAATTGCAATATTGAACGCAAATTATATTGCACATAAACTTAAAGACCATTTTCCAATATTATACAAAGGATCCAAAGGCAATGTGGCTCATGAATGTATTATAGATATAAGAGCAATTAAAAACGAAACAGGAGTGACAGAGGAAGATATTGCAAAAAGGTTAATAGATTTTGGATTTCACGCACCCACAATGTCCTGGCCAGTTCCTGGAACCATGATGATAGAACCTACTGAAAGTGAAAGTTTAAAAGAATTAGACAGATTTTGTGACACCTTAATAAAAATTAAATCAGAAATTAATAAAATTAAGTCAGGCAAATTCGATAAAATTGATAATCCTATAAAAAATGCACCTCATACAGATTTAGAATTAGCTTCAAATGAATGGAAACATAAATATACAAGAGAAGAGGCTGCCTACCCATCAAAATTTTTAAAATCTAATAAATTTTGGCCACCAGTTGCAAGAGTTGATAACGTTTATGGTGATAAAAATATTTTTTGTTCTTGCCCAGGCATGGATGAATTTAAAGAAGACGCCGCATAACATTAATGAAAATTGCAGTTATTGGTTCAGGAATATCTGGTTTAAGTGCTGCTTATTATTTATCAAAAAAACATCATGTCGATTTATTTGAAAAAGAAGATCATTTTGGAGGCCATTCTCATACGATAGATATTTTGGTAAATGAAAAAAAAATTTCTGCAGATATAGGTTTTATTGTATTTAATCATAAAACCTATCCTAATTTAATTAATTTTTTTAATGAAAATCAAATTGCTATTGAAAAAAGCGATATGTCTTTTTCAGTAAATGTTAACAATACAAATTTTGAGTACTGTGGAAAAGGCTTGAAGGGAATATTCTCTAAGAAATCAAACTTATTTAATCTTAAATTTTTAAGAATGTTTTTTGATATAGTTAGTTTTTATAAATCATGTGATAAAATCAATAATTTTGATGAAAAAATTACATTAGGAGAGTTTTTAATTAAAAAAAAAATGTCAAAGGAATTTATTGAATATCATTTAATTCCAATGGTTTCAGCAATATGGTCAATGCCACCGTGCGAAGCTAACAAAATGCCTTTAATATTTTTTTTAAAGTTTTTTCAGAATCATGGCTTGTTTAAATTAAAAAATAGACCTCAATGGTACACAGTTTCAAATAGAAGCAAGACTTATGTAAATAAAATTTTAACTAAAATTAGTGGAGAATATTTTAAGAATTACAAAATTAATCTAATAAAGAGAATACCTACCGGTGTACAAGTTTATTATGGAGAAAGTAATGAATTTTTTGATTATGACAAAGTCGTTTTATCAACTCATGCAGATGAAGCACTTTCTTTAATTGAAAATCCTTTAGAAAAAGAAAAGAAAATATTGTCGAATTTTAAATATAAGGAAAATTTAGCAATTATACATACCGATGATAAAGTTATGCCAAAAAATAAAAATGTTTGGTCATCATGGAATTCTTATGTTGATAATAGAAATTTAAAAATAAATTCTTTAACTTATTGGCTTAATCTTTTGCAAAATTTAAAATGTAGTCAAAACATTTTTTTAACGTTAAATCCATTTGTGGAAATTCCTGAAGATAAAATATTAAAAAAAGTTAAATTTACTCATCCTTATTTTGATCAAAATGCTTTAGATCAACAAAAAAATTTGAATATTTTGCAAAATAAAAAAAATATACTATTTTGTGGAAGTTATTTTGGTTACGGTTTTCACGAAGATGGAATAAAATCATCCATTGAAATGCTTAAAACCTTAAATGATTAAAGATTCATTAATTTACAATGGCAAAGTAATTCATCGACGTTTTAAACCTAAAGAACATTATTTTAAATATGATGTATTTTCGTTATTAATTAATTTAGACGAATTAGAAAAGATCCAAAATAAAATTAAAATATTTTCTTATAACAAATTTAACATTTTAAGTTTTTTTGATAAAGATCATGGTCCTAGAGATGGAACTTCTCTTAAAAAATGGATAATTAAAAATTTAAAAGAAATAGGAATTGATGATGATAATATTCAAATTAAACTATTATGTTATCCAAGAATTTTTGGATATGTATTTAATCCATTAAGTGTTTTTTTCATCTATGATCAAAAATCAAGATTAATATCGATCTTATATGAAGTGAAAAACACTTTTGGAGAACAACATACTTATATTTTTAAAACTAAGGATGAAAAGACTATAACAAATAATTGTAGTAAAAAATTTCACGTTTCACCTTTTATTGAAATGGATTGTCATTACTATTTTAGAGTATTAAAACCAACAGATAAAATTTCAGTTATAATTGATCAAAGAGATAATGATGGAAAGCTTCTTTACGCCTCTCAGGATGGAGATGCTAAAGAATTTAACGAAAAAAATTTACTAATTTCCTTTATTTCCCATCCTTTAATGACTTTTAAAATTATTACTGCAATACATTATGAAGCATTAAAACTATGGTTAAAAGGAATTAAACTTGTTAAGAAAAAATTTAAAATAAAAAATAATATATCAATTGAATAAAAATGAATTTAAATAAAATTTCAGATAAAATAGTATTTAAAACTTTAAAATTTATTAAACATGGAAATATAAAACTAATTAATTATGACAATCAAAGTTATGACTTTGGTGACACTGAAGATAATTTAAAAGTTACAATAAAGATCAATAAACCTGGATTAACCTATCAAATCATAAAAAGTGGAAGCATTGGTTTGGCTGAAGCTTATATTAGAGGCGATTTTGAAACAGATAATCTTACCAACTTAATAGAACTGACTGCAAAAAATATAAAATTAATATACAGATTTTCAGGATTATTAGACTTTCCTTTAATCAATAATATAAAAGGTATTTTTATTAAAAATAATAAATTAAGAAGCAAGGAAAATATCGCAAAGCATTATGACCTTGGAAATGAATTTTTTGCATTATGGTTAGATCCTAGCTTAACATATTCTAGCGCCATATTTGAAAAAAAAGAATCAAACTTAGAAACAGCCCAAATGAATAAATATAAAAAATTACTTTCTTTATTACATCCAAAGCCAGGAGATAAAATTTTAGAGATAGGGTGTGGCTGGGGAGGATTTGCTGAATTCGCAGGCAAGAATTATGATATTAAAATGGATTGTATAACAATATCTCAAAAACAATTTGAATATGCTTCAAAAAGAATCTTTGAGAACGGACTTAATGAAAAAGTCACAATTAAATTAAAAGACTATAGAGATATCGAAGACAAATATAATTCTATTGCATCAATTGAAATGATTGAAGCTGTAGGAAAAAATTATTTATCAAGTTATTTTAATACAATCAAATCCAATTTATCTGAAAATGGAAAAGCTGCAATTCAAGCAATAACAATTGATGATAATTTATTTGAAAGATACAAAACAAAGCAAGATTTTATTCAAAAATATATTTTTCCAGGGGGTTTTTTACCATCTAAAAAAAGTTTATACAGCCTTACATCAAGCAAAGGATTGTCAATTGAAAGATACGACTCTTATGGATTTCATTATTCAAGTACTTTAAAATTATGGAGAGACGAATTTTTAAATAAATGGGATCAAATATCTAAGCAAGGTTTTGATTTAAATTTTAAAAGAATGTGGAATTTTTATTTATCTTATTGTGAAGCTGGGTTTAAATCTAAAAATATTGATCTGATACAATTTTCATTGCAGAACAGATAGTGGAAAAATGAAAATTACTAAATTGATAAGCTCATTGTTATTGATAATATTTGTTGTATTTATTACAAATTCAATATTAAAAAAAAATATGAAACCAGAAGATTTTCAAGGAACAGAGCCAGTAATTAAAATTGAAGAATATTTTGTTGGTCAAGTTAAAGCCTGGGGACTTTTGCAAAACAGAAATGGTAAAGTTACAAGGCAATTTAAAGCAGACATGTTAGGAAAATTTGAAAATGGTATCTTAACTTTAGAAGAGGACTTTTATTGGACTGACGGAGAAAAACAAAAAAGAATTTGGAAAATAGAAAAATTAGATGAGAATAATTATAAAGGTTCAGCACCGGATGTAGTTGGAAATGCTAGAGGTTATCAATATGGTTCTGCATTTAAGTTTGAATATGATCTTTTAGTACCTTTCAAATCAAAAAACATTAAAGTTTCTTTTGATGATTGGATTTTTAAACAAGACGAGAAAGTTGCCATAAATAGAGCAACGCTTACAAAATTTGGATTTAAAGTAGGTGAATTAACTGTATTCTTTTTAAAAAATTAGAGCTTTTGTAGTTTTGTAAGCTTCTTTATTAAATAAAAATATAATCGATTAGGTAATATTTTTAGTAATTTTAAAATTAAAGTAAGCTCTTTTGGAAAATCAATTTCAAAACTTGAACCATTTACTAGCCCATTATAGATTTTGTCCGCGGCAAATTCTGACGTTTTTAAAAATGGCATTCTAAATTCATTCTTATCTGTCATTGGTGTTTTTATAAAACCAGGTGAAACTAATGAAACTCTTACATTATGTCTTCCAAAATCAAAATAAAGACTTTCTGCTAAATTATTAAGTGCAGCTTTTGAAGCTCCATAGCCTGTAGAATTGGGTAAACCTCTATATCCAGCTACAGAAGAAACAATAGATATATGGCCACTATTTTTTTCTTTAAAATATTTTTCTACTACTTTAATACAATTTAAAGTACCAAAGAAATTAACTTCCATAACATTTTTCATTTGATCAATATCAATATCTTTTTCTTTTTTTGGATCCCAAGTTCCAGTAGAAAAAAAACAAATATCAATACTTTGATATTTGTTTTTGATTTGCTCAAATATTTCTTTACACTTTTCTTTATTGGTTACATCTAATGGAAATGGAGAAATATTTTTATTTAATTCTGAAATTTCATTCAATAAATCTTCTCTTCTAGCAGATGCGGCAACCTGCCAACCTTCATTTGCAAATTTTAATGCTAGAGCCCTTCCTATCCCGCTACTAGCACCAGTAATCCATATATTTTTCATAAATTTATTCTATCTACTTTTAAAAAAAATGTAATATTAAGGTATAATATAAAAACGATTCATGGATGATATAGTAATAGTTGGTGGAGGCATAATAGGAGCGGCAACAGCTTACTTTTTGTCTAAGGAAGGCAGAAAGGTTAAGGTAATTGAAAGAGATCCTACTTATAAATCTGCGTCATTTCCTTTATCATTGGGCGGATTTAGAAGACAATTTTATCAAAAAGAAAACATACTTCTTGGAAAATTTGCTAGAGAATTTATTTTTCAAATTCCTGAATTATTAAAAACAGAAAAGAATCCAAATCCAACTGCCAGCATGGTACCAAATGGATATTTATTGATGTTTGGACCAAATGATGCTGAAGAACAATATAGAGCTTTAGAAAATCACAAAGAATGTAACGCTGAAACTAAAAATATAAAAGGTTCTGAATTAAATAAAATTTTTCCATATATTAATAATGAAGGCATTGAAACCGCAACTTATACGGACAATAAAAGCGAAGGATGGATAGATCCTTTTATGTTTCATAGCGCTCTCAAAAGCAAAGCAATAGAACTTGGATCTGAATTTATAAAGGGTGAAGTTAAAAGTTTATCGGAAATAAATGCTAAAACTATAGTGTCAGCAGCTGGTTGTTGGACAAAAGAACTTTTAGAAGATATTCCAGTAGTTCCTCAGAAGCATACAGTTTTTAGAGTTAAATGTCCCAAACACTATCCTGAAATGCCATTAACAGGAGATTTAACTACAGGCGTATATTGGAGACCAGAAGGTAATGAATATTTGGCAGGTTCTCCAAAATCTTTATTTGATGCTGAAGATCTTGAACCAGCATGGAATGATTTTGAAGAAATGGTTTGGCCTGCTCTTGCAAAAAGGATTCCTGCATTTGAGGAGTTAAAGTTAACAGGAGGATGGGCTGGTTATTATGATTGTAATAAATTAGACAATAATGCAGTTGTAGGAAAGCATCCAAAATATGAAAATGTTTATATGGCTTCTGGATTTACTGGAAGAGGATTAATGCAAGCACCAGGAATAGGGAGAGCACTTACTGAATTGATTACCACAGGCAGTTATCAAACAATTGATATCAGTGTTTTTGCTGTAGAAAGAGTACTGAATAGTCATGCTAGACCTGAACCTTACGTATTGTAATTTTTTAAGAACCCCAAATATTATTTAATATTTTTTCTCTTTTACAAGCCTTTTTGTATCTTAAATAATTTAAAAAATATTCTTGATAATAATCTTGATGTTTGTCTTCTGCTTTATAAAAAATTTCAAATTTTTTTACATATGTAACAACTTTTTTTTCAAATTTTTTTTCAAATTTTTTTATATATTTTTCTATTAAATCTTTCTGATGTTTGTCTTCATAAAACGCAACAGATCTATAACTATATCCTTTATCACAAAATTGACCATAAGCATCAAATGGATCAATATTAATCCAAAAATTTTTTAATAATTCTTCATAGGAAATTTTTTCTTTATCATAAATTATTTCGACAACTTCAAAATGTCCTGTATCACCATAAGTAACTTCTCTATATGTTGGATTTGCAGTTATACCTCCAGAATAACCTGAAATAACTTCTTTAACTCCTTTAAGATTTTCAAATGACTCTTCCATGCACCAAAAACATCCACCAGCAAAATAAGCCTTAGATAAATTTTGAGCTTTTAAAATTGTTGATGAATTAAATAAAATTAAAAAAATAAAAATAAAAAATTTCATTTAAAAATTAAAAATATTGAACCCCATTCTTATAGCAACAAAAATAACTAAAATGGAAGTAATTAAAGCTAGTATTTTTGTTGAAAATAATTTTATATTTAAAAAATTTCCTATTTGTCCACCAATAAAGACAGCTATCAATAAGTAAAAATATTCTTTAATTTCAATTAAATTTTGATTTTTGCTTAATTGGCCAATTATTCCAAATATAGAATTTATTAAAATAAATAATGAAACAGAAGTAGTTATATATTTGGGGTTGGCCACTCTAAACAAATAAAGAATAGGTCCTAAGAAAATACCTCCGCCTATACCAACAATTCCTGATACAAATCCTAACGATACACCTATTATAAATGAAAAATATACAGGTAAGGCTTTGTAGCTTGATGAATTATTTTCATAGGATTTAAAATTTACCAATAATAGTATTCCCGCAATTACTAAAACAAAGAATAAAATTATTTCAAATAATTCTTTCTCAATTTGCATCGAACCTCCAAAAAATGCAAAAGGTATTGAGCCAAATAAATAAGGTAAAAGAAGTTTTAAATTGAAATTTCCTGCTCTTATATAATTAAATGAGTTTCCAGAAACCACAATTATATTGCAAGCTAAAGCTATAATTGGGAAAATTGTATATGGTATTCCCCATAAAAGTAATAATGCTAAATAAGTGGAACCCCCTCCAAAACCTACGCTTGAGTAAATTAATGCAGTTACAAGAAAAAAAATTGATAATATAATCATAAAAATAAATTATGAATGTAAATATAGCATTATTAACAGTTACTGACACAAGAACTTTAAAAACAGATAAATCCGGGAATTTACTTTTAAAAAAAATCAAAAAAGCCAAGCATAATTTAATTGAAAGAAAAATTTGCAAAGATAACAAAAAAGATATTAAAAAAATTCTTAAAATTTGGATAAAAAAGAAAAAAATAGACGTTATTATAACTACCGGAGGAACAGGACTAACTGGAAGAGATATTACTCCGGAAGCAATAGAGGAAATTGCAGATAAAAAAATACCTGGCTTTGGCGAAGTTTTTAGATATGTCAGCCTTAAAACAGTTGGAACTTCTTCTATTCAATCTAGAGCATGCGCTGTACTGGCTAAAGGAAAATATATTTTTGCTCTTCCTGGATCATCAGGGGGAGTTACAGATGCATGGGATAAAATTTTAGTTCATCAATTAAATATAAATCATAAACCTTGTAATTTTGTAGAACTATTTCCGAGATTAAAAGAAAAATAAAATTATTTATTTTCTCTGGTGGCAATAAATACACCAAAAGAAGCAATCAAAAATCCGATAATATCGAAAGAAGTTAGAGATTCATTTAAAAATAACCAAGCCATAGCTGCCGATGTTACGGGAATTAAAAAAAATATTGTTACAGTTTTGCTAGCGGAATTATTTTTTATTAAATACATAAGTATAGTGAATGCTCCAAAAGATACTAAAATAATTTGATGACTCATTGCAATTATAAAAGTTTTAGTAAAATTTATATATGGATCTACAAATAATAGAATTACAATTAAGTGAAATAAACATCCTCCTATTGCCTGGTACATGTTGCTTACTGACAATGGTAAATTATAACTTAATTTTTTTTGCCAAAGAGTTGATGAAGTAATTGCAATTAGCGCAACAAAAGAAGCTAAAATTCCAATTGCAGGTAATGCACTCCCAACATCAAATCCCAAAACTAAAGCTGCTCCAACAAATCCTAGAAGAACTCCAACCCATTGTTTCCAGGTAACTTTTTCTTTTAATATTGGACCGGCTAAAGCATTTGTTAATATAGGCTGAAGAGTAACAATTAATGCTGCTATTCCTGTAGGCAAACCTTTTGAAACTGAAAAAAAAACTCCACCTAGATAAAAACCATGAAATAGCACGCCACTAAATATAGATTGTATAATATGTTTTTTTTTATCAATAATAATTTTTTTTGTGAAAAGAGAAAAAACAAAAAAACCTAAAGCAACAAAAAAAAATCTAAAACATAACGCCGTAAATGGTTCGCTGTTATCTACAATTGGTTTTGTTGTAATAAAAGCTGAAGACCAAAGTAAAATAAAAGCAAAAGGAAACAATCTTATCATTTAAGAGAAAAATATTTATTTTTGATATTTTTCTTTCCACTCGGGGTATGGCATTCCATAAACATGCTCTCTAGCATTTGGATCTGAAATTTCTATACCTTTTTTTCCAGCTTCTTCCCTGTACCATTTTGATAAACAGTTTCTACAAAATCCAGCAAGATTCATTAAGTCAATATTCTGAACATCTTTTCTATCTCTCAAATGATTTAATAATCTTTCAAAAGCTGCTGATTGTAATTCTTTTTTAGTATTTTCATCCATATTTTATTATGTTTTAAATTTGAAATTTTTAAGATCTTATCAAATAAATTTGGAAAAACAAAAATAACTGTGCAATAAATTTATAAAATGAAAAATTTATTAGATGAAAAAATTTTAGAAGAAGCAAATTTGTGGATAAAAGATGATCATAAAGTAACTTTAGCTACTGTTATAAAAACTTGGGGATCATCCCCGCGCCAAGTTGGAAGCAAAATGATTGTAAATGAAAAAGGTGATTTTTCAGGATCTATATCTGGAGGATGTATAGAGTCTTCTGTAGTAGGAGAATCTATGCAATTAATAAAAGATGACGAGCCATTCAAAAAGATTGAATTAAAAGTTTCTAATGAAAATGCTTGGGAAGTAGGACTTGCCTGCGGAGGAGAAATTACAATTTATCTTGAACAATTAAATCAAATGAAAAAACAATTATTAGAACTAATTATAAACAAGAAGAAACACAAAAAGGAATTTGCAATAATTGCTAATATTTCAACAGGAGAAAGTTGTATTTTTGAAAAAAACAAACCTATAGACAAAAATTTTGAAAAACATTCTGATGCAATAAATAATTACTTTAACAATAAACAAAACGGAATTATTGAAAACACAAATATTTTTATTGATACGTATTTAAGACCTATAAAAGTGATAATAGTAGGAGCGGTCCATATAGCTCAATATTTAGTAGATTATTCAAAAAATTTAAATTTTGAAATATTTATAATTGATCCCAGAGGTTATTTTGCATCAGAAAAAAGATTTCCCAATATGAATATTGTCAACAAATGGCCCAAAGAAGCTTTCGAAGAAATAGAAACAGATTCAAACACTGCTTTAATTGCTTTAACACACGATCCAAAAATAGATGATCCGGCTTTGCAGCATGCTTTAAAAAATAAATTTTTTTATATAGGTGCCTTAGGTAGTAAAAAAACTCATATAAATAGATGCAATAGATTAAAAGAAGCCGGATACAGCGATGAAGAAATTAGTTCTATTCATGGACCTGTGGGTATTAAGCTTGGAGGAAAATCTGCTCCAGAAATTGCTTTATCAATTACAGCTCAGCTAGTTTTGGAATCTCACAAATTATAATTGAATACTAACACCTTTTAACCATTCACTTTCTTCATTAGAGTAATGTTCTTTTTTCCATACAGGTGTTCTTTTTTTTATCTCTTCTATAATAAATCTAGAAAGATTGTATGCTTCATCACGATGTCTACATCCAACTCCAATGATAATACTTTTCTCTTTTACATCCAAATAGCCTTTAATATGTTCAATAAATACAGCTTTATCTTTTATTTTTAATTTACTCTCAGATTCTTTATAGATTTCTTCAAAACTTTTAATAACCATCGTATCTCTTGAATCGTACGTAATACCAATTACTTTTTTATTTTCATTTATACCTCTAACTGTTCCAACAAAATAAATAATCGCTCCAAAGTTTGAAGATGATAGAAATTTTTCTGCTTTTAAAATATCTATTTTTTCTTTTGAAGAATCTATAATTTTAGCATGTAACATTAACCGCCTCCAATAGGTGGAATAATTCCAATTACTTGGTTATTATTAATTTTGTAGTTTTCGGAAATAATTTCATCCTCTTCAGAACAAAAAGCAGAACTTTGAACTAATTTTTTTAAATTTTGATTACCTTTAAAATTTTTCTCAATGAATTTTAGTATTTGAATTTTTATATCTTTTATTGAACTATTTTTTTTAACCTCTAATTCTAAAAAGTTATTTTTACTTAAATCTTTAGTAGCACCATAAAGTTCAACAGAAACTTTCATATTTAAAAAATGTCATTTAAAAAATCTGGCAATCCATTAGGGTTTTTCCAAAGACCAGTTTTTCCACCTTCTTTAATAAGAAGTTTAACATTGTTTATTTCCAAATGTGGATTAACAATTTTACACAAATCATAAATAGTAATTAAAGCTGCATTCACTCCCATTATAGCTTCCATTTCAACACCTGTTTTTGCTACAGCAGATACTACACAGAAAACTTCTAAAGAATTATCATTATCATGCATAACTATTTTGGCTGTTGTATGATCAATTGGAAGTGGATGACAAAGAGGTATTAATTCACTTGTTTTCTTTACACCTAAAATTGCAGAGATTTCTGCTAGAGCAATTGGATCACCTTTTGGCATTTTTTTTGTTTTAATAAGATCAAAAATTTCTTTTCCTACATAAATTTTTCCAGAAGCTAATGCACGTCTAAAAGTTTCTTTTTTTGAAGAAACATCAACCATATTAAATGAATTTTTTTTAAATAATTCACTTGCCCAATCTTTTAATTCGTCCTGGTTAATTATTTTTAATTTAGTCAATTATCCTCCTGTTTTAGATAAATTTTTAGTTAAACCAGTTTCACCCAATTCTAAATAGTGAGATTCTTTTTTGAATTGCATTTGTTTTAATATTAAATCTTTTAGCTCATTAAGTTGATCATCTTTTTGTAACAAATGTCTAACACTTATTCCAGTATTTCCAAATAAACAAAGTCTTAGATCTCCCCTAGATGTAATTCTTAAGCGATTACAAGTTTTACAAAAATCTTTTGAATAAGGAGCTATTATTCCAAACTTACCTTTATATTCAGGGTTTATATAATTTAGAGAAGGACCTGCGTCTCTTCCTAAGGTTTGGTAAATCCAATTATTTTCATTTAAATAATTCTTGAAGATCTTAGATGAAACATGATATTTTTTAAAATATTCTAAATTATCCCCAGTTTGCATTAATTCTATATATCTAAAATCAATTTTATTATTTTTAATAAAGTCTGACCATTTATCAAAATCTTTTTCTGAGGAGTTAATTCCATTTAGTAGAACAGCATTAATTTTAACATTTTCAAATCCCAGATCTTGTAGATTTTTTATTCCTTGTAAAATTTCTTTCAACCTATCATGACCGGTAACATTTTTAAAAGTTTCACGGTCAAGACTATCTATGCTTATATTTATTCCGTTTAAACCACTATCTACTAATAACTTTGCTTTTTTATCTAAATGATAGCCATTTGTTGTTATTACAACTTTTTTTATTCCAGATTCAATTTTTAAAATTTTAATAATTTCAAAAAAATCCTTTCTCACAGTAGGTTCTCCTCCTGTAATTCTAATTTTACAAACTCCTAATTCAGAAAAGGATTTTGCGAGACGCTTAATTTCATCTAGATGAAGAAATTTTCTATTATCACTTTTATCAACCTGGTAACCATTTGGTAAACAATAGCCACATTTGAAATTACAAACATCTGTGATCGACATTCTAATGTAAGGAAATGTTCTACCAAAACTATCTTTAAGAATATTCATTAATAATATTTTAGCACAATTTTTTGTGTAAAATAAATTAATTCTGGGTTAATTCTGCTTGATTTTCTTTAGGTTCAATTTCAGTTTTGAATTGATTAGAAATTTTTTGTACTTCTACTGATGAAACTTTATATTCAGCACATTTAGTTTCTTCATCTTTACCATGGCCAGTTACCATATTGACCATATATTCTGGGAAATGAAATGTTGTAAATACTATGCCTTCTTTTACTTTATCTGTAACTTCAACTTTTAGAGCAACTTCTCCTCTTCCTGAATACAGTCTACCTATATCTCCTGTGTTTAAATCTCTTTTTTCAGCATCTTTTGGATGTACTAATAAAATATCTTCAGAAACAATGTTAACGTTTTTTGTTCTTCTAGTCATAGTAGCCGCGTTATAATGTTGCAAAACTCTACTAGTAGTTAGAATTAATGGATAATCATCTTTATTTTTTTCAATTTCCGCAGACTCTTTAAAATCAAAGTTTTTAAGTCTTCCTTTTCCAAGCTTGAATGTTTCTTTATGTAAAATTTTAGTATCAGTACCATCTTCTTGTACTGGCCATTGTAATCCTAATTTTCCTAATCTTTCTCTTGTAACTCCTTTAAAGAAAGGAACTACGTCAGCTATTTCTGCAAGCACTTCATCAGCATCATATGTTGCTTGATTAAAGCCAAGTTTTTGCATCATGTCGGTAACAATTACACCATCTGGTTTTGTTCCTGGCAAAGGTTCTGCTGCACGATTTACTCTTTGTATTCTTCTTTCTGTATTTGTAAAAGTTCCATCTTTTTCTAAAAAAGTCGTTCCAGGAAGAACTACATTTGCGAGTTTAGCTGTTTCACTCATAAATATTTCCTGAACAACTAATAGCTCAAGTGAGTTCATGGCTTCAACTACATGGCTACTATTTGGGTCAGTCTGAACTATATCTTCCCCGATAATCCATAGAGCTTTTACTTCTTTATTTATTGAGGCATCAAAAATTTCAGGTATTTTTAATCCAGCTTTTGTTGGATGAATGACACCATATTTTTCTGTATAGAATTCCTGAACTTTTTTGTCTGCAACGTTAAAATATCCTGCTCCTTGATGTGGTTGACAGCCCATATCAGCCGCACCTTGAACATTATTTTGTCCTCTTAATGGATTTACTCCAACTCCAGGTCTTCCAATATTACCAGTTATCATTGCAAGATCAGCAATTAACATAACAGTTTTAGAACCTTGTTCATGTTCTGTAACTCCTAATCCGTGGAATTCCATTGAGTTATTTGCAGTTGCATATGCAATTGCAGCTTCTTTAACTAATTGTTTATCTACTCCAGCAACTTCAGCTAATTTATCAATATCTTGTTTTTCAATTTCCTTCAAAAATGTATCAAATCCTTCAGTTCTAGTTTCGACAAATTTTTTGTCATACATTTTGTGCTTAATAATAAAATAAAGCATCATGTTAAGAACTGCCACATTTGTTCCTGGTCTTAGTCTAATGTGATAGTCTGCAAGTTTTGCAAGTTCAGTGGTTACAGGGTCTAGAACAATAAGTTTTTTGCCTTTCATTACTTGTTGTTTAATTTTTGATCCTGTAACTGGATGAGCATTGGTTGGATTTGCTCCAATGACTAAAAATAAATCAGCGTGATATATATCTTCAGTTGAATTTGTTGCAGCGCCTGTGCCAAAAGTTTGTTGCATACCCCAAGCAGTTGGTGAATGACAGATTCTTGCACAACAATCTATATTGTTGGTCCCAATTGCTGCTCTAATCATTTTTTGAAATACATAATTTTCCTCGTTTGTACATCTGGCTGAAGAAATACCCGCAACTGCATCAGGTCCATTGCTTTTTGTAATTCTATTTAATTCTTTTTTTATATAATCATATGCTTCATCCCATGAAGCCTCCTCAAATTTGCCATTTCTTTTAATCATTGGACTTTTTAATCTGTCCGGGTGATTATAAAAACCAAATGCATATCTTCCTTTAATGCAAGTATGACCTGCGTTAACTTCGGTTTCTTTTGGAGTATCAATCGCAACTACTTTATTGTCTTTAATTGAAGCTTCTAAATTGCATCCAACACCGCAATATGAACAAGTTGTTCTAACTTTTTTATCTACTTTTACGGATTTTGATTGAAATACATCAGAAATAGCATCTGTAGGACAGGTGTGAGCACATGCTCCACAAGATACACATGAAGAGTCTCCAAATAACATATCATTGTCTGTTGTTATTCTGGATTCAAATCCTCTGCCGCTCATGGTTAGTACAAATGAACCTTGAATTTCATCACATGCTCTAACGCATCTTCCACAATTAATACAATTGTCTAAATTCATTCTCATGTAATCATGAGAAGTATCTCTAGGAATTCCTTTGTGTTGTTTTGGTTTATTGTATCTATGTTCTTTAATTCCTAAATCATTAGCCACATCTTGGAGTTCACAATTATTATCAACTTCACAAGTATCACAGTTCATAGGATGGTCAGTTAAAACTAATTCAACAATATTTTTTCTTAAATCACTTAATGTTTCATTGGTTGTAAAGATGTGTTGATTTTCTCCAACAGGAGTATGACATGAGGCAACTACTTTTGTTGGACCATCTTTTTCTAACGCAACTTCCACAGAACATACTCGACAAGCACCATATGGAGCTAAATTAGGATCATCGCACAAAGTTGGAACTTTTTTTTCACCAAGATAGCTTTTTACAAATTTTAGAATTGAAGTATGTTTTGGGCCTATTTCGTATGGCTTTCCGTCTATATAAGCAATTTTTCTTTTTTCAGCACTCATGTATTAATTATCTATTAATATATCATTTTTTAATTCATCACCAAAATATTTCAATATATTCATAATAGGAGTAGGTATAGCCCCACATAAAGCGCAAAGGCATCCTTTTTGCATTGTTATAAGCAATTCATTAAGTAATTTAAGGGGAATTTTTGCTGTTTTATTTTTTACTTGATCAAACATTTCTTTTCCCCTGTAGGATCCAAGTCTTCCTGGGAAGCATTTACCACAAGATTCTTCAGCAGAAAATTCAAATAGATGGTGAATATAATCAATCATATTAAAGTTTTTCGGAATGCTAACAACACTTGCATGGCCCAACATAAAACCGCCAGCTGTAAATTCTTGAAAATCAAGATTTAATTTTTCTACTTCAGCCAATGGAACCACGCCTCCAAGAGGACCTCCAATTTGAAATGCTTTAATAGGTTCTTTATATCCACCTCCAATTTCATTAAAAATTTTTTTCATAGATGTGCCCATATCAATTTCATAAACACCTGGTTTATTAAAAAAACTATCTAAGCAAACTAGTTTAGTTCCTGCTGATTTTTTATTACCGATTGCAGAAAACTTTTCGGCTCCGTTGATTAAAATACCTGTAGCAGCCGCTAAACTTTCTACGTTATTAACTACAGTAGGCTTTTTGTACAATCCTTCCGTAACAGGAAAAGGAGGTCGTACATCAACTTCTGCTCTTCTTCCTTCAATTGATGCAATTAATGCAGTTTCTTCTCCGCATATGTATGCACCTTGTCCAATACAAATATTTAGATCAAAAGAAAAATCTGTTCCAAGAATTTTTTCTCCTAATAATTTTTCACTTTTTAACAAATTAATCGAACCGTTAATAGCCTCTATAGATTTTGGGTATTCACCTCTGATATACAAAACTCCTTCATTTCCACCAATTACATATCCACAAATAACCATACCAAATAATACTTTTAAAGGCTGATCTTCTAGTAAATAACGATCAGAGAAAGCACCTGAGTCACCTTCGTCTGCATTACAAACAACATATTTTTTTTCAGAATTTGTTTTGCTACAAAAATCCCATTTCATTCCGGTTGGAAATCCTGCACCACCTCTACCTGTCAAATTTGAATCTAAGAGTGATTTAATAATTTTTTTTTTATCAGTTTTTAAAAATTTATTTAAAAGCTCTTTAAATTGATCGACGTTTGATAACTTGTCATCCATTAAAAAACTTGTAGTAGCATAACTTTTTGAAAAAAATTTTTCTTGTTTAATTTCTTCTCTGTTTATTATTTGATCTATTTTTTTTATATCTTCTCCTGCATAATTTTCTCCATCGTAATGAAATGCATGATTTTCGTAACAGTGGCCTAAGCAAAACATTTCTCCTACTTTATCTTTACCTAGCTTTTCTTGTAATTTTTCCTTAAGAGGTATTTGTGTTCCAGCACACATACAAGCACTTCCATTACAAACAAAAGCTTTTTTCTTTCTATGAGAAGGTCTTAGGAATTCGTAAAAACTTTCAGCACCATGGACTGTGGATATGCCCATTTTATATTTATCTGCCAATTCTTTCATGCCTTGATCATCATTAGAATTTAATGATCTTTCAGACATTTTTTGGAATAGATTGTTTTTTAACCCAATCCTTCCAGATAAATTACTAATATTTTTCGACACCAGTCTCCTTTTGCAATTAGTTTTTTAATATAACTCTGCTTATATTGCTATAGATATTAAAACTTTCTTCTTTTACAAAACCTAGCAAAGTCATGTCAAAACGTTTTGCTAGATCTATGGCGAGACTTGTGGGCGCACCTACACCTGCCATTAAACCTATATTTGCCATTAATCCTTTTTGAACTAACTCAAAATTTAATCTTCCTGAACATGCAATAAATTGTTTTTTTGGATTAATAATATTTTTATGAAAAGTATATCCAATTAGCTTGTCTAAGGCATTATGTCTTCCCACGTCTTCTCTAGTTGCAATCACTTCTCCATTTTCATCTATTAATGCACTAGCATGTATACCACCAGTTTTTGCAAATTCTGATTGTTTGTTTATTAAAAGATTTGGAGACATCATAATTATTTCTTCTTTAATTTTTGGAAAAGATAAATCTAATTTTTCTTTTTTCATCACTTCTATAGAATCAAGAGAAGTTTTTCCGCAAACACCACAAGAAGAATTTGTTAAAAAATTTCTTTTTAATCTACCCACATCCAGATTATCTGTATTATTTATAGTTGCCTCTATTACATTTTTTAAATTGTAATCTCCAACATCATCACCTTTTTTTTCTATAGATTCTATTTGATTAAAGTTATCGATTATTCTTTCATTAAATAAAAAACCTCTAATAAGATCTTCATCGTCGCCAGGAGTTCTCATCGTAATGGATATATTTTGAGTTTCCCAATTATTATTGTTTTTAAATTTTAATCTCATTTCCAATGGTTCTTCCACGGAAACAGAGTCCTTGAATTCTTGAATGCTTGAATTTTTATATTTTGAAATACTATACTTTATATCCATTTATATAGGATATTTCTTTTTCAGAATTAGTCGATTTAAAATTATACCAAAAACTAAAATTATAATTGAGCCTGAAATTATTGGATTAATTAAATAATCCAAGGAAACACTACCCATTATTACAATTATAGGATTTCCACCTGCAGGAGGATGAGTTACGTTCAATATAATCATCAAACCTACGCCTACGCCAACAGCTAGAGGAATAGTAATATAAATTGGAAAAGGGACAAAATATAAAAAAAACATTCCACATATCGTCGTTAAGACATGTCCGAAAAATATATTTTTAGGTTGAGCAAATGCATTCTCAGGGTAACCATATAATAAAACCATTGAAGAGCCAAAAGAAGCTATCAAGAAAATACCGTACTGAGTTTTGTAAGTTAACAAAGTTAAAGCAGCTATAGTTATAGTAGAAAACAAACCAGCCACCAAAGCTTTAATTATATTTTCTTTTTTCATTTTAAATTTAATGCCTTTGCAAGAGTTTTAAATGGTAACAAAATACATTCTTTTCTAGAAATATTTTTTTTGTTAAAAAGAATCTCTAAATTTTTCCACTCTTTTGGAAATTTAATTTTGTTATTTTCAAAAAAGTTATCAATTATAGAAATAAATTTTTTAACTGTTTTGACAGATTTATTTATAGAAGATTTAGATAGCATGCTTACCGAAGCTTGGCAGTAAATACATGATTTACATTGGTAAGCAAAATCAATAATTTTTTCTTTTGAAACCTTTAAACTTATCTGCATTTCATCTCCACAAAGATGGTTTTTTTGTTTTGCAATATGAGTGCAATCGTCAATTATTTTGTGGTTTTTTGTGTCCGCTGCAATTTTTAAAATTTCTAAATCCATTTATTCATCTTTAATTAAACGATAGATGACTTATATTTAATTTAATGATTGAAAACAATATTTTAGGAGTTGTATTAGCAGGCGGAAAATCACAAAGATTTGGTAGCGACAAGGCATCGGTAAAATTTGGAGATAAATCTTTAATTGAACATACTATTTCAAAAATTGAAAACAAGTTTAAGGAAATATTGATTATTTCAAATAGTGATAAAAATTATTTCAAAAAAAAAAATATTTTTTTAACTAAAGATGTAATTGATGGATATCTTGGTCCGTTGGTTGGTGTTTTATCAGCAATGGATTGGATTGAGAAAAATAATAAAAGCTATAAATGGATAGCAACATTTCCATGCGATACTCCACTTTTTGATGAAAACGTTATAGAGAAAATTAAAAGTTATACAAATAAAACAAATAAAAAACTATGTTTTTTAAAAAACAACAATAAGAGACACAATATATTCGGTTTATGGTCTCTAGAACTTAAAGATATTTTATTAGAAGATATAGAGAATGGATTTAGAAAAGTTGAAGAATGGGCTAATAAAATAGGATGTGAAATTATAGAGATAAATTCTGAAAACGATTATAATTTTTTAAATATAAATACAAAAGAAGATTTAGAAGAAGCAAAAAAAAATTTTAAATGAATTCCTATCAATCAGCATTAAAAAAAATTAAAAAAAATAAATTATTAATAAAAAACGAAATAATTAATACAAAAAATTCTTTAAATAGAATTGCCGCTAAAGATGTTTTTTCACCAACAAACTATCCCGCTTCTAATAACACAGCATTTGATGGGTTTGCAGTTAATTCAAAAGAAACAAGATTTTTAAGTAATAGCAAAAAAAAGAAATTTAAAATCATCAAAACTCTAGCAGCAGGAGACAATCCTCATATAAAAAAAATTCCAAAATTTTCAGTTATAGAGGTTATGACTGGAGCTATCATCCAAAAACCATTTGATACTATCATACCAATTGAAAAAATTAAATTTTTTCCTAATAAATTAAAAGCCAAGTACATAATTTTGCAAAACAAAATAAAAAAAAATCAATTCATCAGACCAATTGGTTCAGATTTTAAAAAAGGAACAAAGATAATAAAAAAGGGACAATTTATAAACTCATCACACATACTAGCTTTTAAAACTTTGGGTATAGATAAAATTTTTGTAAAAAAAATTCCAAAAATAATCTTTTATCCTACCGGAAGCGAATTATCAGAAATGAAAAAAATACCTAATTGGAAAGTAAGAAATTCTAACGGCGCTTATTTAGACGCATTTATAAAAAATTTGCCAATAAAATTTTATACAAAAAAAACTATTAGGGATAAGGATATAAATAACTTTAAGAGAGAGATTAAAAAGAATATTGTGATAAAGTCAGATTTGATTATTACTTCTGGCGCAGTTTCAGCTGGTAAATTTGATTTCATTCCAAATGTCATTAAACAGTTTAATTTAAAAAGTTTTTTTAAAGGAGTTGCAATAAGACCTGGAAAACCATTATTATTTGCAAAATTTAAAAACAACATGTGCTTTTTTGGTTTGCCTGGCAATCCAATTTCTACAGTAGCTTGTTTTAGATTTTTTGTTTTACCACTATTGTTTAAGTCATTAGAAATAACGACTGAAAAACCAATAATTGCTAAGATAAAAAATAATTTTTCAAAAAAAAAAAAAATTACGAGATTTATTAAAGGTAAATTAACTTTTTCAAAAAAAGGTTATGCAGAGTTTGAAATATTTAAAGGTCAAGAGTCATACAAAATAAACCCATTTACAAAATCTAACGCATGGGGTGTATTTAAAGAAGGTACTTCTATGTTCAGAAAAGGCACTTATATTGAATGTTATTCTTCTTCTGGATTCAATGAATTTTTAATTAATTAAATATATTTTCTTGTTTCATAAATAAAATAATAATAAATATTGCGGATGCCAGATTTAAAAAATCCTAAAGTTGCAATTCCTGTTGTTCTTATAGCTGGTATTTTTTGGTCTTTTGGACCCTACGTTGTTAGACACATTGATCAACCTGAAACTGCTCCATGGCAATATTTATTTACAAGAGGCATGGTTATTTTTTTGTTGTTAAATATTTATCTATATTTGGAAGAAGGTTTAAATTTTTATAAAAATTATCTAAAAATTGGTTTTGCAGGATTAATTGGAGGTATAGGACTTGGAACTGCTATGATCACATTTATTTGGTCAATAACAAATACTACAGCCGCAGTTACTTTATTATGTCTAGCGGCAATGCCTTTTATAACGGCACTTCTAGGTTTTTTATTTTTAAAAGAAAGAATTTCAATAACTGTTTGGATATCAATATTTGTCGCTACTTTTGGCATAACTGTTATGGCATTGGGTAATTCTGAAAAAAATTCTTTAATAGGTCTAATTTTAGGTTTGGCTTCAGCATTTGGATTTTCAATATTTTCTGTTAGTTTAAGATGGAGGGTAGAAACACCAAAATTTACTACAGTTGCAGTTGCCGGCTTATTTTGTTTTTTATTTTCTACAGTGATGATTTCAATGAATGACGCTAACTTTTTATCTAGTGGAAAAAATGAAGCTTTATTCGCTACCCATGGAACTCTAGTCTGTTTGGGTCTTATTTTATATTCAATAGGATCGAAAAATATACCTGCAGCCGATTTAACACTTTTATCTTTAACAGAAGTTATTGGAGGAATATTTTGGGTTTGGTTACCTTGGTTAGGCATTAATGAGGTGCCTTCAACAAATACTATAATAGGAGGTTTCTTTATTTTTATAGCTATATTTTATTATAGTTTAATAATGCAAAGCAACAGGAGATTCATTGGTTTAAATTAAATGGAAAGGCCAGATTTTTTTGAACTTAAAAATGGATCAAAAGTAAAATTACCTTTTACTGATAAGGAATATCAAAATCGTTTAGAAAAAATAAGAACAATCATGTCAAATAATAATGTTGATATGACAATTCTTACCTCTATGCATAATATAGCTTATTACACTGGATTTATTTATTGTTCTTTTGGAAGGCCTTACGGATGTTTAATAACACAAAATAAAATAGTTACCATTTCGGCAAATATAGACGCAAGCCAACCATGGAGAAGATCATATTGTGAAAATATAATTTATACAGATTGGAAAAAAGATAATTTTTTAAAAGCAATAGTATCAATAATTGGAAGAGATGATCCTCCTAAAACTGTTGGTATTGAGAATGATCATATTACCTTGGATATAAAAGAAAAATTGAATTCTATTTTTAGCTTTTCCAATTTTAAAGATATTTCAAAAGAATTAATGAATCTTAGAATGATAAAATCTCAAGAAGAGATAAATATCATTAAAAATGGAGCAAGAATAGCCGATCTGGGTGCTGAAGAAATAGTAAAACATATAAAAGTTGGACAGAGCGAATTAGAAATTGCTATTGCCGGAAGAGATAGGATGGAAAGAGAAATTGCTAAAATCTATCCCAATGCAGAATATATGGATACTTGGGTTTGGTTTCAGTCAGGAATAAATACTGATGGAGCCCACAATCCAAAAACAAATAGAAAACTTATTTCTGGTGATATTTTGTCTTTAAATACTTTTCCGATGATTTCTGGTTACTACACAGCTCTTGAAAGAACATTATTTGTTAATCATGTAGATGATGAATCTCTAAAAGCCTGGGAGGCAAATATAAAAGTTCATAAGAGAGGGTTGGAGTTAATTAAGCCGGGAGCAAAATGTTCTGAAATTTGTGAAGAGTTAAATGATTTGTTTGCTCAATTAGGTTATTTACAATATAGAACTTTTGGTTATGGACATTCTTTTGGTGTACTTTCACATTTTTATGGCAGGGAAGCAGGTCTTGAATTAAGAGAAGATGTAGAAACTGTTTTAGAAAAAAATATGGTTATATCAATGGAGCCTATGATAATGATACCAGAAGGAAAGCCTGGGGCAGGAGGCTATAGAGAGCACGATATTCTGGTTATTAAGGATGATGATGCAGACAATATTACCAAATTTCCTTTTGGACCAGAAAATAATGTAATAAAAAATTAAATGAGCGAAGAGAAAATTATAGTTAACAGTTGGAATGAGTGGGATCCTTTAAAACATGTCATAGTAGGAAAAGCCGACGGAACATGTATACCAGCACCTGAACCAGCTTTAGATGCTAAAGTTCCAGAAGATTCTGATATGAGAGGACAGTTTGGTCCTAGAACTAAAGACACCGTTGATAAAGCTAATCAATTACTTGATGATTTTTCAAATATTTTAATAAAAAGGGGCATTAAAGTTGATAGACCAGATCCAATAAATTTTAATCAAAAAACATCCACTCCTGATTGGGAATCCGAAACCATGTTTGGTTGCATGCCCCCAAGAGATGTTTTGTTAACTGTTGGGAATGAAATTTTAGAAGCGACTATGAGTTATAGATGCAGATGGTTTGAATACTTATGCTACAGACCTTTATTAAAAAAATATTATAATTCGGACCCTAATATGCGTCATGAATCAGCACCAAAACCAAGATTAACTGATGCAGATTATAGAAAAGACTATTTGTCAGACAAAATTGGGATTCAAAAAAGATTGGAATGGACTGAAAATAAATTTTTTGTGACAACAGAAGAAGAACCTCTATTTGATGCCGCTGACGTATTGAGATTTGGAAAAGATTTAGTAGTACAACATGGATTTACAACAAATCTTAAAGGAATAGATTGGATAAAAAGACATTACAAAGATCACAGAGTTCATGCTGTTAATTTCCCAGGAGATCCATATCCTATTCATATAGATGCTACTTTCACACCTATCAAAGAAGGTTTAATAATTAATAATCCTCAAAGAAAACTTCCTAAAGAACAAAGAAAACTTTTTGAAGATAACGGCTGGGAAATAATTGATTCTGCTCAACCTGCTCACAATTCACCCCCTCCTTTATGCTATTCTTCAGTTTGGTTATCAATGAATGTATTAGTTTTAGATTCAAAAACAGTATGTGTTGAAAAAAGTGAAGTTTATCAAGCTGAACAATTAGACAAACTAGGAATGGAAGTAGTTCCTGTTGAACTTAGAGATGCTTATGCTTTTGGTGGCGGTCTTCATTGTTGTACAGCGGACGTATATAGAGAAGGAAAATTAAAAGACTATTTTCCCAAACAATGATTAGTTTGGATTATTTTTTAAAAATTCAATATATTTTATAACTTCATTAAATTTTTCATCTTCAATATCTTTATAACTTGCATTAAATTTACTTTTTACACAAATAGCTACATGGGCATAAGGATTTCTTCCTTTTGGATGATTTGGATGTTCTGGAAGTTGACCTTCCAAATAATCGCCAGCTTCCTGAATAATTTTCCAGAGTTTACTTGCGTTTTCTTTGTTCATTCACTTTCAAATAATGATTTATCTCTAATATTTCTAGTTTCATTTCTAGTATCCTTTAAAATCCTATAATAGAATTTATTGTCCCAAAGACTCTTTTGCTTCATCAACAGTATAATTTGTTCCATGTTGTTCATTGTATGCTGAAACTGCGTCTGCGAAACTACTATAACCTAAACCTTGAGCTGTTGCTTCTAGATCTACTGAAACACCAGCAGATGTTGCGGCCCTAATAGTATCAGCTACCTCTTGAAGACTACTATTAGCAGCAGCTGCTATTTGACCAGCATCAAAAGAGCTTATAGAGCCTGATTGAAGCGCATTGATAATATCTACATTATCTTGATAGGCCGAAGCATATTCTTCAACAGACCAGTTAGCACCATGTTGTGCGTTTGCTAAATCTGTTAAGTCAGAATAGTTATTAATATCTATTCCATAAGCATCACCAAAAGATCTAGCAAAATCATCAAGTGTAAAAGAAAATTCGAATGACTGCGTATTTAAAGTTAGATCATTTCCAATTTGTGAAAAATTATCAGAATTAGTTTTAATCAAATTGTTAAACTCTTCTAAATCTATTAGTTCTTTAAAATTTTTCATAGCTAGTTGTGCTTTTATTGACTCAATTTCATCTTTAGACAAAGTTATTTCAATTCCAGCTTCATCAACGATTGATTTTGGAATAGGATTTTTCCAAGCATTAGCCCAATCACTAAGTTTCCAATCTTTCATTTCAGTAGCTGAAGCAACCATAAGGTTTATAGTATCTAATTTTACATTTAGCTCATCCTTATATACATTTAAAAATCTATTTACTGGAACATTAGAATTTTCTAAATTTAATATATGTAGCTGAATGTCATTTGATTTAATATTTTTATTAAGTTTCATCGATTTAGTTATTTTTCCTAATATTTCTAATTCTTCTTGTTGAAAGTCATCAAAATTAGCATTTGATAAATCTTGTTCAAATTTTTTTGGTATTTTGTCTTTTTTTATATTTTGAAGCACAAATTCTGAAATCTTGTATCCACTTAATAACGCTTCGAGATTCTTATCTCTTAATTTTTCAATTTCTATGACAAATGAAGTTAAAAGCTCATAATCTTTGTTGTCTCTATTTTTCTTTAAATCCTTCGATAAAGCTTTAAAAATTTTATTATATTCCTTATCAAATTTTTTTTCACTCAATCTCATATTTATTCTATCCTCAGTAAGAGATTTTAATTTGGATATATTTTTTGAGATTTTATTATGTATTTTTATTGATTTTTTTTCTTCTTTAGAAATTTTTATAGTTTTAATTTCAGCCTGATTTAAAAGCTTGTACAAAGTGTAATATCTTTTAATAGCTGTTTCAGGACTATCATATAAAGTAAGACCTAGCGCCTCTCTCATTGATTTTTTTGCTTTACTTAGCCCGTATAATTTTTTTAAATTTCTTTTAGTTGCTGCATTTACTTTGGGATATTTTATCTCGAATATTTCAAGTGATTTTTTGTTTTCTTTTAATTGTTGCATATAAAAATATTCAAAATATGCCATTCCTAAGATGACTCTATCTGTATATTTTTCCATTAATCCTTTTTGAGTTATAAATATTTTAATAAATTTTTTGTTAGCAATTGTTTGTTTTTTATAAAAACCAGTTGCTGTTTCTGGAAACATACCTATTGGAGAAAAATCAATTTTTTCAAAACTTCCAATATCATTTAGGTCATCTAAAAATACACCTAATTTAATTTCTTTTTCTGATCTTTCGTTGCTATTGGCAATATTTAAATTTAAAAAAATTAAAAGAATATAAATTACAATTTTTTTCATTATTAATTTATCTAAAATATTTCTAGTTTCATTTCTAGTTTTTTAATTAAATTGATGAGTCTTTAAGCGATTTATTTTAAGTTAACTTTTTAATATCCGCATAAGTGCTGTAGTTTAATGCAGCTTAATGTGGATTAGGTTGAACCTCTAATCCCGTAAATAATCACCAGCTTCCTGAATAATTTTCCAGAGTTTACTTGCGTTTTCTTTATTCATCTTTTGGTAACCAAGAATTATACAAAGGATTATCTTTATCTATTGGGAGTTTAATATTTTTATTTTGTCTTGATGAATCATATACAGCTGTAACAAATTCTAATGATTTCCTAGCATCTAATAGAGTCACTTCATCGCTTGGTAAACCATCTAACTTATTTGCAATTTCATCAAACATGCCTGCATACCAGGACTTAGGTTTCTTTATTTTTGATAATACTTCATCAATTTGATTTTGTGTTATGGGCGCTCTTGCTAAAAATTTCCATTTATCATCAGCAGGATTGTAGGGTTTGTCTGGAGAAGCTCCAGACTCTACTGTTAATCCCTCAAAACAAAATCGAAGTCTACTAGTATCATTTGCTGCTCCAAGTGTAATAGAGCTTGTAACTAAAGATCCATTTGACATCTCAATTGAAAGAGCGGCACAGTCTTCAACCTCAATATCATTTACTCTAGTTGTTAATTTTGCAAATACATTTGAAACTGGACCTAAAATCATACTTACTAAATCATGAATATGAATTGAATGACTTAATATTGCACCACCTTGTTCGCCCTCCCAAGTTCCTCTCCAAGGTTTAGAATAATAATCTTTTCCTCTATTCCAATGTGTTTCTAATGATGCAACAAGGGGTTTGCCCACAAGACCTGATTTAATTAGTGCTTTAAATTTAGAAAATCCTAAACCATATCGATATTGAAAAACTGGAAATATAAATTTACCTGTTTCTTTACTAATTTTTTCTAGTTCATCTATTTCTTTTAAACTAGATACTAATGGTTTTTCACAAATAACATGCTTTCCTGTCTCTAATGATTTTTTACAAGCAGAAAAATGTAAATGAGGTGGTAGACAAATATCAATAATATCAATTTCTTTTTCTTTTAAAACATCATCAAAATTAAGAGAAACTTTTGTTTTATTGTTTGAATGTAAAATTTTATCAATAGCTTCTCTTGTTAAACCACACAAAGTATGAATATTAAATCTCTCAGATACTTTTTGAAAATCCTCAAAATGTTTAGCTCCTATATTGGTTCCAATTACTCCAACTTGATATTTTTTCATTTTTTTTCAGCTTGTTCTTGAGCTTTTATTGCAAGTTCCATTGAAAGGTAGGTTAGTTCTTGTGGACATGCAGTCTCAGTTCTATTTAAAACATCATGAATTAAATTACTGAAGTAGGGAAGTTTAACAGCAGAACAATCAATGTGTTTAACCTCATTATTGTTTGCTAAAAACAAATGATTACCTTTTTCAGATTTTGCTAGATCGGTATACTTTCTTATTTCTATAAAACCTTTATCTCCAAGTATTAATAATCTACCATCTCCCCAAGTTGGAAGTGCATCTGGAGTAAACCAATCAAGACGAACATAACAATGCCCACCATTTCCAGTTAAATTAACTTCACCAAAATCCTGAAAGCCAGGTAGTTCTTTTTTTGTAGTATTTTCTACTAATGCATGGTTGATTTTTGCTTCATTTGAATTTGTAAAAACTAAAAATTGGTGAATTTGGTGTGAACCTATATCGGTAATAATTCCACCATAACTTTCACGATCATAAAACCATTCAGGTCTTTCATAATTCCCTTGTCTATGCGGACCTGTGCCAATTGTTTGTTTTACTTTGCCTATCTTACCTTCAGTTACTAATTCCTCAGCTTTTGCAACTGCCGCAACATGAAACCTTTCTGAAAAATTTACAGACCATATTTTACCTGAATCTTTAACTGTTTTTTTGAGATCACTTAATTGATTTAAAGTTGTACAGCCTGGCTTATCCACCATAACATCTTTACCAGCATTCATTACTTGAATAGCAAGACTAGCTCTATCTTTTGGAATAGATGATATTAAAATCATATCAATACTTTGATCTTCTAAAATTTGTAATTTTTCATCAACTCTTTTAATTTTTGGATATTTTTTATTAAATTCTTTTAAGGTTAAGGGAGAGCCATCTGTCCACCAGCTTTCGCAAACACAACCTTCTTTTAACATTTCATCAAGCATGTCAAATATATGGCCATGATCGATACCCATTACACCTATTTTTAGAGGCTTGTTCATTTAATATTTACCTATTTTTTTTGATCCACTATAGAAGATTTTATTTAATTCGTCGTTTGCTTTTCTTCTAACTTCAACATTTTTAGAATCCATTAGTTGCTTAGCCCTTGGAGCGTATTCATGATATTTAAAATTATCTTCACCTCTTGCTTTTTGAACATACATTTTGCCTAAAACTTGATCGACATCACTACCTATGTAACTTTGAATAACAAAACCAATTCTTCTATCTTTGCTATGATTTAAACCAGAGCCATGCACTATTTTAGGATGATGCAAAGACATTTGTCCTGCTTTTAAAACAACTGGTTTAGTTTCTTCTAATGGAACATTTTCTACTGTTTGACCTCTAGTTAATAAATTACCTTCGTCAAATTTTTGATTATGTTCTTTTAAACCATCTTTATGAGAACCTACCCACATTCTCATGCAACCATTTTCTTCGCTTGTATCCGTTATCGCTATCCACGCAGTTACCCAATTGTAAGGCTCTAATCCTATATACTTTGCATCCTGATGAAAGCTTACAAATCCTTTTTCTGATGGGTTTTTAATAAAAAGAGTAGTTCCACAAACTAAAATATTTTTTCCAATTATGCTTTCAACTGCATTTAGAATTTTTTCATTATGTGAAACTTTATCAAATACTGGAGAAATTAAGTGAACATAATTTCTACCAGAATCTTCTAGTTCTTTAGGCCATTTATTTTCAATAAATTCAATTTCATTTCTAATTTCATTGGCTTCATCTTTAGTCAAAACATTCACAGGAGAAACATAACCTTCGTCATTATATTGTTTGAGTTGATTTGAGGTTAAATAAGTCATATTGTTTTTTGAATAAAATTTTTTCAAGAATATATGAATTGTACAATTTCATCTATACATTATTGTCCAGTCAAATCTGTGTCTTTTCAAAGTATAGAGAAATGTGATATTACAAAAAATCTTGGGATGGCTAATGATAGAATGTTTGCTTTTTCAAGAAGTGTCGATTTAGAAAAAGCAAAAATAATTGAAAAAAATCCCAATGAAAGAAAATTAAATAATTTTTTAACATTAAAAAACTCACCTATTTTAAATAAATATAATTTTTCTTACAAAAATAAAATATTAACTCTTACTCAAGATAATAAAGATTTAATATCAATATCTGCGGATGATCAAAATGAGAGATTGCAGCTTTCAAATAGATTAATGGAGCTAGAAAATTCATTAATAAAGCCTATTTTTTTATTAAAAAATACCGACTTTCCATTTTATGACACCTCTCACTCAAACAATGTTTTTAACTCAATGTCCCTAATTAATCTGAATAGCATTAAAGATTTTGAAAATAAAATTAATGAAAAAATTGAGCTTCAAAGATTTAGAGCAAATTTTTATGTGGATGGAATCGAAGCTTGGGAAGAACGTAATTGGATAGGAAAAATTATTAAAATAAACAACGTTTCTTTTAAAGTTGAAAAAAATATTCCAAGATGTGTTGCTATAAATTTAAAACCAAAAACAGATGATAATTCTTTAAATTTACTACAATCATTAAAAAAAACTTATAATCACTTTGATATGGGAATTTATTTAGCTGCAGTAAGCAATGGAAATATAGAAGTTGGAAACAAAATAGAAGTTAACACATAAAAATTTATTTTAATCAACCTGCAATTGTATTTTTGAGACTGTACAAATATCTTCTATTTTGATTTACTCTCCGATTAACTTAATTAGGGAGAAAAAAATGAGTAGATTAATAAAATTGTTTACAGTTTTACTTGTTCTTCTTTTCAGCATTTCATCAGTTAGCGCTAAAACATTAACTGAAAGACTTGCGGATGGACACAAGTTGAGACTTGGTTTTGGTACTGCTGTGCCATGGGCTTATGCTGGCGATAATGGTGAAGCTTTAGGATTTGTTAACATGATAGCATTAACAGTACTTGAAGAAATGGGAATTACAGAGCACGAAACCAAAGTTTTTGAGTGGTCAGGTTTAATTCCAGGAATTAATGCAGATCGTTCAGACATGATAACTGGAGGTATGTATATTTTAAAAAGCAGATGTGAAAATATAGACTTTTCTGATCCAATAGGAGTATTTGGTGATGCAATGTTGGTTCCTAAAGGAAATCCTAAAGGAATTAATAATTATGCAGACGTTGTTAGAACAGGAGCTACACTTGTTACCGGTACTGGTTTCAATACCGTAGAAGCTGCTAAAAAATTTGGCGTACCTGATAGTCAAATGTTATTAGTAGAAGGTGAAGTAGGAATACTTGCAGCTATGAAAGCAGGAAGAGCTGATGCGGCAGTTCAAACTTTTTTTGGCGCAAAAGAGCATGAAGAAAAAACTGGTGGTGCATTTGAAGTAACTGATCCTAAGGCTATGCCAAAAGAAACTGTAAACGTTGTCGGAATTGGTTTTAGAAAAAGTGATGATAAATTCAGAGAAGCATTCAATGCTGCTTTAGCTAAAGTTTTAGCTAATCCAGGTAAAATGTTAGAGAGAGCTGGTAAGTATGGGTATGATAAAGCTCAACTTCCTCCTCCAGATATGACTACAGAGTGGGCTTGTTCAACTAAGTAGTATTAAAAATATAATTATTAATCAGGCGACTTAAAAATAAAGTCGCCTGATTTTTTTTAAATTAATTTAAGGTAATACAGTGAGCTATTTTGCATTTTTAGCTGAACACGGGACGACATTACTTCTAGGAACAGTCACTACTATAAAGGTTTTGATATGTTCTATGATTTTATATGTAATTATTTCTATGATTTTTGGTTTGATGCGTTTATCCAAAAATCTAATTATTCAAGGAATAGCTACTGTATATATAGAATTTTTTAGAGGAACTTCATTATTAGTCCAACTGTTTTGGGTCTATTATGTTTTGCCTTTTTTTGGGCTTTCATTAGAAGCTTTTGTTGCAGGAGTTGTTGCCCTGGGAATGAATTTTGGAGCTTATGGAGCTGAAATAGTAAGAGGAGGAATATTAGCTGTCCCCAAAGGACAATGGGAAGCCGCGCATGCCCTTAATTTTAGTCCTGCAAAAAGAATTAAAAGAATAATTATTCCACAAATATTTCCAATTATTTTGCCACCTGCAGCAAATTTAACTGTAGAACTTTTAAAAGCTACTGCATTAGTTGCGCTTGTTACAGTAGTTGATTTAACTTTTGAAGCGAAACAAATTAATTCAATTACTTGGCTTTCAGCTCAATGTTTTGGAACAGCTTTATTAATTTACTATATTATAGCTCGCTTTGCACTTGTACCTTTTTTAAGATGGCTAGAAGTTTTAGCTGCAAGAAAAGTTGGAAGAGGAAAGGCTTAATATTATGGAAATGGGTTTTAGATGGGATTTTGCATACGAAATATTGCCGAATATGTTATGGGCAACTTTAAATACTATAATTGCTGCGGGAGTAGGATATGCGATAGCTCTTGTTGTTGGTTTATTTTTTTTATTAGGTCAAAGAACACCATCAAAAATTATAAATGGAATAAACAGAGAAATAGTTGAATTTATTCGTTCAACACCACTTTTGATACAGTTATTTTTTGTATATTTTGTTTTACCTCAATTTGGAATAACTTTATCAGCTTGGCTTTGTGGGATGATTACAATTGGACTTCATTTTGGAACTTACCTTTCTGAAGTTTACAGAGGAGCTTTGGAAGGTGTTTCAAAAGCTCAGTGGGAAGCATGTAGAGCACTAAACTTTTCCACAACTTATACTTATAGAAAAATTGTTTTACCTCAGGCTTTTCCAATAGCAATTCCAGGTATGGGAAATTATTTAGTAGGAATTTTTAAAGATACTCCTTTGTTATCGACAATTGGTGTCGCAGAACTATTTCATGCAGCAACGGCAGTAGGAGGATACAATTATAGATACTTGGAACCTTACACAATGGTTGGTATAATATTTTTAATTCTTTCTATTCCTGCCGCAATGTGGGTAAGAAAATTAGAGAGAACTGTAAATGTAGCTCAAGGAAAAATAAAACAATAATAGATTAATATTATGGAAAATAAAAATTCTGATGAAATAATAGTAAAATTTGAAGAAGTAACAAAACAATATGGCGACCTAGTAGTTTTAGACAAACTTAATTTGGATATCAAAAAAAATGAAATGGTTTCAATTATTGGGCCATCAGGATCAGGCAAAACAACAGTTCTACGAGTTTTAATGACTTTAGAAAAAATTAATGGAGGAGTTATCCATTTAGATGGTGAAACTCTTACACATATGAATTTAAATGGCAAACAAGTTGAAGCTAATGAAAAATATTTAAGAGAAAGACGTTCAAAAATTGGAATGGTATTTCAACAATTTAATCTTTTTCCCCATATGACAGCTCTACAAAACTGCATTGAAGCACCAGTAGAAGTGCTTGGAATGAAAAAAGAAGAAGCCGAGGAAAGAGCTCTTGATTTGCTTGAATTAGTTGGGTTAACTGACAAAAAAGATCAACATCCTTCAAGACTATCTGGAGGTCAACAACAAAGAGTAGCGATAGCCAGAGCGCTAGCAATGAGACCAAAAGTTATGCTTTTAGATGAAATTACTTCAGCTTTAGACCCAGAAGTTGTTGGAGAAGTTCTTAACGTTATTAGATCATTAAACAAAGAACATAATTTAACCATGATAATGGTTACTCACCAAATGGGTTTTGCTAGAGAAATATCGGATCGGGTTTGTTTTTTTAATGACGGTAAAATTTTTGAACAAGGACCTCCTGAAAAATTATTTGGTGATCCACAAAACGAAAGAACAAAACAATTCTTACATGCTGTTCTTGATGCAAATTAATTTTGATTTTCCTTACTAGATAAATCTACACCAGCATCAGGATCTAACTCCATACCTAGCGGTGTAATATTTCTTGGCATTGGTGTAAATGTATTATCAGGATTTTCTTCAGTTGATCTTCTGGTCATTCTATAAATTCCAAATACACCAATTAAAGTTTGAAAAATAAATAAAAAAATAAATATACCGTTAGGACCAAAATGTCTCATAAAAAATGAACACACAAACGGAGCAGACATTGCACTTAGTCCGAATATGATTTGCATACCAGCACCCGCAGATACAAATTTTTCTTTTGGTAAAAAATCATTTACATAAGCAAGATTAAGGGAAAACAATGGTAGAGACATCCCCGCATAAAGACTTATAAATATATAAAACAACATTCTATGATTAGTAATATGTTGAAGTACAGTTTTCCAATTAGAAGATAGATTTATAAAGTCCGGCGACACTGAAACAGAAAAATAACATAAAACTGTTAATACAGAGCCTAATAACGCTGTAATAATTAATATAAATCTTCTATCAAAACGATCCGATAAATATCCTATTGGCCACTGGAATATAGCTCCTGAAAGTGTAATTAAAAATAAATATAAAGAAATTTCTAAAACTGAAAAATTCATTAAAGCTCCAAAAACCGCACCCATTGTAAATATTGCTGGATGAATAAATCCTACACAAAACATACTAAATGTTGCAAGAGGAGAAATTTTATATAATTCTTTTATTTTAATTCGAGATGTTTTTTTAAAAGTCGGTGGTTTACGTTTTGTAAGAAGTATAGGCACTAATGCAATGGATAGTAGTAACGAAACTAAAATGAACGGTTCATAATTTTTTGGATTATTAAAATTTAAAAGAAGAGTTCCTAAACCAATTCCCACAAAAGTTATTATCATATAAATTGATAAAACTTTTCCACGTGTTTTATTAGTTGCTCTATCGTTAAGCCAGCTTTCAACAACTACAAATATACTTATAATACTGAAGCCAGTCATAAATCTTCCAAATATCCAAACATATGGATCAACAATAACTGAATGCAGCAAAATACTTAAAGATGCTGTTGAAGCAAAAGCAGCAAAAACTCTAATATGTCCAACTTTACCTACTAAATTTGGAACAACATTTGCACCAACAAAATATCCTATAAAATATCCAGACATTAGAGCGCCTGTTGCTATAATATTGAAATTTTCCAAGACCGCTCTTAGTCCTAATAAATTACCCTGTAAACCATGCGCTATTATAAGAACACCATAACCAAGAAAAAGTGCCCAAGAATTTTTAATAAGATTTCCCATTTTTGTGTGACTATGCCTTTTGTATAAAAAAGCAAGTAGTTAGTTTTTTATTATGTTTTTTTTAAGGCTAAGAATGAATGAGTTGCGATTGTTAATATAATTATAGAACCTCCTATTATGGTTTCCAAACTAGGCTGCTCGTTAATTACAAGCCACACCCAGATTGGTCCAAGTATAGTTTCTAGTAAAAAGAAGAGATTAACTTCAGCGCCAGTTATAAATCTTGGAGCTATAGTTACCAAAACAAAAGGTATGGCGACACACATTACACACATTAAAGGTACGTAGAATAAATCTCTTCCTATCAATTCGAAACTTTCTACAAAGAAAAATGCAAAAATAGCAACACACAATTTACCTATGACAGCCGAAGGAACTAGATCTCTATTTTTAGCGTATCTTGCAAGTGTTGCATTACAAGCTAAACCAAGCGCCGTTATAAAACCAAATAAGTCACCATAAAGATTGCCTAATTTAAGAGAGTCGTAAAATATGTATATACATGCAAAAAATGTAACCAGTATAGCTATCCATGTTTTTTTATCAGGTGCTTCTTTCAAAAATATAGCACCTAATATAGCCGAAAGCATTGGAGCTAGGGCAATCATTACCAATGTATTGGCAACATTGGTATTTTGTATTGATATTAGGAAAGTAATATTACAAGCAGAGAAACTTATAAAATAAAATATCCCAGGATAACCAATACCTATTAAAGCTTTTAAAAAATTACTTTTGTAAAATAATAATAGTCCAATTAAAACAACCACAAAGGGTATAGCACCTCTGTAAAACAACATTCCCCAAGTTTCTATATTAGACAATCTTATTAACAATGAGTCTGGTGTAAGTAACATAACAGCCACAAACGCTAATAAAGAACCTTTTTGTTGGTTGGTTGAATTTTTAAACATTAGAATTTACTTTCTATATAATTATTAACTTCAGCTAGATTTTTTAATTTTTTGGAACAAGTTTGGTTTTTACATACCACAATACTTCCGTCTGATTCATCTACATTTTTATAAACAAATGTTGCTCTACCCAAATAGTTTTTTTGTAAATCATTTTTTATTTCTTTTATTGATTCAGGTTTCCCAAAAAAAGTAAATGAAATATTATCTTCACATAAATCTAAAGTTTTAATAAAACTAAACATCTGAGAATAAAATGAATTAAGCACTTGATGGAATGATTTTTTTAGAATTTCAACTTTATCTTTCCAAAATTTATCATTTGTGATTGTGTAAAGTTTATTACACAAGCTTAAATATACGCTATTTCCGTTTGGAATATTGCTATCATTTATGTCAATAGGACTGGCAAAAAGATCGTTCTCTTTAATTATGTTTTTTTGTAATAATTGAGAATCTTTATTATAAAAGATTTCCCATATTTCTTTCATTATAGTAATTGATTTTTCGAGTGATCTTTCATCACCATCAACCTCATATATTGTAATTAACAACATAGCATAATAGACGTAATCTTCTAAAAATACGTCTATTTCACTAGAATTATAACAATGATAAATTTTTTTAGATAATTTTTCACTTAAGATTTTTAAAGCATCTAAAGCATCATTTTTAAGTTTACTGTCTTCTAGTACAATAGAGGCATTAATTAGAGTATCTAAAAGAAAAGCATTTAAATCTGTTTGTGATTTATTATCAAAAAATGGTTTAATTCTCTTTTGTCTTTCTTGAATAAGTTTTTTTTCAATTTCAACAATTTTATTTTCTTCTTCTTCTGTAATTTCTTTGTTTGACTCAATTAATATGTTTTTTCCTTCAAAATTTCCTGTATTTGAAATTTCATATTTTTTTTCAAATAAAGACAAATCATTTTGAAGAAGATTTTTTAATTCATCGTATGACCAAACATAATACTTTCCTTCAACACCTTCACTATCTGCATCATAAGCAGAACCATATAAATTTTCGTTATTTTTAAATTCTTTATTTAGGAAATTAATTGTTTGTATAAGTTTTTTTTTAAAATATTTTTTTTTAGTTTTTTGATAAAATCTAGTTAAAAGATTTACGTACTGAATATTGTCGTACAACATTTTTTCAAAATGTGGAATAATCCATTTTTCGTCAACAGAATATCTAGCAATACCACCTTCTAATTGATCATAAACTCCTTTTGAAGAAATATTAGATAATAATGTTTCTACTGGTGTTAAATATTTTTGATTATTTGTTTTCAAATAAAAATAAAAGATAGCATCAAACATATAAAATTGGGGAAACTTAGGAGCCCCTTTAAAACTTCCATGCTCTTCATCAAGATAAGATATAATTTTTTCTACAAATGGTTCTAATGGTTGGTTTAATACAGCTGATCTTTGATTAATTTTGGAAAAAATATCTTGCATCTGAGCAGCTTGTGCAATTATTTTTTCTCTATTTTCTTTATAAACATCTGAAACATTATTTAATACTTTTTTGAAATCAGGACGTCCTTGCATTTCTGTTGGAGGAAAATAGGTTCCTCCAGTAAAAGGAACGCCATTTTCATCTAAGAACATTGATAATGGCCAACCACCTTGTGTTCCGGTAAGTATTGAAAGACTTCTTTGAAAAACATAATCTAAATCGGGTCTTTCTTCACGATCGACCTTTATGTTTATAAACTTTTCATTCATTATTTTTGCAGTTTCTTCATTCTCAAAACTTTCATGAGCCATTACATGGCACCAATGACAACTTGCATAACCAACGCTTAAAAATATAGGTTTTTTCTCATTTTTTGCTTTCTGTAATGTTTCTTTATTCCAAGCAAACCAATCAACAGGGTTATTCTCATGTTGTTTAAGATAGGGGCTTTTTTCGTTTTTAAGTTGATTAGTCATGATTAATTATTGAAAAATATTTATATTATGCTATTGTATTTACAAGCGCTGATTTAAGTCAAATTGCGAGCGCTTTATAAATCCTGCTAAAGCGAATGATCACAAATGACCACCGCTTTAGACGGTGGTTTTTTTTTACACAACAGTAACTAAAAACCAGGTATTTGAACCATATTGTGCACCTTGCATAAAGCTAAAGCACTAAAAAGGAGAAGAGGAAGCTTATATTTATCTCTCTGTTTATATTTGAGCTTCTTTTCTCCAAACATTTTGGAGGAAAAATGAAAAAAAGAGGATTAATAGATAGATTAAACCAAGGCCCAGTTATTTGTGCCGAAGGTTTTTTGTTTGAAATAGAAAAAAGAGGATACATGTCGTCTGGAGAGTTTGTTCCAATGGTATCTTTGGAGAACCCAGAAGCTCTAGAAAATTTGCATAGAGATTTTCAACATGCTGGCTCAGATATTGTGCAGGCTTTTACATATAATGGGCATAGAGAAAAAATGCGTGTTATTGGAAAAGAGGAATTATTAGAACCTCTTAACAGAGCAGCATTACAAATAGCAAAGGAAGTAGCTACTAGTCCACTAGGTGACGAAGAAAATTTAATGGCAGGAAATATTTCAAATTCAAACATTTGGAAAAAAGATGATAAAAAATCCCAATTAGAAGTTGAAAAAATGTTCCGAGAAATGGTTGCGTGGGCAGTTGATGAAGGTGCTGACATATTAATTGGAGAAACTTTTTATTATGCAGAAGAAGCCTATACAGCATTGAAAGTTATGAAAGAAACGGGGCTGCCGTCTGTAATTACTATTGCTCCATATGGCCAAAATATTATGAGAGACGAAGTTTCTATTCTTGATACCTGTAAAGAATTAGAGCAAAGAGGAGGTGAAGTTGTTGGAATGAATTGTCATCGAGGAATAAATACAATGTTGCCTTATCTCAAAGAGATTAGAAAAGCAGTAAAATGTCATGTAGCAGGATTACCTACAACTTATAGAACAACTGAAGACCATCCTACTTTTTTTAATTTACCAGATAATAATGGATGTTTTTGTCAATCACCTCATGAAACGACTTTTCCAACAGCTCTAGACCCGATGCAATGCAACAGATATGAAATTGGTCAATTTGCAAAAGAAGCTTATAGTTTAGGAATAAACTATTTGGGAGTATGTTGTGGAGCAAATCCAATGTTGATAAGAGAGGTTGCGGAGGCAGTTGGATTAACTGTTCCTGCTAGTAAATATAGAGAAAAAATGGACAATCATTACATGTTTGGAAAAAACAAACGTATTCCAAAACATATAAAAGATTATAGAACTAAAGCTTAATGATGATAAAAAGGTTTTCTTGAAAAAATATTTCTTACCATTGGCTCAAATTCTTCTAGAGACATAGATTGGTAATTTGGATCAAATGAAGATTGATCGTATTTTTCACAAAAGTCTATTGTGGCTTGGAAAAATTTATGATCTTTAAATTTTTCTCTTGCATTTTTATCGCCACCCAAATGTTCTGCAGAGTAGTAAGTTTGAAATAATCCATGCTTTTCAACAATCCAATGAGTTTTTTCTGAAACATAAGGCCTTAATACCGCTGCAGCATACTGAGAATGATTCATTGGAGCGAATTCATCTCCGATATCATGTAACAAAGCGGCAACAACCATTTCTTCACTTTCTCCATTTTTAAAAGCTCTTGTTGCAGTTTGTAAAGAATGTTCTAATCTCGAAACTTGATATCCTTCAAGAGTACTATTGAGACTAGATAAGAATTTTAAAATTCTATCAGCAGTTCTTCTTTCAAAATCTTTTTCATGTTTTTCTAAAAGAAGATAGTCTTCTTTTGTCCCATGTTTCATTTCAGTAAAACTGACTTTTTTCATATTTAGTTACTTGAACCAGTACTCAAAAGTGAAAGTTGTGTAACTTTTTCTTCTCCTAGTTCATCAATTATTTTTACAGGATATTCTCCAGTAAAATAATGATCTGTCAATTGTGGATAAGTATTATTTCTTTTTTCAAAGCCCATTGCTTTATAAAGACCGTCAATCGTTAAATATTTTAAGGATTTTGCGTTAATATAGTCGCATATTTCTTTTACTGATTTATTTGCAGCCAAAAGTTCTTTTTTAGTAGGCATATCAACACCGTAAAAATCTGGATATTTTATTTCAGGACTAGCTATTCTTAAATGAACTTCTTTGGCTCCTGAATTATATAGCATTTTTACAATTTTATGAGATGTGGTTCCTCTTACTAAAGAGTCATCAATTAAAATTATTTTCTTATCTTTAATAACTGATAAATTTGCATTTAATTTTAATTTTACACCTAGACTTCTAATTTTTTGAGAAGGTTCAATAAAAGTTCTTCCAACATAGTGGTTTCTTATTAATCCCAGATCAAAAGAAATACCTTTTTCTTGAGCATAACCTAATGCTGCAGCATTTCCAGAGTCCGGAACGGGAACAACTATATCTGCTTCTAGCTCATCTTCTTTTGCTAATTGAGCTCCGTAGTTTTTTCTATATTCGTAAGCAGTTTTGCCGTTTAAAATACTGTCAGGTCTTGAAAAATATATATATTCAAAAATACAAGGTCTAACTTTTTTTGTAGAAAAAGGTTTTAAACTTATTAGTTCATCATTTTCTACGTAGACGATTTCTCCGTTTTCTACTTCTCTAACAAATTTTGCGCCTATAATATCTAATGCACAAGTTTCTGAACAAAATACATATGAGTTTTTTAACTTTCCAATTACTAAAGGTCTAATTCCAAAAGGATCTCTTAATCCTATAAGTGTATTTTTAGTCATCATTACCAAAGCATATCCTCCTTGGACATGAAATATTGCATCAATTATTTTATCAATTGTTTTTGATCTTTTTGATTTTGCAATTAACTGAACAATAACCTCTGTATCAGAAGTAGTATAAAAAATAGCACCTTCTTGAACTAATTTACTTCTCAAAGTTATTGCATTGGTCAGGTTTCCATTGTGGGCTACTCCAATACCTCCTGCATTTGTATCTGCAAAAAATGGCTGTACGTTTCTTAAAGCTGCACCACCAGTTGTTGAATATCTGTTATGACCTATAGCATAATTGCCGGGAAGTTTTTTTAATACTTTTTCTTCATTAAAATTATCACCAACCAATCCAAATCTTTTTTCTGAATGGTATTTTTTTCCATCAAATGAAACTATACCACAACCTTCCTGTCCTCTATGTTGAAGAGCATGAAGGCCAAGAGCAGTTAAGGTTGAAGCATCAGGATTGTTACTAATACCAAAAACTCCACATTCTTCTTTAATTTTTGAACTATAAATCTTGTACTTTTTTTTTTGTATCTTTGTATTGTTTTTCATTTGGAAATTCTTTTATAAGGTAGTTGCTTCCTTTTTCAACCCAAGGAAAAGTTATAGATCGATCTAAGTCTATTGCCCATTTTTTGTGATCGTAAACAATACTAGCGGTTGCAAATATACAAACAGATACAACGTATCCTTTAATAAAACCAAAAAAGAAACCAAAGATTCGGTCTAATTTACCTAGACCAGAATAAGTTACTGCTTTACTTACTCCTTTATTAATTAACAAAATTATAAATATTACAACTACAAACAATCCAACACCCAGAGCTATATCTAAAATATATTCATTATCGATTATATTTTTTACATACGGTTTTGTTTTAGGAAATAAAAAAAGTGTAACAATATATGCTAATAGCCATTTAGAAGCTGAAAGAAGACTTAATAAAAAACCTTTTTTTGTACATTGAAAAAGAAAGTACAGAGTTATTAATGAATAAAGCAAATCAAATTCTGGAAGCTTGCTAAATAAATTTAAAAAATTTGTAATAATTTCCATTTATTTTACTTATTTCCAAAAGGTTTAAATACCAACAAGAGTGTAGGCAGTAACGTTAATACTGAAATCATAGCCAATAGCATTGCTATCCCCGTAAAAATTCCAAAATATATTGTTGGTATAAAATTAGACAATACAAGGATTGAAAATCCAAAAACTATTGTAATAGATGTATTTAGTATGGCTCTGCCAACAGTAGAATGGCAAATTTTTAATGTTTTAATGTAGTCTTTTGTTTTAAAAAATTCCTCTTTAAATCTATAGATATAATGTATGCTGTTATCAACAGCTATACCGATTGTGATTGCGGCTATCGTAATTGTCATCATGTCCAATGGTATTTTTGCCATTCCAATGATGCCTAATATAAAGAAAGCTGCAATAAAATTAGGAACTACTCCAATCAATGATAGTTTAATATTTCTAAATAAAATTAAAAACATTATAAATATTCCCACCATAACAAATCCAAGTGTTAGTATTTGAGATTTGAAAAGGCTTTGAAGTAGATTATTAAACAATATTAAAACACCTCCTAATTTGTATTCTTCTTTTTTAAGGCCTAATTTGTTTTCTAAATCATAGTTAATTTTATTTATAAGGTCATTTCTTCGTAGACCTTCTTGAGAATCTTTAATTCTTAAACTCACTCTAGCTTCTGAATCTTTAATAGAAATATAAGGATCAACAATTTCTTGTTTTATATTATTTGGTATTTTTGAGTAAAGAATACCCATTTCTAGAGTCCCCAAAGGTTTATTGTTGTTAAGTTGAGTTGCTATTTCTATTATAGAAGAAAAGGACAATACTTTTCCAACTGGACCTAAACTATCCAAATAATTATGAACTTTTTTAATTTTATCTATTTTGTCTTTAGTAAACCAATATTTTTCATCATTATCGCCTTCTTTACCCCAATCATCTTCTTCTTCATCTGTTTTTGAGTCTTCTTTTTTTGGAAACTTGATGATTACTTCTAATGGAGTTGTGCCACCCAACTTTTCATCGATTAATTTCATTCCTTTATAGATTTCTGTATTTTTATTAAAATAATTTATAAAGCTATTTTCGACTTCTAATTTAGATATTCCTGCAATACTTAAAATTATAGCAATAGCAGCAATCCCAAAAATAATTTTTTTGTTATTAATTGATTTATTTCCAAAAAAAGAAGTAATTTTTGATTCATTATTTTTAGCTATAGCAAAATTGGTATTTCCAACAAAATTTAATAGTGTTGGTAGAAGAGTAAATGTAATAATAAATGATGTAATTAAACCAAAAGTCATCATCCAACCAAAATCAATAATTGGTTTTATTTCACTAAAAATCAAAGATAAAAATGCACATATAGTTGTCAAGACAGTGTAAAGTATAGGCCAAAACATTTTTTCAGCTGTCATTAAAATAATTTTTGATTTTTTCAATTCTGGAAATTGTTTTCTTAATTGTAAAAACCTAGTGCTCATATGGATATTCATTGCCATAGTTAAAATTAACATTAGAGCTATAAAGTTGGACGATATAACTGTTACCTTCCAACCTAACAATCCGAGAAAACCCATCATAATGATTATAGAAAAAAAACAACTACTTATAGGAACAATAATCCAGATTATTTTTCTAAAAACCAACCAAAGAGTAGCAATTATAAACAAAAGTACGCCCAAGCCAAAAACAACAATGTCGTTTTTTATAAAAGTCATCATATCGTCAGCTATCATTGGTATGCCGCCTAGATGAATTTTGATTTCTTTATTAAAATTGTTGATAATTTCTCTAATTTCTAAGATATTTTTATGATTTTCCTTTTTTATATTATCTTTATATTCTTCTAGTTCTTGATTATTTTTAAATTTTTTTATTACTTTATTTGATTTTAAATAAACAATAATTCCGCTTGTTTTTCCATCCTCACTGATTACAAAGTTTCTAAATACAGGACTATTTAAGATTTCATCAAAACCTTTCTCTCTATCAATATTATCATCATTTAATGTGGAATAATTTTGAAGTCTTTCAATTAAAGGTTTGTTAGCAACATTCAAGAGAGGTATGTCTAAAAGTGTAATTACATTATGGACCCAATTCAAATTTTCAATTTTATTTTTCAAATCCCTCAAGTTATCTATTGAAGATGAGGAAATCATACTTTCTTGTGGAGAATAGGTAAGCACCAAGAAGTCTCGCGTTCCATATCTATCTGTTATTTCATTTAAATATTTTAAATCAGGATCTCCTTCAATTAAAAGAGTTTCTGATGAGGCATCTAATCTAAAGTTTTTTGAATAATAACCAAATCCAACTAAAAAAATTAATAATAATGTAAAAATTACTTTTGGTTTATGTATAACATTTTTTTGATAAAAATTAGCTAACATCTAATATTAGCTTATATAAGTTAAATTAATTATTTTTAATATCTTTAAATTTGGTAAACATTGCTTCAAATTCAAGCATAATATTGCCAGTCGGTCCATGTCTTTGTTTTCCAATTATAATTTCTGCTAAATTTGAAACTTCGTTCATTTTAGCCTGCCATTCCGCATGTTCAACAGTAGCTGGTCTTGGTTCTTGTTTTTCCAAATAATATGCTTCTCTGTAAACAAACATGACAACATCAGCATCTTGTTCTATTGAGCCCGATTCTCTTAAATCAGAAAGTTGAGGTTTTTTAAGATCTCTTTGTTCTACGGCTCTAGATAATTGAGATAATGCAAGAACAGGCACCGAAAGTTCTTTTGCTAATGCCTTCAGGCCTTGAGTGATTTCTGAAATTTCTTGAACTCTACCGTCTCTATAATTTGAGGCACTCATTAACTGAATGTAGTCAATCACTACCATGTCCAATCCATACAATCTTTTTATTCTTCTGGCCCTATTGCTTAAGGCTGCAATAGAAATAGCTGGAGTTTCGTCAATATACAAAGGTAATTCAGATATATTTTTTGAAGTTTCAATAAATTTATCAAACTGGTCTTCAGAGATTTTTCCTCTTCTTATATCATTAGATTTAATTCTTGATTGTTCTGCCAAGATTCTAGTTGATAATTGCTCAGAAGACATTTCAAGAGAAAAAAAGGCAATAGATGTTTTTTTTCCATCGTCTTGAATTTTTTTTGCAGCATTAAATGCAATATTAGTTGCTAGAGCAGTTTTTCCCATAGAAGGTCTTCCAGCAATTATTACTAAATCAGATTTGTGCAATCCTCCCAATCTATCATCAATGTCAGTTAAACCCGTGGGAACTCCAACAATTCCTTCTTCATTTTTATAAGCATTAGATGCCATTTCTATAGTCTGTTTCATAGCTTCATCAAATTTAACTAACGAAGAAGCAAAAGAACCTTTTTCAGCTAAATCAAATAATAGCTTTTCATAATCTTCTATTATTTTTTGTCCATCATTATCCAAATCATTTAATTTTGCAGTATCAATAACATTTTCAGAAATTTTTATTAATTCTCTCTTAACATATAGGTCGTATATTAATTTCGAGTATTCTATAGCCTGCCTTCTTGATGCAGAAAATTTAGTAATTTTTACTAGATACTCAGGTATATTTAATTCGTCTTTTTCATTTTCAAAATTGTTTTTGAGAGTAATTGGATTAGCAAGCAATCCTGAGTAAATTAATTTTTCTATAGCTTTAAATATTTTTTGATGCATTGGATCATAAAAGTTTATACTTGAAACAAGCATATTAATTTCATCAAAAATTTCATTTGAAAGAAGAATCGATCCTATTACTGACTGTTCGGCTTCAATATTATTTGGAAGCTCTTCTAAGTTGTTTTTCACAACATTTAAAGTTTGAACCATGATTAAGATTATAAAAAAAAAATCTAAATACAATTATTAAAAAACTCTGGGGAAAATTGTGTATAATTATTTTATTTCTTCTTGAGAAACAACTTTAATTACAATCTGTGTTTGAACTTCAGAGTGTAAACTTACTAATACATTAAAACTTCCTAAAGATTTAATTTCTTTAGCAGGTTGTATTAAAGAAGGATTTATTTGAACTTTATCATTACTTTCTAAAATTTTAGAAATTTCGGTAGGCTTCACTGATCCATATAATTCTTTATTTTCAGTACTAAGTTTTTTTATTTCATAAATTTTATTTTGTATTTTTTCTTGAATTGATTTTGCTTCTTTTTTTTTATCTAGGTCTTTTTTATTTAGTTCTTGCTTTATTTTTTCAACTTCTTTTATGTTTTCTTTTGAAGCAAACAGAGCCTTTTTTTTTGAAATCAAAAAGTTTCTAGCAAAGCCTCTTTTAACATCAATTATTTCTCCAATTGATCCAATTTTTCTGATATTTTCTAAAAGAATAACTTTCATTTAGATTAATGCTAAATTTCGAGCTCTTTTAATAGATAAAGATAACTCCCTTTGTTTTTTTTGACTTACGGAAGTAATTCTGGAAGGTAAAATCTTACCATTTTCTGAAATATATTTTTTTAATAATTTAATATTTTTATAGTCTACTATTGGAGCACTTTTGCCTGACAAAGGACATTTTTTCTTAAATTTGTACTTATTATTTTGAAATATACTTAGCTTTGAGAAATTACTCTGTGAACTTTTTCTTTTATTATTTCTTTTTTTAATCATTATTTTTTATATTTTTTTTCTACTTCTTTATCTTCATTTTTTTTGAAGTAATCTGCGTTAAGATCAAATTTTTTAACTTTGACAGTTAAATATCTAAGTAAATTTTTATCTATTTTCTCATTCTTTTCTAACTCTAAAATTGTCTTTCCTTCAGCTTTAATTTTAAAATGTATATAATTACCTTTTCTGTTTTTTTTTATAAGATAAGACAAGTTCATTAATCCCCAATTTTCAAGTTTTACGATATCCCCATCGTTTTTTTCGACTAATTTTGAATATTTTTCTTCTAATTGTTTTAATTGAGCCGGAGAAGTATCTTGTCTAGCTACAATTGTATGTTCATATAAGTTCATAATTATTCTTTTAAAAAAAAGAGGATATACTATTATAATTATTTAAATACAACACAAAAAACTACTTTAAAATTGTAATAATTAATGTTTTCAGTCATCTTTCCTGGTCAAGGCTCACAATCAGTTGGAATGGCAAGAGATTTGTATAATAACTTTAATAGAGTTAAAGATTTATTTAATATAGCTGATGAAACTTTAAATTTTTCTATTACCAAATTAATTTTGGAAGGTCCACCAGAAAAATTAAATGAAACAGAAAATACACAGCCTGCAATATTTTTAGTTAGTTTTTCTATATTTCAATTAATAAAAAAAGATTTTGGCATAGACTTAAATAAAGCACTTTATTTTGCGGGGCATTCTTTAGGTGAGTACACTGCTTTAGCTTGTGCAGAGGTGCTAAGCTTTTCAGAAACGTTGAAATTGTTAAAAATAAGAGGCAAGTCCATGCAAGAAGCCGTACCAAAAGGGAAGGGAGGAATGTTGGCAGTACTTGGGAGTTCTCCAGACCAGATTGAAAAAATTATAAATGAAAACGAAAAAAAATATGAATGTTACATTGCAAATGATAATTCAAATGGACAGCAAGTGGTAAGCGGAAAATTGAACGATCTTGATTCATTAATGACAGATTTGAAAAGAAATAACATTAAAAGTATAAAATTACCTGTTAGTGCACCTTTTCACTGTAAACTTATGAGCAATGCAACAAAAGTTATGCAAAATGAAATTCAAAAATCTGATTTTAAAAATCCAACAAATACATTAGTATCAAATGTTACAAACGAAGGAATAAAAGATTCTTTCTTGTTAAAAGAATTACTGATAAAACAAATAGAAAGTAGAGTAAGATGGAGAGAAAATGTTAATTTAATGATTGCAAATGGTACAGAAAAATTTTTAGAAATTGGACCAGGAAAAGTATTATCCGGTTTGATTAAAAGAATAGACAAAAGTATAGTTACAAGTTCAATAAATTCTGATGAGGATATTAAGAAAATAAACATTTATGATTAATTTTAAAGGAAAGAAAGTTTTAATTACTGGAGCAACAGGTGGCATTGGAGGGGCTTTAGTAAAAAAATTTGTTTCATTAGAAGGATCTGTCATGGCAACCGGAACTAATACAGAAAAATTAGATGCTTTAAAGAAAGACTTTCCAAATATAAATATTTTAAAATTTGATATATCTGACCATAAAAAAATAGAGGAATTTATAGAAAATGTTTCATCACAATTAACAGGCTTGGATATTTTAGTTAACAATGCTGGCATTAATAAGGATAACCTTTCTTTAAGAATGAAAGAAGATGAGTGGAAAAAAGTAATTGATGTAAATCTAGGATCAACTTTTTTGATGAGTAAGTATGCTATTAAAAAAATGTTAAGAAATAAATATGGGAGAGTGGTAAATATTACTTCAATAGTAGGCCATACTGGAAATTTGGGACAAGCAAATTATTCAGCAGCTAAAGCTGGCATAATTGGCATGTCAAAAAGTTTAGCAATTGAATATGCAAAAAAAAATATTACTATTAATTGTGTATCACCAGGATTCATCAAGTCTAAAATGACAGATAATATTGTTGAAAGCTTGAAAGCCACTTTAACTTCAAGAATACCAATGTCTAAACTAGGCACAGGAGAAGATGTATCAAATACAGTGGCTTTTTTATCTTCTGATGCAGCTTCTTATATAACTGGCGAGACTATTCATGTAAATGGTGGAATGTATTTTAGTTGACAAAATCTTTAAAATATTTATTAACGGACTAACCTAAAGGAACAAAATGTCAGAAGATATTTCAAATAAAGTAAAAAAAATTGTTGCTGATCACTTAGGCATTGATGAAGCTAAGGTCACAGATGAATCTAGCTTTATAGATGACCTTGGGGCTGATAGCTTAGACACGGTAGAGTTAGTTATGGCTTTTGAAGAAGAATTTGGTTCAGAAATTTCTGATAGCGATGCTGAAAAGATTTTAACGGTTGGTGACGCTATAAAATTTATAGAAAATAAAGCAAATTAAATCTTCTATCCAATGTCTGTATTGAAAGAAGGGATAATTGTAATATTATCATCTCCATCAGGCGCTGGCAAAACTACACTTGTTAAAAAAATTTCCTCAGAAAAAAATTTTTCAATTTCAATCTCGCACACGACAAGAAAACCTAGAAGTTATGAAAAAGATGGATTGCATTATTTTTTTGTATCAAATAGTGAATTTAATAAATTAATATCAAATAAAAAATTTTTAGAGCATGCCAAAGTGTTTGAAAATCACTATGGTTCGTTAAAAGATATTGTAATAGAAAAATTAGATAAAGGCAAAAATGTAATTTTTGATATTGATTGGCAAGGAACTGAGCAGATAAAAGAAAAAAATTTAAAATATAAAATTGTAACTATTTTTATACTTCCTCCATCTAGAAATGAATTGTTTAAAAGACTTCTTAATAGAGATAATAATGATAAAAAAATTGCAAACGAAAGAATGAAACAATTTGAGAAAGATGTTTTGCATTGGAAAAATTATGATTTTGTGGTGATTAATGACGATCTCCAGAAATGTTATAATCACATAATTAATTTCTTAGATAAAGAGACCGTAGGCGACTCAAACACCAGTTATGATAAAAGTAAGATTAGCCACCACATAGAAGACTTGCTAAAGTAATTTTTCATAAAATGAGCAAATTTTATAATAAGATAATTTTGAAATATTTTGAGGCCTTAAAGTTAGATCTAAAGACAATGAATCCGCAACATCTTCAAAATTTTTAAATAAAAATTTCAAAGGTTTTTTAATCATCTTTCTTCTTTGATTAAAAAAAACATTTGTAATGTATTCCAAATTCTTGGGATTTTTTATATTATAGTGTTTTGCCTTAGGTTCTAAAATTAATAAAGAGCTTTTAATTTTAGGAGTTGGGTAAAAACTTTCTGGTTTTATATCCATTATTTTTTTTATATTCATTTTCCAACAAGATAATATGGATAATCTTCCATATTTATTTGAATTTTCTTCTGCAATAATTCTATCAGCTACTTCTTTTTGAAACATTAGTATAAATCGTTTACAAAAATTTTTTAAATCATTAATTCTTATCCAATTTACTAATAATTGAGTTGAAATATTATAAGGCAAATTTCCAAAAATAATTACTTTTTCATTTGTAGAATTAACATTAGGAAAATTTAATATATCTTCGTTTATTATTTTAACATTTGTATCAAATTTATTTTGCAAAATTTTAATGAGTCTTGTGTCTTTCTCAACTATAGTTAACTGTTTCGGTTTGAATTTAATGATTTTTTTAGTTAAATTTCCAGTTCCTGGACCAATTTCAATTACTTTATCATTTTGATTTACTTTACCTAATTCTGCTATTTCTTTTAGAATTTTGTCATCAATTAAAAAGTTTTGTCCTAAGTTTTTTTTAGGAAAAATTTTCATTTTAAATTATTAAAAAATTTCATAGCAAAAAAAATTGAGGAAGGGTCAGATTTATTTTTACCAAGCATAACTGAATTAGGACCATGATCAGGTGATACACGCATAAAAGGCAATCCTAATGTAAGATTAATGGCATTAAAATTATAAAGAGTTTTAATTGGTGTTAAGACTTGATCATGGTACATTCCTAAAACTACATCATATTTTTTTATATTTTTTTTTAGGAAAAAAGTATCTGCAGAAAATGGTCCATTAATCTTTATTTTTTTTCCTTTTAAAAAATTTATAGCAGGAACAATAATTTTTTTTTCTTCACTTTTTTTATCAGTTGTTTCACAGTGAGGGTTTAGACCCAGAACCCCAATAAGTGGTTTTTTATTAATTTTATTTAAATAAAATTTATTTATTAAAATTATATTTTCAATTATTTTTTTTTTGGTGATATTTTTAGCAACATATTTAATTGGAATATGTGTAGTTAGCGGTGATACGGAAATATTATCATTATAAATTAGCATTACTTTTTTAGGAGAATTTGTTAAATTTGCCAAATATTCAGTAATGCCAGGAAATTTATTATTTAAAAAAAATTTTTTTGAAATTGGACCGTTAATTAAACAAGCATTTTTATTTTTTTTTAAAATTTCAAGACTAACTTTAAAACATTTTTTTATATAGCTATTAGATTTTTTATTTATTTTAGAAAAAATATTATCATATTTGTAATCAATATTTATGATATTTATTATACCTTTTTTTGAATGCTGAATTTGTTTTATTTGTTTAAAACTATAATTAAATTTTAATTTCATCATTTGTTTTTCAAGTAATTCTTTGCAACCAATCAAAATAATTTTTTTTTTTAAATTTTTAAAATCGCTGGATTTGAAGTATTTAAATAAAATTTCAGAAAAAGTACTATTTGGTTCGCCCAAAACAATTAAAATTGTATTAATATTCATAAATTATAGAATTTTGTTTTAATCTTTTAAATAGATTTAAAGAGAATTGGTTTAATTGTTTATTTTTTTCAAATTCAATTAATTGTTTTAATTCAAATTCCAAATCAACATTGTATTGTAATTCTTTTTTGTCCGTAATTTTTATTATTAAGTATCCATTTGGTGTCATTATTGGTTTTGTTATTTCACCTATTTTAACTTCATTTATTTTTTTTTTAATTGATTCAGAGAGCTGACTTTCTTTAATCCACCCAAGGGCACCTCCAATTTTTGCAGTATCAGTTATACTGTAAATAATACTTGTATTTTTAAAACCTTTATTTTTTATGCTATTTTTTATTTCCAAATATTTATCTTCAAAGTTCTCATTTTCTTTAAGCTCAAACAATAATTCTGATAAATTTAATTCGTATTTTTTTTCTAATTTACTTATTTCTTTTTGTATTATTGATTTTAAATATTTTTTATCAATTTTAATGTTTTTATTATATTTATTATAAATAATCTGATTCCAAAGACTCTCTATTTTTAATTTATATTTTATTTGATCGTAATCTAAGTCTAATGAGTTAAGATATTTTTTGAATTTATTTTCATTTAAAAAATTTTTACTTTTCATTAATTTTTTATTCACTTTTTTTTCAAAAGGATATTCTTTAGATAAATCAAAGTATTTTTTTACCTCATTCTTTTTTATTATTTCTTTAATCAATGAATTTAAAGAAATTTTCTCCATATCTTTCAATGTTAGTTTTTTTAAATTTGGATTTAGAAATAATAGATATTGCTTTTCATCCAATATGTCTAAGTTTGTTATAATATCATCGTTTATTTTAGCTTTTATAATTATTTCCTGACTATAAGAGTTTTGTGAAAATAAAAGTAATAAAATAAAACTTAGAAAAATACCCCTTGCCATCATTTAGTATAGCTCAACGCTGAATTAGCAGTCCCTCTAATTTCAGTAAATGGAATAAATCTAATCATAAACATTAAACTTTCATCTGGCATTAAACTTCCGTTACTATAAAATTTTTTGTTGTATTCCAATGTTGCAAGAAGACAATCAGTTTTATAAGTGTACATAAAGTTGTGAAATTCTGTAAAGTCATCTCTTAAATTTTTACTTGTATTAAAAGATAAGCTATTTTCATTGTTAAATTTAATTGTAGTTGTGTTACTAATGTTTTCGCTATCACCAAAGTCATGATTTTCTGTTATGTATTTAAAGTCGGTTACAAAATTATTTAAACTTATGGAAGTTGATATTGAATCATAATTAGAATAATCAAGATCTCTATCATAAGAAAATCCATAACCAAAATTAATTATTTTATTAGGATTATAGGTTATACCTCCAATTATATCTGATCTAGTTTGATCAAGCTTACTTTTTTTTGGAAGATTTATATTTTTTTTATCAGCAATATTGTTTGCAATATTAAAAGTTAAAATTGAATCATTTTTTAAATCCATCTTTTCATAAGTTAGTCCTATAGCAATCGATCTACCTCCTTCTACACTGTCTGATGAAGCAATTCTATTTAATGAAAATATATTGCTAAAATTTAGTTTTCTATCTACACCCGAAACATCTTTTGTCTTATTTGGACTATATCTGGCTGACAAAGTAGGTGTTAGGTAATTTGTATAAGTTTCCATTTCTTTTTTTAACGGATAGCTTGTTCTAAACAGCATTGTTCCAAAAATATCGTGAGAGTTATTATTTTCATCGTTTGGTTTTTCAGTATACGAGTTTAAATTTTTTAACTGAAGGTTATAATTATTTTGTAAACCTTTATCTGAAATAAAACTATTCGAATTAAATAAAAATTCATTATTTAATACTCCATCATATTTGTTAGTATCATATTTTTTTTGATATCCATTTGTTGTAAATATTAAATTACCGTTATAACTTTTGTCTATATCGATATTTTTTTTAAACGTAAATTCTGGAAAAATATATTGGTATTTATCTGAATCTTTTTTTGATAAATCTTCATAAACTTTAAAACTTCCAATAAAATTTGTATTTTTATCTATATTATTATCTATATTAAAATAAGAATGTAATGAACTTTCGCTTATAATTAATGGCGAAGTAAAAGCCATATCATTAATTTTTAAATAATTTTCGTTACTTACATTTTGAATTTGCAAATTATAACTAGTTTTTTCATTAAATTTACCTCCAAGATTTGCAAAGAGATGAGTATTTGAATTTTTTCCATCATTATTATAACTAAAATCAGATATCAGATTGGAATTTTTAAAAGCTTCACGGTACTCAGACTGTAAAATAAATTTATCATCAGCATACACTCTTGGATTAAAAGTCATATCCTTGCTATCAGATAAAATTTTATAATAGGGTATATTCGCCCAATTTCCTTTGTTTTTAGAGTTTCCATAAGATGGAGTTAGAAACCCAGATTTTCTTTTTACCGTTGGATCGGGGTGACTAAAATAAGGGAAGAAAAACAATCTCTTGTTAAACATTTTTAACCAAGAATTTTTATATTGAAAAAGTCTATTTTTTTTATCATGCCTAAATTGATCGCTTTGCAATTCCCAACCAGGACATTTTTTATTTTCTGTATTACATGTGGTAAAAACCGCTTTATAAATTTTTGTTTCATCGTCATTAGAAATTGTGCTTTTACCTTTTAGAATTGGATCATTATTTTCATCGCCAAAATAATTATCTACAAAGTTAACTTTTACTTCTTTTCCAGCAATTTCATTGATTTTAAGATTAATTTTAACCCTTTCAAATTCATAATTATTATTTTTATTGTCTATAACATTCGTTTTTTCAGATGATATAACTTCTTTTATAATATCGAAATTGAATCCGTCTGCTAAATTAAATACATTTTCCTTATTATCTTTAACAACTGTATCAAATATACTCGATATATCCATAATGTTTCTATCATAATATAAGTCTTTAGAATAAATTTCATAAGTGTTTTCAATTTTTAGAAAAGTTTTACCTTTACTAAAAACAACATTTGAAATTTGGTTGTAAACTAATTTTTCACTTTCAATATAAATATCTTTTTCTTTATCATAAAATTTAGCATTATTTATTACTTCAAGAGTAGCCTTTTCTTTATTATAAATTGAATTTTCACCTTCTATTTCAATTTTTTTTTCCGGGATTATTGCTTTTCCTTTATAAGATTTAATAATATTACCTTGCTCAAAAACTTGTAAATTCTCAGATTCAAATTGAATTTCATCAGATATCGAATAAAAGCTTAAAAATATTAGTAACAGGAAATTATAAACAATTATTTTAAATTTCATTTATTTTTACCATCCCCATTAAACAAGTTAAAGAAAGAATAAACACTGGAAGCCAGACAGATAAAGTAATTGGTATTGTTTCATTTGATCCAAACAAACTTGAAAAATAATTCAAATAATAAACCATTACTGATGCAAAAACACCTATTATTAGGATTAGTAATTTGGACTTAATAAATTTTAATTTTATCATCAAAATAGACCCTAAAATTGTCATAAATAATAAATAAAAAGGCAAACTATAAATCTTATTTAAATGAATTTTTATTTCTGTAGTTGAGTAACCAATTCTTTTATAATTATTTGATAATCTATGAAGTTGATAAATATTTAAAGAATTTAAATTAGAAAAAAGATTTGATATAATTTCGCCATCGAATGAAGATTGATAGATTAAAGTTTTAAATTTTTCTTTTTGCATTTCATAATTATAAACTTCAACATCTTTTAAAAGCCACAATTTACTACTTATGTCAGCTTTTTTTGAAATCATAGTTTTTGCAGTTTTGTATTTTGTGTCAACTTGAGTAATTGTTAAATCTTCCAAATGATTTCCTTCAAATTTTAATGCATTAATTATATTAATATTATTTTCAATATTTTCCTTTATCCACAAACCAGACTCGTTAACTACAGCCAAATATTCATTGCCACCAGTAAATTTATTTTTAAATAATAAATATTGATTTTTTAGACTAGAAGAAAAGGTATAATAAAAAACTATAATTATTAATCCAAATAAAATCGATACCGTTGATAAAAATTTCAGCAATTGTAAATTATCAATTCCATTACTTTTTAACAAATCAATTTCATCTCTATCATTTAAATAAATGAAAAAAAATATAGATACTATTAAAAAAATAAATGGCCAAATTTCATACAATACTGAAGGAAGATTTAATAATGTAAGAACTATTGGGTAATATAAATCAACTTCTTTAGTTTCAAAAAATTTTATTTCTTCAAATATACTAATTATAAAACTGATTATTAAAAAAACTAAAGATACTGAAATTAAATTGTTTACATAAATTCTCAAGAGGTATTTTTGATATTTTTTAAAAATCATAATTTGTTTAATTGAAATTTAGTTTTTACAGACAATATAAAATAAAAAAATACAATTAAAATTATCGGAAATATTACACTGAGAAGATCAAATGTTTTTGATATCCCTATTAATTTAAAACTTATTTGTGATAATATGATCATTAAAATACCAAAAAGGAAAATAAATATTTTATAATATTTTAATGATAATGATTTAGGTTTTATTATTAAACAAGATCCAACTAAACCAATTAAAATAATATAAATGGGTGTTACAAATCTTTTATACATTTCCTCTGTAATTAATTCTATTGGTCTTTTGTCTCCGGGCTCTATCTCGCAATCTCTAGCATTTAATTTTTTTGTTAAATAAAATTTTTCTAAACATTTAATTAAGGTTAAAGAATTCATTTCTTGAATTTTTTTACTTCTTATTGTGTTTGAAGAAAATTTCGATAAATCATAATTTGATTCAGCAAAATTGAAATTATATATTTTTTCTTTTTCTAAATTAATTGTTCCACCATTATATAATCTTAAAAAAAATTTATCATCTGCTTTTATTATTTTTCCTTTGTTGGCAGTAATTATTGTTGATTTATTTTTATTAATTTTTTCTTTAATAAAAATCTTTTCAAAATTTCCATTGCCATAATACTCTTCAATAAATATTGTCAGATCTTTAAAAACAGTTATAAACTTTTTTTCTGAAATTAGCCTAGGTAAAAAATCTACGTTTGAGTTTTTCAAATAAGCTCTACCCAAGTTTTGTGAGTAGGGTACTATAAGTAAATTTAAGATAAGTTTTATTATTAAAAACAAAATAGAAATTTTAAATATAAAATTTATAAAATTAATTTTTTTTATTCCATTAGACCAAAAAACTAAAATCTCATTATTGTCATCATATTTACTGACCACATAAAATATAGAAAGAAAATAAACAAATGTCATTATTCTTGTAAAAATTTTAGGTACAATTAATGAACTATATCCAAAATAAACCTTCAGACTATGACCATCTTCAGAAACAATGTCTAATAAGTTAACTGCTTGAATTACCCAAATAATTAATGTTGTGCTTATCGAGGCTATAATAAAAAATAACAATATATCTGTAGATAATTTGCGAAATATTAATTTATTCATTGAAATTAATTTTTTAATAAATATACAACATTATCTATTAAATATTTCAAAAAAATGAAGTTAAAAGTAAATTTTATAAGAAAATTGGCTAAAGCCAAGACGGTAAACGAGTTAGTTTTTGTTAAAAACAAAAAAATCAAAAATAAAAATTTAAACTCAATACTACAATCAATTTTGGATAATGAATTATTTAAAGAACAATTATTTACTCTAAAGGAGTACAAAAATTCAAATTATATTTTTGTAAATTGTAAAAATTCATCATTATCTTTCGAGTATGAAAATATTGGATCAAAGCTATTTGAATATTTAAAAAATAATAAATTAGAAAACTCATTTATTGACACAAATAGGGTCAATATTAGCAATATACAACTAGAGAAAATCATACACGGCGCCAAACTTAAATCATATAAATTTGATATTTATAAGTCCAAAAATAAAAAAAATAAAAACATTACTTTGAATATTGTTGGCAAACAAATGGTCAAGTCTAATACTTTAAGAAAAAAATTGGATGCAATATTAGAAGGAGTTTTTTTTACAAGAGATTTAGTTTCTGAACCAGGAAATATTTTACATCCAGATGAATACGCAAAAAGGTTAGTAAAATTAAAAAAAATTGGATTAAAAGTAACAGTTTATAATAAAAAGAAGTTAAAAAAATTAGGATGCAATGCTTTGTTAGGAGTAGGACAGGGAAGTATTAGAGGTTCTTATCTTGTAACTATTGAATGGAAAGGAAATAAATCAAAATCAAAACCTTTAGCGTTTGTTGGAAAAGGAGTTTGTTTTGATACTGGTGGTTACTCGTTAAAACCAGCAAGATTTATGGAAGATATGACTTATGATATGGCAGGCTCAGCTGCTGTAGTAGGTTTAATGAAAACTTTAGCTTTAAGAAAAGCAAAAATTAATGCAGTCGGTGTAGTAGGCCTTGTTGAGAATATGGTAAGCGGAAACGCTCAACGGCCTGGTGATATTGTGAAATCTTATAGCGGAAAAACTATAGAAGTATTAAATACTGACGCTGAAGGTAGATTAGTTTTAGCAGACGCTTTAACTTTCACTGAAAAAAAATTTAAACCTAAATTCATGGTTGATTTAGCAACTTTAACTGGAGCTATCATTGTTTCTTTGGGATCAGAGTATGCGGGACTTTTTTCTAATGATGATAAACTATCAAAACAATTACTTGAAGCTGGCAAAAGAGTTGATGAAAAATTATGGAGAATGCCTCTTCACAAAAACTTTGACAAACTGATAAATTCTAAAAATGCAGATATGCAAAATATTAATTATGTAGGTGGCGCTGGATCAACTACTGCAGCACAATTTTTACAAAGATTTATAATTAATAAAACTCCGTGGGCTCATCTTGATATAGCTGGAATGGCATTTTCAAAATATGCAGGAGCTTTAAATTCAGGCGGTGCAACTGGATATGGTGTAAGATTGTTAAATAAATTTGTAGAAGAGAATTATGAGTAATATCGAACAGACATTGTCAATTATAAAACCAGATGCGGTAGAAAGAAATTTACAAGAAGAAATAAAAAATGAATTTAATAAAAATGGTTTTAGAATCGCGAAGGAAAAAAAAATCCATATCTCAAAAGATGAAGCTGAACAGTTTTATAAAGTGCATCAATCTAAGCCTTTTTATAATGATTTATGTGAATATTTGTCATCAGGTCCTATTGTTGTTATGGCATTAGAGAAAGAAAATGCAGTATTAGATAATCGAAAATTGATGGGAGCCACCAATCCAAAAGATGCTGACGAAGGTACTTTAAGAAAAAAATATGGCATTTCGATAGATAAAAACTCGGTACACGGATCTGATAGCGTTGAAAACGCCAATATTGAAATTGATTTTTTCTTTAAAGGTTAGATAAAAACTTTGAAATAGCTTCAGGGTATAGCTTATGTTCTAGCTTTAATATTTTTTTTTCTAATGTATTTGCATTATCAGATTTTAAAATTTTCAATTTTTTTTGTAAAATAATACAACCAGAGTCTAATTTGGCAGTAACAAGATGAACTGTAGAGCCAGAAAATTTATCATTATTTTTTATTACTCTTTCGTGTGTATTCAAACCTTTATATTTTGGCAATAAAGAAGGATGAATGTTTAATATTGGTTTTTTAAAATTATTAATAAAACTTTTAGAAAGTATTTTCATGAAACCAGCTAAACAAATAAGATCAATTTTATAATTATTTAGGTTTTTAATAATTTTTTTTTCAGGATCAATATTGTCTTTGTAATTAATAATAAAAAAATTAATTTTTGATTTTTTAGCAAATTTTAAACCTTTCGCGTCAGACTTGTTTGAAATAACTAATTTAATATTAATACGAGAATTTTTATATTTAGAATATTTAATTAAAGAATTTAAGTTACTACCTCTTCCCGAAATAAAAACTGCTAAATTTATTTTTTTACCAGTTAATTTTTCCACTAAAACTAACTCTTTTTGAATTTGTAGAAATTTTTCCAATTACATAAGGTTTAAATTTTTTTGAAAAAATTTTTTGTACTTTGATTAAATTATTAGATTTAACTATTAGGCAGAAACCAACTCCACAATTAAAAGTTTTCAACATTTCATTATCACTTATTCCATATTTTTTTATCCATTTGAAAATACTAATAGTATTTATTTTATTTAATTTAATTTCGGCACCAAATTTTTTTGGTATAATTCTATTTAAGTTATCTTTTAAACCTCCGCCTGTTATATTTGCACAACCGTTTAAAATATTTTTGTCTATTAGTTTTAATATTTCATTTACATAAATTTTTGTTGGCTTAATTAACTCTTTTTTAAGAAATTTATTTTTATTTAATTTAATATTTTTATTTTTAATAATTTGTCTAACCAATGAGTATCCATTTGAATGTATTCCATTAGAAGGTACTGCTAAAATTAAATCATTTTTTTTTATTTTTGCTTTCAATATTTTATTTTTCTCAACAAAACCTATAGCAAAACCTGCTATGTCAAATTTTCCTTGTGAGTAAGTACCTGGCATTTCTGCTGTTTCTCCGCCGACAAGTTTACATCCTGCTATTTCACATCCTTTCATTACTCCTTTAATTATGTTCTTAATTTTTTTTAAATTTAATTTATTTATAGAAATATAATCTAGAAATAAATGTGGTTTTGCTCCTTGAACTATTAAGTCATTAACACACATAGCCACTAAATCGATTCCAATAGTATCGAATTTTTGCAATTCATTTGCTATTTCAATTTTAGTTCCAACTCCATCAGTGCTTGTAACTATATGAGGATTATTAAGATTAGCTGGCACTTTTGAGATCGCCCCAAATCCTCCAATATTCTTAAAATCACCACTTTTGTTTGTTTTTTTAGATAAAGAACTTATGAAGTTTATAAATTTATCTGCTTTCTTAATGTTAACTCCACTTTTTGCATATGTTAACTTGTTTAAAACCATAATAAATTTTTATGCTATTATTTAATAAAAAAATATATTCATATCTATACATTTTTTTTTTAATTCTAGTTGTTATTTTTAATCAGTTTTCCACAAAACCATCATTCGGTAAAAACATTAGTATATCTAAAGTTAAATTAGAGGAGAAATATGATCTAAATTTTGATAAATCTAAAGTTGTAGATAGGGCTTTTATAGAAGCTTTTAATATTTTAATTTACAAAATGGTTGAGAAAAAAGATCAACCAAAATTTAATCAAATTCCCATTAAAGAAATTAAAAGTTTAATTGAAAGTTTTTCAATAGTAGATGAAAAATTTATAAATCAAAAATACGAAAGCGAGTTTGAAGTAGAGTTTAATAGAAAAAAAATTTTTAATTTCATAGAAAAAAGAAATGTCATATCATCTTTTCCCAAAACTATTAAAACTTTTATATTGCCAATTTTAATAAATACAAAAAGTAATGAGTTATATTCTTTAAATCAAAATATTTTTTTTAAAAATTGGAATTTACATTCAAAGAAATATCATCTAATAAATTATGTCTTACCAAATGAGGATATTGAA
>CACDAL010000007.1 GCA_902550805.1 uncultured Pelagibacteraceae bacterium
AAAAATATATATACCACTAGATACTATTATTAATATTCCTATAACTGTACTTAATGTTGGTATCTCATTAAAATATAACCATCCTATTAGTGGCGACCATAATAATATTGAATATTCAAAAGGTGAAACTACAGATGGAGATGCTATGCTGTAAGCTGTAAATAAAAAAAGAAAAGCAACAGTAGCAGTAACTCCTGTTGCTACCATCAATAGGATGCTAGACTCTAAATCAACAAACCACTTCCTAAATATAAATTGAGAAGCCGAATGGTCTGAGGTGTTGTATTGACCATCTCCAATTATAAAATAAAAAATTATACTTAAAATTATTGCACCAATATAAAATGTAAATGTTTGAGTATAAACGCTATCTTTATCAGATGTAATTTTTATGATTATCATTGATAATGAATAACAAAATGCACATAAAATAGGCAACAAACTTAAATAATTAAAATCACTAAAATCAGGATTTAATGTTATATAAACGCCAACAAATCCTACAGCTACAGCAGACCATCTTCTTATTCCTATTTCTTCTTTCAAAAAGAAATGAGCAAATATTGTAATTAAAAAAGGAGTAACAAAAAATAAAGCTGTAGCAGTACCCAGGGGTAATACGGTTAAAGAAATATAAAAAGAACTAAAACCAAAGAAAAAAAGTATTACACGACAAAAAGTTAAAAGTGGATATTGACTTTTAAATACTATTGGTTTTTTTGTAAGTATTAACAATAATAAAATAAGCACAAAACTTACTACGGTCCTTATTAAGTAAATTTCATAAAGTGATACAAAGTTATAAACATGTTTCATAATCCCGTCTTGCACTGAAAAAACCATCATAGCTAATAATACGAAAAGTATTCCCTTAGGATTATTATTTTGTCTAGGCATTCGCCCATATAACATAGAATTTTTCTTCTTTATATTTTTATTAATTGTGTAATATTGAAATTATGATTTCAGAAGAAGATCAAATAATGATGGAGACCCTTTACTGGTGGGGGATACCAACCTTATTTAGATGTAAAAATGATCCTGATCCAAAAAACTGTGATATTGCTTTAGTAGGTGTTCCACATAGTACTGGTAATGGCACAACAGAAAGGGATCAACACTTAGGACCAAGAGCAGTAAGAAATATATCTGCAATGCTTAGAAGATCTCATTTTGATTATAAAATTGACCCGTGGAAAGATAATAAAATCCATGATTTAGGAGACGTTCCTTTTCCAGAAGCAAATGATAATGAAAAATGTATTGAAAGAATTTCAAGTTTTTATGATCACATTGAAAAAACAGAAAAACCAGTTGTATCTATAGGTGGAGACCATTCAATAACAGGAGGAATAATTCAAAGTTTAGCAAAAAAAAATTCTAAGTTAACAAAAGGAAAAAAAATAACATTAGTACATTTTGATGCTCATACTGATTGCTATGAAAAATTAGATCATTTTTTAGGTGCAAAAAAATCAGCGGCACATTGGGCATCTTATCTTGTTAAGCAGGGAAATGTTGATCCTCATACAAGTACACAAATAGGTATAAGAGGAAATCCAAGAACTTTAGATTGGTTGCAAGCAAGTTACGATATTGGTTACCAAGTAATAACCATGGATGAGTATAAAGAGATGGGACATGAAAAATGTTCTAAAATGATTTTAGATAGACTAGGAGACAATCCTATTTATGTAACATTTGATTTGGATTGTTTAGATTCAACAGTTGCACCTGGCACCGCAAATATTGAGCCTGCATTTAGAGGATTTAATATGGATGAAGCAAGAAAATTAATACAAAGTCTAAAAGGCAAGAATGTTATTGGCGGAGACGTTGCTTGTTTAATGCCAACTAAAGACAATCCAAATAACATAACATCAATGGTTGCAGCATCTATAATGTTTGAAATAATTTGTTTGATAAGTCTTAATTTAAATAAATAAATCCCAATAAAAGAACAAGGAATCAATGTTTTTTATGAAAAAAAGAGTATAATAATTCTATTAGATGTCAGAACTTAAAGATTTAACAAAAAAACATAAAAAAGTAGAAGTTCAAATTAAAAAAATTACTGAAGATAGATTAAGAGATAGATCATCAAAGTCTTGGGCAGAATTAAGAAAACTAAAAAAAATTAAATTAAAGTTAAAAGAAAAAATTAATAAACAAAAAAAATTAAATATTATTTAATATAAAATCAGCAGCTTTTTCAGCTATCATTAGTGTGGGAGCGTTTAAATTTCCACTTGTAATTTCTGGCATGACCGAAGCATCAACTACTCTAATATTTTGCAATCCATGAATTTTTAATTTTTCATCTACCACTGCCATTTCATCTACTCCCATCTTTAAGGTACACGAAGGATGGTAAGCTGTTTCTGCTTTTGATCTGATATATTCTTCATACAATTCGTTTGTTTGAACATCATTCCCTGGACCAATTTCTTTCCCAGCATATGGTTTTAAAGATTGTTGGCCAAGTATTTTTCTTGCAACATGAATACATTCAATTGTTTGTTTAAGATCATCTTCATGTTCTAAATAATTAAATTGTATCTTAGGATAATCATACGGATTAGAACTATTTAAAGTAATATGACCTCTGCTTTTTGGATGATTAGGACTTGCGTGAAGTTGATATCCATGTCTGTCTGGATCAACCAAGCCATGATCAATTACGAATGCTGGAAAGAAGTGAAACTGAATATTTGGATATTCTCTTTCAGGAGAAGATTTACAAAAACCACCAGCTTCTAAAAATGAAGTAGAACAAGGGCCACTTTTATTTAAAAACCATTGAATTCCAACTCTTAACATATTTAGTTTATTTATATAAGAATATAAAGTGTCCGATGTTTTGCATTCTTGTTGAACATAAGTTTCCAAATGATCTTGTAGATTTTTTCCAACACCTTCTAGAGCGTGCACAATTTCTATTCCTTTTTCTTTTAAATGTACTGCTGGTCCAACACCCGAAAGCATAAGTAATTGTGGTGAATTAATTGAACCACCACTTAATATTACCTCTTTATTTGCATAAATTTTTTCTACTTTATTTTTAATTTTAACTTCAATTCCAATAGCTTTTTTTCCATCAAAAATTATTCTTTCCACATAAGACTCGCTGAAAACTTTTAAATTTTTTCTTTTTTTTGCTGGATTTAAATAATATCTAGAAACACTTGCTCTTTCTCCTTTATGAATAGTTACATCATACATTCCAAATCCTTCTTGTTCTTTACCATTCATGTCATTATTAATTTTGTATCCAGCTTCTCCAGCTGAATCTATGAAAGCTTTAAATAAAGGATTTTTATTTTTTGATTGGTTAACTGGAAGTATTCCATTACCACCTCTATATTCATTCTCACCTTCAGACCAAGTTTCTATCTTTTTAAAATAAGGTAAAACTTTTTCATAAGACCAATCTTTTAAACCAAAAGAAGCCCATCTTTCATAATCATTGGGATTACCTCTTACAAATACCATTCCATTATGAGCTGAACATCCACCAATCATTTTGCCTCTTGGACAGAATAGTTTTCTGTTGTGCAAATGAGGTTCTGGTTCAGAATAATATTTATAATTATATTTTGGATCATGCATAGTATACAAAATTGCAAGTGGCATTCTCACTTTCCATATATCGCTTGGTTTACCAGCTTCAAAAATTGCTACATTATTTTGAACATTTTCAGTTAATCTATTAGCAAGAACACAGCCAGCAGTACCAGCTCCAATAATTAGGTAGTCAAATTTCATATCAATTTTGAATTTAATAAAGATTTATAGTCATCTATAGATTTCATTTTTATATCTGTTTTTTTTGCCGCCTCATCAAATTTTCTAACTAAAACAGAATTTTTAAAATATTCTTTTTTTTCAAAATCTTTACTTTCATTTTCATCTAAAACACCACCTTGAAGTTTTAAGCTTGTTATTGAAGCTTCAGATAAAAAGTTAAAATATTTTTTATCTCTAGCCAAGTATCTTTTTGCAAGAACATGATATTTTATAGGTTCAACAATTTCTTTTTTAAAAAATTTTTTAAGATACTCATATCCTATACTTTCATGTTCACCATCTTTTTCATTTTTTACTAACTTATCAGGATCTTCAATAATAAAATGACCATAATCATGAAGTAAGCACGAACAAACAATATCATCATTTGATTTTGCTTTTTCAGCCAACATTGCAGATTGGATCATGTGCTCTGATATCGTAATTTTTTCACCAATATAGAGAGATTTATTGTTTTTAAAATTAGAAATAATTTTATCTAATATGTGCATTATTTATTGTGGATGGTCTCCCTCAATAGCTATTCTATCCATTATTCTTTCATAACCCAGACCTTTTCCTGGATAAAAATCTGCTATTGCAAAATGAATGACACTTCTATTATCCCATATACAAACAGTATTTTCTGTCCAAGAAAATCTACAGGTTAATTCTAGCCTTGCCTGATGTTCAAATATTTTTTTTAATATTTCATCACTTTCTTTTTGATCTAGTCCAATTATTTTTTTGGTGTAAGTCCAATTTACAAATAGTATTTTTTTACCTGTTTCAGGATGGATTCTGACCATTGGATGTTCATTGGAATATTCATCATAGTTTTTTTTTTTATTTCCTTCCATTTTCTTGTAATTTTCTATGAAAAATTCAGCACCTAAAGAACTATGTTCTGCTTTTTTATCTTTTATTTTATCTTTTATTTCTTCATCTAAAGTTTCCCAAGCAAGTTCCATATTAGAAAAACAAGTATCTCCACCCACTGGTGGAATTTTTATTGACTTTAATATTACAGCTTTGGTTGGTTTAAAATTGTAACTTACATCACTGTGCCAGTTTTCACCCCATTGATTTTTTTCATCTTCAGCTTTTATAATTCTTACGATTTCAGGATATTTTTCTAAACCTTTTACATATGCGTGAGTTTCCAAAGGGCCAAATTTTTCTGCAAGAGCAATATGTTGTTCTGCTGTTAATGGATGATCTCTAAAAAAAATAACTTTATGCTCTAATAGCAAATCATTAATTCTTTTAAAGTTTTCATCAGAAGTATCAGTAAGATCTATTCCTTTTATTTCAGCTCCGAGAGCACCTGATAGTAGCTTTGTTTCAATTTGCATTTAATTTTTTGATTATTTTTTAAGTTTATTTGAAAATTGCAAGTTATCAAATTTAAATTTTGATTTATTTTCTTCGATAAATTGTTCCATTATCTTTACTTTTTCATTTTCAAATTCAGAAACTTTCCTAATATTTAAGTCAATATACAAAGACAAAACTTCAGTTGTGGCAGACAAGATATTTTTACTTTTTTCATACATTTCCAATTTGTAATGTATTCTTTTTTTATCATGATCAAAATATGATAAATGAACATCTACTTCTTCGTTTTCCTTTACTTCATTATTGTATGTTGTGTGACTTTCTACAGCCATTGTGCTTTTTTTAGTTGTTTTTGCCGATTGTTCTCCCATCTTAAATTTAGATAAAATTTTTTCTGCACCTTTATCAAAAACTAAAATATAAAATGCTAAATTCATATGACCATTATAATCAGTCCAATCATTAATTATTTTAGTAGTTGTTAGAAGAAGAGACATTATTGATTTAATTCTAATAAGATTTGTTCTGAAAGTTTTTTAATTTCATCTACAGCACTACCTTTTCTTTGTTTCTCAATTGCTGTTTTTCCTTCTCCCATAGAAGAGGCATATATCTGTCTATTACCAATTATCGTGTCTACAGAAGGAACATTTAAACTTTTAATATAATCATTTGTTTTAATAATTTGTTTTGATCTTTGATTTGCTCTATTTATTTGTATCATAATTTTTTTATTTGCTTTTTTAGCAATATCTATAATTGCTTCTGTTGCCCAAAAATCTACATGTGATGGTGTCATTGGAATTAAAACTAAATCAGATGCTTCTATAGACGGTCGTGCATCAGACTCTATTTTTGGTGGCGTATCAATTATAACTATGTCATTATCTTTTTTTAATGTTTTAGATTCATATTGGGCTCCCCACAAACTTGCGGTTTTAAAACTTAAATTATCATTTGTTATTTTTTTTTCTGATCGGATCATAAACCATTGTCCAAGACTTCCTTGAGGGTCGGTGTCAACTACAGCAACTTTAAGGTTATGATATTTAATAAAGCCCATTGCCAAGTGAACGGCTAAAGTTGTTTTTCCGGTACCACCTTTTTGTTGTGAAATAGTTATAACTTTTGAGAGCATGTATTATGATAATATATTTATTAAACTCATCTCGAAATAAAATTTTACTTTCTACTTAAACGCTAAAAGTTTTTTTCTACTATAAATTGTATATTGAAGTTTTATTTTTAATTTTTCGCAATAGTAATAAGTTATTAACTTCTAAATTATATATATAAAAAAAATAAAATATTTTTAATTTGATATGTGAGAAAGTCTCTATTTAATTAGGTATTTGTAAAATTAAATATGATGCGGATATATGAATAAGCTATTGTTACCACAGGATATCGTTGGCGGGTCATTCTGGCTGATTTCTGTTGCAATGATAGGAGCGGCAATTTTTTTCTTTTTAGAGAGAGGAAGATTATCCAGTAGATGGGGCACAGCAATGAATCTTGTTGGGGTAATTGCTCTTATGTCATCCATTCATTATTTTTATGCAAAAAATTTATGGGTACTAAATGGACAGGCACCTACAGCATTAAGATACATTGATTGGCTTTTAACTTTTCCACTAACAATTTTAACTTTTTACGTAATGCTGAAATCAGTAACTGACATTAAAAGAGGAATGTTTTGGCGTTTGCTTGTTGGAACTTTAGTTTGGGTAATCGCTCAACTTTTAGGAGCTTACGGATATATGAGTGTAACTCTAGGTTTCTTAGTTGGTATAGTTGGTTGGCTTTACATTATCGGTGAACTTTACATGGGTGATACCGGAAGAAAAAATGCATCATGCGGTAACGAAAATGTCCAAATGGCTTTTTTTGCTAACAGGTTGATTATAACAATAGGTTTTTCAATTTATCATATTGGATACTTTATAGAACACTTAGCAGGAGGAGCAAATATTAACAGTTTAAATGTAATTTATAATTTGGCTGACTTTTTAAATAAAATAATTTTTGGAATGATTATTTATAGTGCAGCTTTAGCAGATACAAAGAAAGGATCTTGAATTAGGGAGGAATAATTTATGACTAGAGGAGCGGATATAATAGCAGCAATAATTTTATTAGCACTTGCAATAGCAATTATAGTTTATTTGTTGCATTGGCTATACAGAAGATCTTCAAAAGAAGTTTCTTTTGTAAGAACAGGAATGCTTGGTGAGAAAGTTGTTATATCGGGAGGAGCATTTGTCCTACCTATAATTCATAATATTACTCAAGTTGGAATGAGAACATTAAGCTTGACAATAAAAAGAGGCGGAGACAAATCATTAATTACCAAAGACAGAATGAGAGCAGAATTAGTTACAGAATTTTTTACTAAAGTTCCACCGGATCCAAAAGCAGTTTCAACGGCAGCTCAAACTTTAGGAAATAGAACTCTTGATCCTGAGCATTTAAGAGAAGTAGTCCAAGGTCGTTTTGCGGATGCTTTAGGGGAAGTTGCTGCAAAAATGACTTTAGATGAAATACAAGAAAACAGAGGTCAATTTGTAAAAGAAGTTACAAAGATTGCCGATGAATCAATTGGTCATACAGGATTAGCATTAGAAACAGTTTCAATTATATCTTTAGACCAAGCACCGATTGAACAATTTAATCCAGCAAATACTTTTGACTCTCAAGGTTTAACACAATTGACTGAGCAAATAGAAGCAAGAAAGAAAAAAAGAAATGATATTACTCAAGATACTAAAATATCAATTGAAAATAAAAACTTAGAAACTGTTCAAAAAGAATTGGAAATTAAAAAGAATGAAGAGTTTTCTAGATACCAACAAGAGAGAGAAGTTTCTATTCAAAAGGCAAACGAGAGAACTGAAACAATTAAGCAGAAAGCCGAAAAAGAAAGACAAGCTGAAGAAGCTGAAATAAAAAGTCAGGAAGCAATCGAGGTTGCAAAAATTTCTCAAAATCAAGTTATTGAAGTTGAAAGAAAACTTACCGAAACTAGATTAATTGAGGAAATTGAAAAAAGAAGAAAAGAACAAAACCAACTGGAGAAAGATGCGGCTTTAGATATTAGGCAAAAAGACCTAGAAACAGAAGTCAAAATATTAAATCTAGATAAAGAGAGCGAATATGCAAGACTAGAAAAACAACGATTAGTTGACACCAAAAGAGCTAAAGAAAAAGCTGAAATAATTAAAGAACAGTCAGACAAACAAAGAGAAGCAGAAGAAGCTCAAATTATTGCAGATCAACAAGTTAAAAATGCTAAAATTGCTCAACAGAAAAATATTGATGCTCATAGAATAGAGTCTGAAAAAGAAGTTAGAACTCTAGATATAGAAAAAGCTAAGAGAATTCAGATAGAAGAACATCAAAAGGAGCTTGAAATAATAGAAAAATCTAAAGAAGTTCTTATATCAAAAGCAGAAGAACAAAATACTAGAGCTAAAGCAGTAGAAGCTGAAGAGAAAGCTAACTCAACAAGATATATTGAAAAAGCTGAAGGAATTAAGCAAGTTGATGTTATTGAAGCAGCTTCAAAAGCTGAACAAGATAAGCACGCAACTATGGCAGCTAAATTAAGATATGAAATAGATGCTGCTGGTAGAGAAGCTTTAAATCTTGCAGAAAATGTAAGAAGTGATGCAAATAGAAGAAGCTCATTAAGAATTAAACTTGCTGAAAAAATTGAATCAATTATCAGAGAAAGTGTTAAACCTATGGCAAACATTGGTGATATTAAAATCGTTGATGTTAGTGGTCTTCCAGGATTTAGTGGAACGAGTGGACCCGCACCTTCAGGTGGCGGCGGAGGAAAAGAGGGTTCTGGCGGTGGAAAGAGCGGAGGAAATTTAGCAGACAATGTTGTTAGTTCAGCATTAAGATATAGAGCTCACCAACCTTTTTTAGATAGCCTTCTTAAAGAAATTGGAATGAATCCTGGCGAAATAAGTAACATCCGAAATATCCTTGGAGATTATGGGAATCCAAAAAAAGATTATCATATGAATTTTGGTGAAGATGTTTCAAAAAATTTAAAAGGAGCCAATAGTCCAAAAAATAAATAATTTAATTAAAATATTATTATGAGCACAGAAGTAGAAAATTGGGCAAAGAAATATGAAGATCTTACTAATGGTGATGAAACCATTAAAGCTATGGCTAAATATTATACTTGCTCTTTTATGTTTGATATGGAAAAGGCTAAAGTCATAATTGAAATGCATGATGGTAAAGTAAAAAATATAAATACAAATCCATCTCCTCTGGATCCATATGATTTTGCATTAAGAGCTTCTGCAATCACCTGGAGAGAATTTGGGCAACCTATGCCTAAGCCAATGTATCATGGAATATGGTCTGCAAGTTTTTTAAAAGATTTAAAAATTGAAGGTAATCATTTAATTTTAATGAAAAATTTAAGAAATTTTACAGTGCAGTTTGAATTGTTAAGAAAAACAGGAGTACCAGTTTAATGATTTATAATAATATAAAAGGAGCAATCAAATGGTAAAACACCATGATGTTGTAGGACGTTATGTAACTATAGAAGTTGATGATTGTGAGTATAAGGTCTTTTATTTACAAAATGGAAAAGGAATTCCATTAATTTGCCAGCATACCGCAGGATGTCATAACCATCAATGGAGAGGACTTCTTGAAGATGAAGAAATTACAAAAAATTATAATGTTATTGCTTATGATCTACCAAGACATGGAAAATCTGATCCACCACATAATAAAGAATGGTGGAAAGAAGAATACAAGTTAACTGCAGAACATTATTGTAATTTCATTGTAAAATTATGCGATGCTTTGGGCTTACAAAATCCAATATTTATGGGATCATCATTTGGTGGAAATGTGGCGCTACAATTAGCTTTACGACATCCTAATAAATTTCGAGCTGTTATACCTGTAGAGGCAGCAGATTATGCGCCAGGATTTTACCTAGACTGGTGGCGACATCCACATGCAAATGCAGCTCAGGTTTGTGCTAGTGGAACTTGGGACCTTATGGCTCCTCAATCACCAGAAAAAGATAGATGGTTAACTTGGCATTACTACACGCAAGGTTCAGAGGCGTTCAAAGGTGATTTATATTTTTATTCTGTCGATCATGACTTGAGAAATGAATTAAAAAATATCGACGGACACAAGTGTCCAGTAATTATGTTAACAGGAACTTATGATTATTTAACTCCACCAGAAGCAACAGAAAATACCGCAAGACAAATTAAGGGTGGAGTTTATATAGAAATGACAGATATAGGACATTTCCCAATGAGTGAAAATCATGAAGTATTTAGAGTTTATTTAATTGAAGCTTTAAAGATAATTCAAGAAAGGACTAATAAGTAATTTATGACAAAAGATAAAACAGGAGTTCAATTAGACCAAGGTCATACAAGTACTGATGATTTTTTAACAAGAAAATATGTGTTGCCATTACTAAAAGATGAAAAAATGAGAAATAAATTAATTGAGGAACATAGAGCTTGTCCAGTAGGTAAAGCAGCTCAACCACACAAAGGTCAGCCAATGGTTGAACACAGCAAGGAACTTCAAACTGTATTAGATAAACTTAGAAGACAACCAATGCACATAAAAAAATATGTAACAGTATGCAAAAAAGATTTTGAAGATTACAGAATAGGAATTGTAACTGGAGTAAGAGGTGAACCAGTTAAAATCTTAGATGAGTCTTTTTCTTCAGAAGAAGCTTGTGAGCATGCTATTTTTTTAAAAAGAATTGTAGAACTTTTAGAAAGGTACGCAGAATGATTTATTTTTATGAGAGTTTAGAATGTTAAGGATTACAGGATATAGCGATAAATATTCAGCTTTCCCAGGAGAGAAAGTTAAATTTTATGTTAATGCAGAAAAAAATGAAAACTACGATGTTCAAATTGTAAGATTAATTCATGGTGACACCAATCCCGAGGGCCCAGGATATAAAGAAGAAGAAATCGGAGCGCAGTGTAACAAAACATATCAAGGAAGAAACCAAAGAATTCATGGTGGATCTTACGTAGTTATTCCTCAAGACGACAGATTAAACACAACAAGCTTTACATTGCAGGCTTATATATTTCCAACTACTCCAGAAAAAGGAAGACAAGGTATTTTAACAAAATGGAACGATAAAACTAAAAGTGGTTATGGTCTTTTCGTAGATGAAAACGAATGTCTTTCAGTAATGATAGGTGATGGAGCTGGACAAGTAATGAACTTATCTAGTGAAAAAAAATTAATGAGAAAAGTTTGGTATTTAGTTGCCGCAAGTTACGATGCTGAAACAGGTAAAGTAAAACTATATCAAGAACCATGCGTAACACCAACTAACGGTGGTTTGGGTATGTCACTGCTTCATCCTGCTGATGAAACAACTTCATTTGTTGAAGCGACAAATAATTTAAAACCAAGAGCTAACGATGCACCTTTTTTAATAGCAGCATGTACTCTTAATGATCGTTCTGGAAGACATATACAAGGAGCTCATTATAAAGAAGCTATAGAACCAGTAGAATTGCCTGAGCAAACTTTAACCTACAACGGTAAGATTGATAGACCAAGACTAAGTAAAAAAGCTTTATCTAAGGCAGAAATAGAATCTTTGGCTAGGGGTTATGGAGGATGCCCATCAGAATTAAGATCAGAGGTAATTGGGGCATGGGATTTTCACGCAAATATAACCACCAATATTGCATCGACTTATATTATTGATACTACTTCAAACCACTTAAATGGCTTTATAATTAATTTACCTTGCAGAGGTATGACAGGTTACAATTGGACTGCTGATGAAATGGTTTTTCATCACAAACCTGAAGAGTATGGAGCGATACATTTTCATGATGATGATATTGATGACGCAAGATGGGAAGTTGATTTTACCTATGAAATTCCTGATTTAATAAAAAGTGGAGTTTATGCTGCTAGACTAAGAATTAATGGGGAAGATTCTTCTGAGACTGAAGATTTTATTCCCTTTGTTATTAAGCCTCCAAAAGGAAAAACAACTTCAAAACTTTTATTTGTATTACCTTCAAATAGCTATATGGCTTACTCAAATGACAATCTAGGAACTAATTCTGTAGTAGCTCAATTATTAGCTGGAAAAGTTCCAGTTATGTCAGCATCAGATTTATATTTAAATGAGCACAGAGAATATGGATTATCAACTTATTCTAAACATTCGGATGGGAGTGGTGTTGCTATTTCATCAAGGTTAAGACCAATTCTTAATATGAGACCAAAATATAGACACTGGTTATCACCTTCGTTATGGCAACTAAATGCAGACCTTCATTTAACTGATTGGTTGGAAGAAAAAAATTTAGATTTTGATGTTGTGACTGATGAAGATTTACATATTGAGGGTGTTGATATGTTAAATCGTTATAGATGCGTTTTAACTGGATCGCATCCAGAATATAGTTCAGAGAAAATGTTGGCAGCGTACGAGTCTTACCAATTAAATGGGGGAAGATGGATATACCTAGGTTCAGACGGTTTTTATTGGATTAGTGAATACCATCCAGATAATCCAAATATTATTGAAGTTAGAAAAGGTGAAGCAGGAACAAGAGCTTGGACTGCAAACCCAGGAGAATACAATAATGCTTTTGATGGTAAATACGGTGGAATGTGGAGAGCAAGAGGAAGAATTCCATCTAAAGTTTGTGGTCTAACTTTTACAGCATATGGATTTGATGTTTCTTCATATTATAAACGAGAACCTGATAGTAAAAGACCTGAATGTTCATGGATCTTTGATGGTGTTGGAGACGATGAAGTGATAGGAGATTTTGGTTTAGTTGGCGGAGGTGCAGCTGGACTTGAACTTGATAGATATGATTTAGAATTTGGAACACCACATAATGCATATTTATTAGCAAGATCAGAAAATCATACAAACTTGATGTTACAAGTTAATGAAGAAATTCATTTTTCAGTCAGAGGTTTTTATGGTGGGGGAACAGAAAACCCAATGGTTAGAGCTGATATGATTTATTATAAAACACCAAATGATGGTGCTTTGTTTGCCCCAGGATCACTTTCATGGTGCGGAAGTTTATCTTACAATAATTATAATAATAATGTCTCTAAGATTTTAGAAAACGCTATTAGAGGATTTTTAAAAGAAGGACCATTACCATAATGAATAAACCTGAATTTGGTAGACCTGTTGGAACAGATGGAAAAGGTATTTTAGGATCAGATAATACCACACCTTTAAATCAACTTGAAAAAAATGCTTTAGGAAATTTAGACGAAGACAAGCTAAATGAATTGGCCAAAAGTCTTTTTACTCTAAATAATAGAAAATACGGGCCTATACCAGGAGCTTACATGGTAATGTGTACCAAACCCAACAAAGAGTGGTGTGTTGCTCAACTTAATGCTGATAGAGCTAAACCATTTATTATATTTGAGGATAAAATTTTTCCTTCTATTGGAGAAGCTCAAAAAGAAGCTGAAAGAATGAAAAAAGAGCGAGGTGAGTCAGCGCCAATGCGTTGCACATAAGATTTGAAAGGATTAAATGTCCGAAAAATCTCTTTGGTTATTTATTTTTGTATTATTATATGCTTCATATTGTTTTTTTTGGGGTGTAAGAGGTTCAAAGTATAATTCTGATAATCCCGAAAGATATTATTTAGCTAATAGAAATATTTCATCATGGGTTTTTTTCTTTGCAGCAACAGCAGCTACATTTGCTGGTTTAACAGTTATATCACAAGCAAGCCTTACTTTTCATGATGGCTTTCAATATGTTGGTACAGCATTTATTGCAATTACAGTTCCTCTTGGAAGTATATTTTTTTTTAAAAGACAATGGATGTTGAGTAGAAAATTTGGATATATTACTCCAGGCGAAATGTATTTTGATTATTATAAAAGTGATACAATCAGAGTAATTACAGTATTGGTAACTTTTTTTATAGCAATACCTCTTTTGGCAGTTTTTTTTGGTGCAACTGGTTATTTAGTAAACATATTAACAGAAGGATATGTTTCTAGAGAATTGGGAATGTGGGTAATTTCTACAATTGTTCTCTTTTATGTAACGAGAGGAGGTTTTAAATCTATTGTTAGTGTAGGTGTAGTTCAATCTTGGCTTTATTTTATAACTATAATTATTTTAGGACTAATTATTTATTCTTTTGTTGGAAATTTTGAATTATTTGGAAAAGCTTTATCAAAAATAGCATCTACCAAAATTAGTTCTTGGGGAAATACCAATGGTTATGGTGGAGGAGATTATAATGGTTATTTTGCATTACCTGGAGTTATTCAATGGGTAGCCGGTTTAGGAAAAAATGAAGCATCAGGAGGACCGTGGACAGCAATGATGATTTTTACTTTTACGATTTCATTTATGGGGATAGTTTTATCTCCTTCTTTTTCTATGTGGAGTTATTCTGCAAAAAACCCAAAAGTTTTTTCTTATTATCAAATTTGGGGATCAGCAGTTGTAGTAGGTTTACTTTTATTTGTCTTTGCAACTTACCAAGGTATTGGTGCTAGTTTGCTAGGAGCAAATGCAGATATAAATAATAATGGCCTAGCCATAAATACTTTGTTGCCAGAAGTTTCAAAAAATGAACATTCGTTAATAATTTACCATATTATAAATTTAATGGACAAACACGCTCTTTGGTTAACCGGTTTATTAGCAGTTGGATTAATTGCGGCTCTTCAATCTACAGCTGCAGCTTTATTAATGACTTCTGGAAGTATAGTTACTAGAGACCTATACAAAGCATACGTAAATAAGAATATAAATTGGCAAAAAGAACTTGCTGCTGCTAGAATTATTATGCTGCTAATTTTTTTAGCATCACTTTATTTGGCTACATTTGCTAAACCAGCAATGATTATTTTTAGCGGAATTGCAATTTCAATAGCTTTTCAGTTTATTATTGTTTTGTTAGGATTGATCTGGTTTCCATGGATTACAAGAGGAGCTGCAATTTCTGGCTTAATTATTGGTATTATAATCGTAATTTTAACAGAAACAATTGGTCAACAGATTACCGGAAATAGATTGCCATGGGGAAGGTGGCCACTAACAATACATTCTGGTGTATGGGGGTTATTATTTAATGTATTTGTTTGCTTTTCTATTTCGGCTTTTTCAAGCCTTACAAAGATAGATACTTACCGTTCTCACAGGGAAAAGTTTCATAATTTTTTAAATGAGCATATGGGTCTGCATCCTAGCAGAACAAAACTAAGATCTTTTGCTTATGTAATAGCTTTGATTTGGCTTTTTTTTGGAGTTGGCCCTGGACAAGTGTTAGGAAATAATTTTTTTGGAGATCCGGGCGCAGGTTATGATGCATGGGTTTTAAAAATACCATCTATCTGGGGTTATCAATTAATATGGTGGTTTTTTGGAATTGGATTAATCTGGTTTTTATCGAGCAAAATGGATTTATCAACTTTGCCAAATAAACCTATTAGAGCAAACGATCTTTATAAAAAACCAGACGATGTTCAAGGAGAAGTTAATTATATAGATAAAATTGGCACAGGATATGGATGGATTTTAATTCTTATAGGAATGGCAATATTTTCAATAGTGTTTTATGTTTACTTTGTATAATAAATTATGACCTTGAATTCTTTTCAATTTAACACTACCCCTGGTCTTCGATTTGGAAGTGGCCAAGCCAAAAATTCATGTAAAGAAATATCAGATAAACTTGGAGAAAAGATACTTTTTATTACTGACAAAGGTTTAATGTCGTTAGGCTTAACTGAACCAACTATAAAAGAATTACAAAAAAATGGATCTGTAGAAGTTTTTGACGATGTTGAATCTGATCCTTCTCAAAAAACTCTTTTAAATGCAATTGAGATAGGAAAAAAAATTAAAGCAACAGGAGTTATTGGATTTGGTGGAGGATCTTCAATGGATGTTGCCAAGTTATCCGCACTAATACTTGGTTCTAATGAAAATTTGGAGGAAGCCTGGGGTGTTGCAAATGCAAAAGGACCTCGTTTACCGCTTGTTCTAATACCAACTACAGCTGGAACAGGTTCTGAAGTAACACCAATATCAATTATTACAGTAGGAGAAGAAGAAAAAAAAGGAGTTTCATCATCTTTAATATTACCTGATTTAGCAATCTTAGATCCTGAATTAACTCTCGGTCTTCCCGCAAGCACTACAGCAGCAACAGGAATTGATGCCATGGTTCATGCGATTGAAGGATTTGCATCATCAAACAAAAATAACAATCCAATTTCAAAAATGTTAGCAATTGAAGCTTTAAAATTACTTGGAAGTTCAATTGAACAAGCTGTTTTAGATGGTTCAAATGTTGAAGCTAGAGGAAAAATGTTAATAGGAGCTATGTTAGCAGGTAAAGCTTTTGCTAATTCTCCAGTAGCAGCAGTTCATGCACTTGCTTATCCAATTGGAGGAACTTTTCATATTTCTCATGGTCTTTCTAATTCATTAGTTTTACCTTATGTGCTTAGATTTAATACAGTAGACACTAAAGCTTCAAAAGATTATGCTGAACTTGCCCCATATGTTTTTCCGAATATTGACATAAACAAAGGGGCACAATCAGTTTCTGCCGAATTTATTGACAAATTAGAGGATTTATCGAAGAAACTAGGTTTACCTCAAAAATTAAGAGAAGTTGATATACCCAAAGAAGCATGTGAAAAAATGGCTCGAGATGCAATGAAACAGACTAGATTGCTTGTTAACAATCCAAGAGAGGTAACAGAAAAAGATGCTCTTAACATTTATCAATCGGCTTGGTAGGAAAGTATTATGAAAGAAAAAGAGATAGATATTTTTGAACAAACAAAAAAATTTAATACAGGTATTAGACTGTATATGTTTCAAACAGGTTCAATTAAGACGAAACTAAAGTTTATTAAAATGAATCAAAGTGATGAACCATATGAAATACCAATTCCTTGGTTTTTAATTAAACATCCTGAAGGTGATGTTGTTATAGATGGAGGAATGCCAATAGAAGTGGCGCTAGACAAACATAAACATTGGGGCTCTGTGGTGGAAGCATATGATCCTGTTATGAAAGCATCTGAATGGTGCAAAGATGTTGTTAAAACAGTAAATACAAAACCGGAAGATGTTAAATATGTCATACAAACTCATTTACATTTAGATCACTCAGGAGCTATTGGACATTTTCCTAATGCAACACATATTACGCAAAAATTAGAATATGATTATGCATTCAATCCTGATTGGTTTTCACAACCAGCTTATATAAGGGCTGACTTTGATAAACCAAATATACGTTGGAAATTTCTTCAGGGTAGAAAAACTGATTTTTACGATGTGTACGGTGATGGAGTTATAAAAGTAATTTTTACACCAGGACATACACCGGGACATCAATCTGTATTGGTTAATCTTCCAAAGACTGGCCACATGTTATTCACAGGTGATGCCTGCTATACAGGAGATCATTGGTGTGACAAATGTTTGCCAGGACTCGTAGCATCTTCGTCTGATGCCGCAGAGTCTGTAAAAAAATTAAGAAGAGTCGCAAAAGAATATAATGCAAAAGTTGTATGGGGTCACGACCCAGTTTCTTGGCTTGATTGGAAAAAAGCTCCAATGTTTTATTACGATTAGTTTTTAGCTTTGTTGAGGAATTGTTGATTTCATAAAATCTTTTTCAGTGAATTCACTAAACCATTTATTAAGTTTTTTATTTTCTGTTTTCCAGTTCTCATTAAATCTAAAGATTGTATAATCTAAAGCGCATCCCACTGCTATTTGATCCATAGTTAAATAATTTTCATTATAATTGTTCCAATTGTTTTCTAGCCAGTTAATAGTTCTTTTAATTCTTGTTTCTTGTTTATTAATAAAGTTATTACTTTTTTCATTTTCTGGTCTTATTGTTTCCATTCTTCTTTCTAATACAGATTCCATAAGTCCATTAGCAATTGAAGCAATATTCATTATTTCCCAATAATTTTTTTTTGGAAATAAAGTTTGTTTTTTTGATACCGAATCAAGATAAAAGCAAATATTATCACTATCAGTAATTGATAATTGATTAACTGTTAGAGTTGGAATTTTTCTTAGAGGATTGTATTTATCTAAAAAATCAGCCTTATATACATCAATAATTTTTTCTTCTATTTTAACTTCTTGCACTATGGCAGTTACTTTAGTTTTTCTTCCAAAGGGTGAGTTGGGACCGTTGTATAAAATTATTTGGCCATCCATAATGATTACAATTTACAAATTAAGAAAAAAATATTGATCACTAAAAAAGTTGTTATTTCATCTTTTAATTGTTGATAATCAACATATCTAAGATCACTCGATGATATGGCGATATCAACTAAACTCTTTGATTCTTCTCTTGATATACCAATATCTTCAGAGAGATCGTTAATTATATTTAAATATTTAGTTTTTTTATCTATCATTCAATTATTATAGCTACTGTACCAGGGTCAATTCCTTCTTGATCATTTACAACATTAACTTTAATCACTGTTCCATCAACAGGAGAATCATGATGAACTTCTGTTTTCATAACTTCCATTATAAACAAATTGTCTCCTTTTTTTACCGTATCTCCTTCTTTCACTAGGACTTTCCACATGTTTCCAGGTACAGTAGTTTTAACTTCAGTTGCCATAAAATTCTTTTAAATTTTTTTAATCAAAAAATCTAACTTTTATATTTTTCATTCCTTTTTTTTCCATTAATTTGCTTCTTATTTTTTCATTCATTTTTTCTTTATCAAAATCAATAATTTTAATTTTGTCGATTTTTATACTTGGTCTTTTTTCTTTAAGAATATTTTCTTTTTTTGAAGACAACAAGCTTGCTTCACTACAAATAGCTGATTGTTCTGTTCGTAAATCTTGGGCTTTTTCAACTGATATTTCAATAAAATTGAAACTGTCTCCCGGTTTAGCTTGTCCAAGTTTCCAAAAAGAAGCTGATGGAACTGTATAAGGAACAATAAACCCTCCCATACTCGGCCCATCATTGACCAATATGATTGGAGTTTGACCAGCTAAATTAATTGCACCAGCCGGATAACCTTGATCAATAATATTTGAAGGAAATGTTCCATGCTCCAAACCTTTGTTAGTTGCTTTTTCAGCAAAAGACCATTTTGGCCCATCTAATCTATAACCGGTACGATCACTTTTAGATTGAAGTTTCCAATCAGCATTTAAAAACATTTTATGTCCTTTTTCATCAATCCAATCATCATTAGGTCCTTTTACAACTTCTATTGACCATTTTTTATTTACAGACATTACTGGTATGGAATCTTTTTTTATTTTTCTACCAGCTACTGATTTTGATTTATTCAATGGAATTATTTGACCTTCTTGAATGGCTTTACCATCAACACCTCCGACGCCAGCTTTATGAAAAGTTGATCTAGAACCCAACCATGGAGTTGTATTTATTCCTCCAGCAAAAGCAATATAAGATCTTGCTCCTATAGTTGCAAAAGCCATCTCTAGAATTTGATCTTTTTTAACTTCTAAACTTTCCCACAAAGGAACGGCTTTTCCATCTATTTTTGGAGACATGTCAGCACCTGTTATTGCAATAATTCTATCACTTTTAAATTTTAGAGTAGGGCCCATGAATTGACATTCCAAAGCTGCTGTACCAGGATCATTTTCTACAAGAACATTTGCAAGTCTAAACGACCAACTGTCCATTGGACCTGAGGAAGGAAATCCTTGATTTAAAGTTCCAATTCTTCCAGGATAATCTTGTACAGAAGTTTCCAAACCTTTTTTAATTACTTGAACCATAATTATTAAAATCTTTTCGTGTGATCTATTGTTGTTAACCAATTTTTATAATTTTTTACCGAAAATTTTTGATATTCAATAATATTATAATTGTAAGTACCTTCTTTTATTTTTTTTGATACATGATCAAATTCTTCATAACTAGTTGGTACAAATTTTACTCTATCTCCAGGCTGAAAGAGACAAATGTTATTTTCAAACACTGAAAAGCTTTTTTTTGTGTCCCAAATTGGAACTGGAATAATTCCAAAAATTTGGTAACCACCAGGCAGTCTGTCAGGGTATATGCATGTTGAAGCGCCACCCATTCCCACAGATCCTTTTGGAGTCCAAGTTCTAGGAGGGTTATATTTGGGAACTGTCAGTTTACATCTTGGATCAAGAGCCATCATAAAAGGAAGCCCAGGCCAAAACCCTATAGCTGCCACCCAATATTCAGTACTTGAATGAACTCTTACAAATTGGTCTATATTATCTAGATTATTTAATTCTGTAATAAGTTCTGGATCAGGTTTCTTTTTAGAAATTTTGTTAGAATAATCTTCAATACATTCTTTAGTCCATTTATCAAGATAAACAGTAGGAAAAGAAAAAATTCTACTATTTATTTCTATCTCATCTGAAGGTCCTAAAGATTTTATTAAAGATTTTAATTCATTTTTTAAATCATTAAATTTAATTTCATCTGGTTCGTAATGAACTATCATTGAAGCGAAACAAGGAGATGTTTCATAAACTCCCTTAACATTATGATCCTTTATTGCTTTTGCAAGGTTTTGGGCGGTAAAGTTTAATTCTAAATTCATAACATTACCGAATTCAATAAGCATATACTTATCACCAGCGGGTAAAAATTTTGGTTTATCATAAATTTTACCTGGGATATTTTTAACTTCAGTCTTTATTTCAGATTTTATTTTGTTTTTTGAAGAGACGATGTTTTCAAACGCTTTTAAATCTTTAGCTGTGTAGCCTTGGTCATTTTTCATTTTAGGAGTTTTTGAAATAATTTTTTCAAAAGCTTTTAAATCTTTATCGCTATATTCCTGTTTAGCTTTGACATCTTCTTTTTTTAATTGCAAAATATCCTCTTTTTTCTTAACGATTGATGTCAAATTATTTTCAATAAATTTTGTGTTAAAATTTGCATCTTCAAAATTTTTGTTTTGGAGTACAGATATTAAAAAAGATTTGTTGGTATTAATTCCATGAATTTCAAATTCTTTAAGATATTTTATCATATTGTTAATACTTTCATTTCTATTAGAGCCTTTGGAAATAATTTTTGCTATCATTGGATCGTAATAAAAAGATATTTCGTCTCCTTCATCAACACCGATATCTAATCTGATATTATTAGAATTAGTACTTGGAGTTTTAAGTTTTGAGATTTTTCCAGGAGATGGAAGAAAGTTTTTTGAAGGATCTTCAGCGTACAATCTACATTCTAAAGCATGTCCAGACCTATTAATTTTACTTTGCTCTGTTAAATCTAGATCAACATTTAATGCAAACTTAATTTGCATTTCAACCAAGTCTGAATTTGTAATTGTTTCCGTAACTGGATGTTCCACTTGAATTCTTGTATTCATTTCTAAAAAATAAAATTTCTTTTCATCCACATCGTAAATAAATTCTATTGTTCCAGCACCTTCATATTTTTGATTAGTAGCAAAATTAACTGCGCTTTCGGCCATTTTATTTATAATTTCAGTATCAATTTTTGGAGCAGGACTTTCTTCTATAATTTTTTGAAACCTTCTTTGTATTGAACAATCTCTTTCGTAAAAATGAACGGCTTTCTTTTCTCCGAAACCAAATACCTGTATTTCAATATGTCTTGCATTTTTTATAAATTTTTCCAAAAAAACATCGCTATTACCAAAAGCTTTTTTTGCTAAATTTTTTGTTTTTTCCACAGATTTAACTAATTCGTTGTAATCGTTTACAATTTGCATCCCTATTCCACCACCTCCGGCGCTAGCTTTTATTAAAATAGGAAATCCAATTTCATTACATTTTTTTTCTAAATCATCATTTTCTAAATCTTTATTATTTAAGCCAGGACATATAGGAAGATCACTTTTTAACGCTAAATCTCTAGCTATATCTTTATTGCCCATAGATACAATTGTATTGGGTTTTGGCCCTATCCAAACAATACCCGCATCAATCACTTCTTGAGCAAATTTATCATTTTCTGCCAAAAAACCATATCCCGGGTGTATAGCATCGGCTTTTACTTTTTTTGCTGCTTCAATTATTTTTGATGAAGATAAATAGCTGTCCTGGGCTTTTGAACCACCTATGTGAATTGATTCATTAGCTTTTCTTACATGTTTGCTATTTTTATCCACATCAGAATAAACTGCAATTGAATGAAATTTTAATTTTTTACAGCTGTCAATAATTCTACAGGCAATTTCCCCACGGTTTGCGATTAGAATCTTTTTCATTTAATTTATTTTTTTAGAGCTTTTTTTAAACTTTTTATTATTTCAACTGCATTTGGAGTATCTGAATGAACGCAAATTATATCACATCCGACATCGGTGTCAGTGCCAATAGTATTTTTAACTTTTTTTTCTGAAATGGCTCGTAAACAACGCTTTACAGCAAGTTTACTGTTATATTTTGCATTCTTACCTTTTGCTATTACGAGCTTACCTTCTTTATCGTAATCTAGATCTGCATAGAACTCAGCAATAAAATCTAATTTTCTTTCTTGTTTGTAAACTTTTTCATGAGCGGTATTTGCCATTCCAAAAATACTTACATCAAAAGCTTCAACTGCATCAGCTATTGCTCTAGCAATTTCTTCATCTTTTGAAGCCATAACATATAGTGATCCATGAGGTTTAATATGATTTAAAGGCATATTTAATTCATCTAAAAATGCTTTTAGAGCACCAACTTGATACATTATCATATTTTTTAATTCTAATTTTGGCATCTTCATTTCTCTTCTTCCAAATCCTTGTAAATCAGGAAAAGAAGGATGGGCACCCACTTTAACTTTATGTTTTTTTGCCAGCTCTACAGTTTTTCTCATATGATTTGGATCTGAAGCATGAAAGCCACAAGCTACATTAGCAACATCTATTAAAGGCATTATTTCTTCATCGTTACCGGCGTTATAAATTCCAAAACTTTCGCCCATATCACAATTTATTTTTGTCATTTTGGTATCTCCTTTATTTAAATTTGCGACCTAATATGCGGAGATCTAGCGTATAAAGCAACCATAGGTATAATTAATAAACCTAATATAAACTGTTGAGCTTCCCATTTTAGACCCCAACCAACTAATACAGTTGTAATTATTTGTAAAATTAAAACCCCTATCACACTTAATCCATATCCACCGTAACCTCCTAATAAAGAAGTTCCTCCAACAACAACAGCAGCGATAGTTAAAAATAAATATGTGTCACCAACTCCTATAAAACCTCCTCCGCTCCAACCAAGAAGCAGAGCACCAGTTAGTGATGCAAAAAAACCACTAATTACATAAGCTCCAATCCAATAACCTCTTTCAGAAATAGATAATCTTGAAGATGATAAACGACTTCCTCCAAGCGCGTAAAGATTTCTTCCCCATTTAGTTAAGCGAAGAGCAACAATTATAATTATGGAAGCGACAATCCAAACTAAAATTATGGGGGGAATAGGTAACCCAATGGTTTTACCATTCATAGAAGCAATATTTCTCATCCAATCAGGCACAACACCAAAAACTGTACCTGCAGAAAAAGTACCCATTGCCACTAGAATTTGAACGCCTCCCTTAACGAAAAAACCAACGCCCAAAGTTAGTATTAATGCTTGACCTTGCAGCCTAAAACTTAAGATGCCATTTATTAATCCTATTATTAGACCTAATATTAACACAGCAATCAAACCTAACCAAGGAGGAACACCTTTAGAAATTAAAGACATTAGAGCAACATTGGAAGCTCCTATTAAAAAAGGAATTGATAAATCGAGACCTCCCAATAATGCTACAAAAGTTTGTCCCACAGTTGCCAAACCTAAGAATGCGGCAAATACCAACATTGCTTTCATGTTAAGAAGCGAAAGAAATCCATTTATGGTAAGAGCTCCTATTATGAATAATGCAATTAAGACAGAAATACCAATGAATACACTTTTTTGGGCAGTGATGTATTGACCAACAACACCCATTAAAATAATAAATCCTAAGAATATTAAAAAAGAAACTAAAGTACGGCCAGAAAAGAAACCTTCAGCAATAAATGAAACAAAAATAAAAATAAGTATTAATAAAATAAAAGCTATCGTCTTCCATTTGTTATCTCTAACAGTTTTAAAGAAGAAGTTTTCTTCATCTTCTTCATCTAACTTTTCTTCTTTTGGAAATTTAGAAAATATATTTTGTTTTAAATCGCTATTAATCCATCTAACAGAAAAATGATACCAACCCCATAATATTAATCCAGTTACTGCTATGGAGTAAGTTACGATATTCATCCAGTCAGCACTATCGTACCAACCCAATACTGCGGTACCTATACCACACAATATTGCAAATAATAATCCTAAACCTTTAAAGAAAAGAAATGCAGATCTTTTCATGTTATTTTACCTCTTCCCATTGGCTTAGTTGATTATCTCGAGCAATTTTTTCTCTATATACCCTCATGAATTGCCACACCAAAGGAGTAAGTGGTATTCCAATTACAAATACAGCTATAATTTTGTACAGTGGATACCCAACAGAATAAAATATTGCAGACCACAAAATGCCAGCGAAAATAACAATGTACATATAAGGAGCAAATCGTTTGTAGCTAGCTTTATGACCCATATTTAAAAATAAAAAATATTGTAATAAAAAAACCGCAAGTATACTAAAGGCAAATTGTGAATATCCTGACCTTATAGTCTCATAAAATAATCTTTTTGGTTCTCCATAATTTACCTGTGAAAGATCACCTATATTTAACTCGCTTATTATTTTCGACTGATAAAGCGAAGGATCATTAGGAATAAAGATGTTTCCTCCTATAAAATAAGTAGCAAGTATAGCCAATACACCAAACCCAAATATATAAACATTTGTTAAATTTTTTATTCTAGAATGAACAAAAGGGGCTGTAATAACAAAAAGCAATAATATTACCAATATAACACCGTAACCTTGAATACCGAAAATACTATTAATATTATTTTCTATTAGATTGTTATAAGAGATACCTTTTAAAACCACTAAACTTAAAGCAGCAAGAAATAGCATCATAGCGGTTGATTTCATGCGGTTACTAAATTGAGGTAACATTGCTATGACAATTAATGATGCTAATAAAACTACTCCAGCAATGTAGATAATACTATATGTAGTTCCAGAAAGAATGCCAACATTTGAAATATCAGAAATATAATCAATTTTTTCAAGACTAAAATATTTAGGTGAAGAAGATTCAATGCTGCTAACCTGATTTGATTGTAGTCCTATTTGCTCAGTATTTTTAAGCAAATCTTTTTCTTTATCCTCAGGATCAAATATTAATCCAGCAACTATGATGGCAATAATAACTACAAAAGATATTGTAGAGGCATTTCTGTGTACCGAAAGAAGATAAAGCAGAAGTGCAAGTCCTGCTAGACCTAAAATCACATACAGGACAAGAGTTCCGGGAGTTTCAGAAAACTGAACAACAGAGTGTCCCGCTAAAGATCCTCCTTGCTTAGTTCCTGTACCAGTAGTTGTTCCTGATTCTCCTTCTTCAACAATAATATTTCCTGTTGCGTCCAATTTACGAACTTTGGTTCCTCTTTTGTATGATTTAGAAGCTTCATCTGTGTCCCCAACAACTTGTTCAACAACAATAGGTTGATCATACACTTGATGAATTACTACAAATAAACCTGCAAAAGACATAAGAATAAAAAAAACCATAACAGATAAACCTTTTGTAATTCTTGTCACGTATGGAAGGATAAGGCTTACAAGTAAAGCAATTACCAATACTGCACCATAAGATAAATCAGAGACAAAGCTTTGCAATCTTTCAAATCTAAATGTAACTAAAATATAATTTATTAAATAAAGGTTTCCTGCACCTAAAATTGCTCCAAAGGCACCACCACGACCACCTACAAGACTGGCTCCACCAAGAACCAGTGCAGTTACTCCTAAAAGTGTATACTTAGTTCCTTGTATAGGATCTCCAGAACCAACCAGGGCAGTAAAACATATTGCGGATAACGCAGCAAAAACTCCTGCTATTAAGTGAGCAACTATTCTTACCCAGTTAATTTTAACACCACTTGTAAAAGCTGCACGCTCATCTGCACCCATCATTTTTAAATGGCCCCAAAAAGCAGTGTGTGTGATGATATAAAATAAAATTGTTGCTAAAATCATCAGAAGAAACACTTCATTAAATATTGTAAAACCTTCTCCCCAAGGTATTAACCAATCTGGCGCAATACCTCCTGGACGAGAAAGAATAACAAGATTAATTCCAGTGAATGCTAAATAGCCCGCTAGTGCGACTATAATAGGTGAAACTCTTACATATACTACAATCAAAGCATAAAACAGTTGCCAAAGTAAACCTACAACAATGGCGTAAATAAACCATCCAATAGATGTTTGTAAATATCCATGCGCATATAACTGGATACTGCTGACATTTATAAAACCCATAAAAGGACCTATAGATAAGTCAACACCACCTCGACCAGCCATAACAATAAATGTTAAAGCATAAGTAGTTAATATAAGTGGAGCACTTAGAATTATTGCACTACCAATACCAGATTGTGAGATAATAATTGGACTTCTTATCATTGCAAAAATCAACAGTGAAAAGAAAATAAAAATTGGCACCATAAGATACTTATTCGAAGAAGTATCTACACTTGACCTAAAAACTTTTTTAATTTTGTCTGTTATTTCCATAAATCAATCAAAATAAACTATCTTAATTTTATCAATACCCAATTTGTTTTTAATATTTTTTTCATTTTCCTTTAGTTTGTTAAAATCAATTATTTTAATTTTCCTACTATTTATATCTTTATTATTAGTGTTTTCATTTTTTGTTTTGATGATTTTATTAAATTTGTTAACATCATCAGAAGTATAGCTAGTGATAGTTTTTGAATTTTCTTTTTTTGTTTCTACGTCTTCAGTAATATTAAAATTTATTAATTCTTTAAGTTTATTCAATTTTTGAAAATCAGAAGAATTATAATAATTATTTCCTTTTGATTTTTGAGTCTCTTTAGAAGAAGAAGTTTCATTATTATTAATATTCATAATTTTATTAAAATTATTATTATCTGAAGCTGAATATTTGAAAAGATGTTTGGTTGTTTGGTTATTGTTTGGATTATAATTTTTAATTTTACTAAAATTATTTAATTTTTTAAAATTAATTAAATCTTCTTCTGAGTAATAATTATTTATAGATTCTTTTTTCATTAAAATGTTTTTATTTTTATTTTCTTATTTGAACTATCTTCATTAGATTTTTTTTCTTTATCAAAATCTACAACTTTTATAATTTTTTTATCTATAGGAGTTGAATTTTTTTGGTGAATATTTTTTTCAGGTTTTATTTTTGAATCAATGGAACTAGTTGAACTGCTAAGACTAGTAGAGCCTATTCCTGCAGTTTGACCAAACATCCCTTCAAGCAAAGTATCTGCATTAACTTTTTCATTTTCAAAAATATCAAATATTGTTCCATGTCTAAAGACAATAACTTTTGGACAAAGTCCGATAAACTCTTCTAGTTCACTAGATAGAAAAATTACTGTATTTCCTTCTTCTACAAATTTTCTAAGATGAACATATAAATCTCTTTTTGTACTAACATCGATACCTCTGGCCGGATCGTTTAGAATAAGAATTTTTGGATGCTGCGCAAAAGATCTAGCTATCATAACTTTTTGCTGATTTCCTCCGCTTAGTGAACCTATAAGATTATCTTTTGGACCAGTTTTAATACTTAGTCTTTCAACTTCCCATTCATATATACCGTTTAGCTCAAGCCAGTTAACAAAACCCAACCATCCTGCTTTACTTGTTGTCCGATAAAGTGGAACTACTAAATTCTCGTAAATACTTAAGTTGGGAAGTATACCTTCTTTTTTTCTATCTCCAGAAACAAAAGAAACTCCATTATTTTTTGCTTCCATTAAAGAATTAAATTTTACAAATTTATCATTACTATCTAAAACTTCGGTAGTACCCCCATGAGATTCTTGTACACCTGCTAAAATTTTTACAAAGTCATCCTGTCCATTACCATCTAATCCTGTAACACCTACTATCTCACCTCTACGTACTTCAAAATTTATCGGTGTACTTTCAGGCCAAACAACTAGATTTTCAGCTCTCATTACCACCTTGTCAGTTTGTGTTTTTACCGCAACAGATGTAGATTTTTTTCCAGACTCCGCTCTCCCTGTCATTAAGCTCAATAAGTTTTTTTCGTTAAGATCTTTTTTCTCTAAAACCCCAACATCTTTACCATCCCTCATAACTGTTGCTTTATCACTTATACGTATCAATTCAGCTATTCGGTGGGTAACAATAAAAACAGCAACACCATTATCTCTTAATTCTCTCATTTTTTAAATAATCTCTCTGTTGAATCGAAATCGAGTGCAGCTGAAGATTCATCCAAAATTAATACTTTCGTGTTTTCACGCAAAAATGCTCTTCCAATTGTAATCCATGCTTTAATTGGCAATGATAGGTTAAATACTTGAGTGTATGGATCTATATATTCGCCCGCTAGATCTTCCATAAGTTCTTGAGCTTTTAAAACTTTTTCTCTTTGTGTTAAATTTTTGTACCAAAAGCTATCTGAACCAACAAATAAGTTGTCTACAACAGAAGCTTCTTCAGCGATCATAACTTCTTGGAAAACGGTAGCTATTCCCATTTCTCTTGCCATAACAGGAGAAGTAGGAGTATGACCCAATACTGAAACTTTCCCTTTATCTATTGGCAAAACTCCAGACATTACTTTTGCTAATGTACTTTTTCCACAACCGTTACCTCCAACGATTGCATGAATTTCTCCAAAATTTGCATTAAAATTCACTCCGTTAAGGGCTTTAGTTACACCAAAATATTTATGAACATCTTGGACGTAAACATCGCCTGTAACAGTTTCGGATTTCTTAGACAACACCTCTTTATTAGAGGTGTTGTCTTTTAAGTTTTGTTCTGCACTCATACTTTAAACTTAAAGTATTAGTGAGAGCTTATATCGTATTTCTCAGGATCTGCCGGATTATCAAAGAATGTTTCAACATAAGCTCTAGGAGCCCAGTTTTCTATTCCTGGATTATCCCAACCAGTAGAGTTTCTATCGCAATCTTCACCTAAGACTGCTGCGATATCATCAAAACTCTTTGTTGCAGGACCAACTAATATAGATTGGATTCTTGGACCTTGACCTTGTAAAGTTCTGATCATAACTTCCATACCCAACTCTATTTCGTCTCCTGGAGGCCAAGCATATATCGCTTCATCAATATAACCTGGGTTTTGTCTCCAATAACATAGAGCACCTAGCTCACCACCTAGTGCGATTGGTGGAATAGGATCACGTCCAGACTGAAGTAATGCTTGTAAAGTTCCAGTTTCTCCAGAAGATTGAACAGCAATACCATGTATCTCTATAGGGTTACTTGATAACCATTGAGATAATTCTTTCTGTGCAACTTGTGAAGTCCAGTTGTGTGCTAACTGAGCAACAACTTTTATTCCATCATATTGTCCTAGACCTTCTAGCATTCCATCACTTTGTTGGTCAGAAGCAGAATAGCCAGGAATTCCATCCATAACTATTACATTTCCTTTTTCACCAATAAGTTCAGCCATCCAAGCACCAATATAATAACCAACTAGTCTGTAGTTAACTGACGTATTGATTGAATATGGTGAAGTTGTAAAACCTGTGAAAGAAAGTGTTGGAACACCTTTTTCCCAACCATATTTAATTGTTTGGTTAAGTGCAGTTAAGTTTGAACAGCAAATAATAATAGCATCAACTTTTCCGCCATCAATCATCTGTCTCATTTGTTGAATTTGCAATGTATCATCCAAGTTTGATTGAGTTATAACGATTTCATCTACCATCCCTAATGATTTCCATTTTGGATAGACAACTTCCATCAATCTTTCCATTGCACCTTTACGCCATGTATTACCGGCATAAGTACTAGCGTAACCTATTGTCCAAGGTGGTTTTCTAGGACTTTTCCAGTTTTTCATGACAGTTGGACCTAAAGGTTGGTCCTTATCCATAAAATCCATGTTGTATACATAATCTCTCATGTCAGCAGGAACTTTGCTTAAACATTCTGTACACAATTCTTGCGCAGATGCAGTATTAAAAATTCCTAAAAACCAAGAGAAAAGAACAACACTAAGTAATTTACTTATTTTCATATTCTCTCCTTTGTGTTTTTTATTCATGAATAACTGATTATTTCATGTATGGATTTAATTTTCCATACATAATGAATTTCTGTTTTATATATATAATTAATAGAGGTAAAATTTTTGTTTGTTTTTAATGTTAAAAATATACAAAGTTGATACAAATAATTGTTGAAAAAATATTCTAATAGGGGTTGAATATATTTTTTTTGTTAATTTTTTTATGAAGAAATTTTTTTTAATAATTACATTTTTTTTATTTTTGCCAACAAGTTTGTTTGCAGAATATCGCTTAGAGCCTGTTAACTGTACTATAAAAAAAAAAGATAACTGTGGAGCATATCTTTACAATAGTAGAACAGGTTCCACTTACTTTTGTAATTCAACAGAGTGTAAAGAAATATTAGAAGCATTAGAAGAAGTTGGTGGAGAAGAAGTAACAGGAACAACTGGAACTAAAAAAAAATCATCAAAATCTAAAATTCCGAAATTTAAAAAAAAGAAAAAAAAGAAATCTAAAATTCCTAAGTTTAAGAAAAAATCAAACTAATTTAATTTGTTTTTTTTGTTTCAGAAATAGTTGTTTCTATTGCGGCTCTTATCTCATTACAATAATTTAAATCATCACCAATAAAAGTTCCTTTAAAGAAACTTTTGTTGATCACACCATTTGTTCTCATAAAAGCCATATAATCTCTTGTAAGATTATCTACATCATTAAAAAATTCTTTTTCGGCGGCTATATTATCTATGTTTTTTATTTTTTTTAAAACAAGAATTCCAAATGGATATAAATAATTTGCTGATTTAAAAAATTCTTTTGCTAAATCTTGATGTTCTTCTTTAATTAGTTCAGTTACAGCTGAATTTAAAGACACACAACTTTTGATTATTTTATATGTTAACTTATCGTCTTCAAGAAGCTCTTGCAAATTGTACCAACTTAGTTGTTCTATTTTTTCAGCCTGTACAGGATTAGTAATAAATAATAAAATAATTATTAATCTTTTCATAAAATTTTTATTTATTGTTTATAGTCAGGATTTTCAGAATCTAAGATTGATCTTACCGCTTTTAAGTGAAGTTCTGCCATATCTGTAGAATAATTTTCCCAGTCTTGAGCAGTTTTTTCTGCAACTTCTGGACTTGCTATATTTAATTCTTTTCCAGTAGATAATGCTGTTATGTACGTTTCGCAGGCTTTTTCAAAATAAAATAAATCATCAAATGCCTGAGCAATTGTTGGCCCGGCTGTTAAAATTCCATGATTGGCTAGTAAAAGAATATTATGATTCCCAATACTGTTAGCCATTTTTTCTGATTCTTCTTCAAAACCCAATCCTCCAAAATCTCCATAAACTCCTACACGATTATAGAATCTCATAGTGTTCTGATCTATAGGAGGAAGAGTTGGATCTTTTAAACATGATAATGCTGTTGCATATTTAGAGTGTACATGAAGTATACATTTTGCATTTGGAACCTTTTTATGAATAGCTCCATGAATGTTTATTGCTGTAGGATCGACGATTTCGGGTTTTTTTTTCATTTCTTCGAAATTTTTACTTTCAATCAACACCAAATCGCTAGCTTTAATATTGCTAAAATGCATACCGGTACCATTTACATAAAAACTTCCATCGCTATCTGGCAGACATACGCTGAAATGGTTAGCTATTCCTTCATGCATATTTAATTTAGCTGTCCATCTAAAAACAGCTGCTAAATCATTTAATATTTCTGATCTTTCCATATTTATTATGATAATATACTTTATTTAAAAATAAATGAGCAAAGTTTTTATATCGTGTGCAGTTACTGGATCGGGTGATACAGCAGGAAAGCATCCAGATTTACCTAAAACGCCAGAACAAATTGCAACAGCAGCTATAGAAGCGGCTAAAGCAGGAGCGGCAATAGCCCATATTCATGTTAGAGAAGAAGACGGAACACCCAGTAGAAGACTTGAGTTATACAAGGAGGTTGTAGATAGAGTTAGATCTAGAGAAACAGATATAATTTTAAATCTAACAACAGGGATGGGAGGAGATTTAGATATTGGGCAAGGAAAGAATCCACTTGAATTTGGTCCTATGACCGACATGGCAAATGTAATGGAAAGAATTGCAAATGCAGAGCAATTTTTACCTGAGATTTGCACACTCGATTGTGGAACTTTAAACTTTGGTGACAGTTCTGTAATTACAGTAAATACTCCAAATGATTTAAGAAAAGCTGCAAAAAGATTACAAGAAATTAAAGTTAAACCAGAAATAGAAGCATTTGATTTAGGTAATATGTGGTTTGGTGCACAATTATATAAAGAAGGATTACTTGATGATCCACCAATGTTTCAAATGTGTTTAGGAATACCTTGGGGCGCACCTGCAACTCCTTTAGCAATGCAAGCAATGAAAGACATAATGCCAAAAGAAGGAGTGTGGTCAGGATTTGCTATTTCAAGAAATGAAATGCCTTTTGTGGCTCAAACAGTAATCATGGGAGGAAACCCTAGAGTAGGGCTAGAAGATAATTTATATTTATCAAAAGGTAAACTTGCAACTAATGCACAATTAGTTGAAAAGGCAATAAGGATAGTTAATGACCTTGGTGTTTCAACAATGACACCAGCCGAAACAAGAGAAAAACTTAAGCTTGTTAAACACAAGTAATGACAAACATTAAAGCTAATAATAAAATAAAAATCTCAAATATTAAAAATGGAATATGGATTTTAATCATTTTTTAACCAGTTATATGCCTGATCCTAAAATTGGATCAAAAACACATTTTGAAAATATGCTAGAGCAGGCAGTATTTGCTGAGAAACTTGGATACACAACTATTTCAATACCCGAACATCATTTAGTAAATATCTTGATGATGCCATCACCATTGCAAATGGCAGTTAAAATAGCTTCATTAACAAAAGAAATAAAAATTACCACAGGGATCGCAGTACTTCCTTTGCATGATATGAGAACTTACGCGGGTGAAGTTGCAACAGCCGATATTTTAACTGAGGGCAGATTAATTTTAGGAGTTGGTAGAGGAGCTTTCGCTTGGGAAATGAAAAGTTTAGGAACCCCTATAGAAATATCAAAAGAAAAATTTGTAGAGTCCTTAGAAGTTTTGCAATTATTATTAAAAGACAAAGAAGTATCTTATAAAGGAAAGTTTTATAACTTTGAGCCTATTACTATAATGCCAAGACCAATTAGTAATCCTATTCAAATGATGATTGCAGCGATGGATTTAAATAGCATAAAGGATGCTGCCTCTAGAGGATTTCACGTACAATCCACAGTCTTATCCGGAACAAAAGAACTTTTAATACAAAGAGTAAATGCATTTAAGGAAGGTTGTGAAATTTTAGGAGAACAAGGAAAGTTGCTTAAACTATCCATGCAGAGAATGGCTTACTTAGCAAAAAATGAAAAAGATGCAGAAGAAAAAAATAGATTGGCATACGAATATTACAAAAGATTTGACAATATGTTTACTGGTCCTGGAAAAGTTAAAAATGGTGAAGTTGATCCTTTACCGAGAAGTCAGACTTATGAAGAAATGAAAAAAAATTTATTAATATGTCCTTTAAATGAAATGATAGATAGATTAAGTGTTTATGCAGAAGCAGGTGTTGATGAAATAATTGTTAGTTCTAGTTTTGGTCAAAATCAAAAAGATTTAATTGATTCTATGCATAGGATAAGCGAAGAAATAATACCTTACTTTAAAAAAACCAACGTACAAGTCGCTTAAAAATGTCAATCGAAGCAGTAGATTGTCATTATTCAATTACTGGATCAGGACCTGCAATTTTTTTAACACATGGCATAGGTGCAGCAGAAGATGCTTGGAGATTTATAACTCCAAAACTATCAGAAAACTTTACAGTAATAACATATGATTTGCGTGGACATGGTAGATCGCCAGTTACTCACAAAAATTTTGGTTTAGAAGAGTTAATTTTAGATTTGGAGAGAGTAAGGGAAAAAACAAATATTGATAAAGGACATTTTTTTGGACACTCTCTAGGAGGAATGATTGCACCAGCTTATGCAAAGAAATATCCGAATAAAGTTTTGTCTGTCGGCATGTTATCAACTGTAGCAGGCAGATCTGAAGATGACTCAAAAAAAGTTTGGGGTGTAATTAAAGAAATGGAAGAAAATGGTGTAGAAAAAACTTTAGAAAAATTAACAAACAGATGGTTTACAGATGAATTTATTGTAAACAATTCTAAATTAGTAGCGAGAAGATTAAAACAAGTAGTTGATACTGATCCAGATGTTTTTTTAAATGTATTTAGAATTTACGCAAAAACAGAAATGATTTCTTGGCTAAAAGAATTAACAAAACCTTGTCTATTAATGACAGGTGAAAATGATGGTGGATGCACTCCTAAGCATAATGAAAAAATGGCCAATGAAATTAAAAATTCAGAGCTTGTAATATTGCCAAAACTTAAGCATTCTTTCTTAATAGAGGGACCCGATCAAATTATAGACAATATAATTAAATTTATTACCAAATTTGATTAAAAGATTTTGGTCTAATATTTTTTGAAAATCTTTTAGTATTTCTAATATGTTTCTCTATACTTTTTGAGAGATTTTGAACTAATTTTAAGCCTTGTCTTAATTCATGTAAGCTAAAATTGTTTAATTTATTTTTAGTTAAGTTTTTATTTGTTTTGATAATTTTGGATGTTTTATTAATTAATTTTTTTTCTCTTTTTTCAAAAGCATTAATTATATTTGAATGAAATTTTTTTTTATTTTGTAAAATTAAGTAAAATAGTCTTTTGCATTCATATACAGCTGAAACTGTTGATTCTATTCCTTGATTGACCAAAGAAAGAGTATCTATATTTTCTTTTTTTCTTTCATCTGAAAATCTATGAGACTCTCCTACCGTAAGATATCTATGCATCATAAACTCTTCGGGAATTTTAGTTTGTCCAATGAAAACTGGAGAAAAAGGAGAGGCCACAGCTCCGATTGGTGAATGCCACAACATTCTTAAATTATTATGAGAAGGATCAATTAAAGGAACAACCTGGCCATATCCTGCGGTATCTCCTGTTAATTTTGGAGTCCTTATTGCCCACATAACATCTTTTAAATTAATTTTTCCTGACTTTTTTGATAATTTTTTCATTTTATTTTCTATCCACTTTACTCCTTTCCATTTACCTTTTTTGTCGCCTAAGATTTTATTTACATTAAAAGGACCTTTTGAGTACCAACCTTTATTTCTGCAGAACTTAATAAGATTTTTAGAGTAAAGAAAATTAGGATTATTTATTTCATTAATTGGAATTTGTTCAATATAACCTGGACGTGATGCACGTACAGTATTTGGACCTAGACGTTCAGCGACCCACAAACCTTTGCCTCCAGCAAACTGTATCATTACCCAGGCTTCTTTAGAGTCAGCAAACATATGTGAGTTTCCTCCATAAGTACTTTCTCCATATTTTTTTATTAATTTGCTCGCTATTGTTACGGCTTCTCGAGCTGATTTAGCACGTTCTAAAACTATTCTTGCTATATCACTATAATTTAGACCTTTTTGATTTTTTGGAGTCATTTTAATTAATTCTTTTCGCGAAGGAGACCAAATATCTCTAACCGCAACCCCATGCTCATTTAGTCCACCATTAGTAATTGGCGCAGGAACACCCAAATAATAAGAATAACTTACTCTAATGTGTTTATGTGTTTTTGAAACTTGAGGAATTTTTATTAATTTGCCTGGCATGTCAGATTTTTCCGTAACACCAACAATTATTTTTTTACCTTTTTTGTGTTTTATTTTTGGAATAATTTCAAGCCAATGACTTGATGGTTCATCACCATATCCAGCCAACCATGCATGGCCATCGGATGTTAAATTTTTTCCAATATAAAGGCCATAACTCATAAATTAAGATTACTTCAGGTCAGTGCATTCTAATTGTGTTTCCATCAATACCAATAATTTGACCTGATATTCTTGCACCATCATTCGAAATTAAAAAACTACACATTTTTCCAATATCTTCTTCGTATATCCAATTACCTAAAGAAGCCATTGATAAAAATTCTTTTTCTATTGTTTTCTTTGAAATTTTTAAGAACTTTGCTTTATCTCTAATGACTCTAACCATTCTGTCACCCTTAATTGTTCCTGGGCATATAGCATTGACACGAATTTTAAACTTACCTAATTCAAGAGCCAAAGTTTTTGTTACTCCAACTACAGCCCATTTACTTGCAGCATATGGTGACCTTAATGGAAATCCTAATATGCCTGCGCTTGATGATAAATTTATTATAGAGCCACCCTTATTTTTTTTAAGCATAGGAATTGCAAGTTTTGAGTAATAAAAATGACTAATTACATTTACTTTTAATGTTTTTTCCCAATCTTTTGATTTAAGTTTTTCAATTGTACCCGTAGGACCTGCGATACCAACGTTATTAATTAATGCGTCTATTTTTTTGGTTTTTTTTGATATTTGTTTAAATAAATTTTTTACATCATTTTCATTTGAAGCGTCACACTCATAGGAAAAAAGTCTTTTATTATTTAATGGATTCTTCTTTACTTTATTTAGGAATTTTTTTTCTATATCACTAATAAAAACAGTTGCTCCCTTAGAAAGACATACTTTAGCTGTAGCCCAACCGATACCCGACGCTCCTGCAGAAATAATAATTTTTTTATTTTTTAAAATGTTAGACATATAAATTTTTTAACAAGATACTCATTAAATAAATTAGTTTCTAGAAGAAACTATTGATTTGTACTTTTCCTGTAGCTTTTTTTGTTTTGCAATAGTGGCTGAGTTTAAATCATCAGAATCCGCAGGCATATCAATGCCAAAATTATTATAATTATCGACACCTCTTACACATATTGCGGTATCCGTATTATTTTTCAATTGCTTAACATGAGTTGCTAAATACTGAATATTAAAGCCTATTCTTCGATCATTACTTTTATTTGGCATAGAAGAATGAATTGTCCATCCATGGTGAAACGATGCTTCTCCAGCTTTAAGAGAACATAGAGTTTTTTTACTTTCATCAAATTCTTGCACCCACTGGCTTTGAAAAAGCACATTGTTTTCGTCTTCAATTGTCTTATGTTCTTTTTTTCCTTCTAAATGACTTCCTGGTATCATATACATAGCACCACTAATTTCATCTGCACTTGACAGTGCCAACCATACTGAAATCTGATCATCGTGACTAAATCCCCAATAAGTTAAATCTTGATGCCAGCTTACAAATGTTGGTGATTGAGGTTCTTTTATTATGTAAGTAGTATTATGAAGTAAAATATTAGGACCAATTACTTTCTCTACCATATCTAAAATATTTTTATTTGTAGCAAGTTCATAAGCTGACTTTAAAATAGTATGTATTTTTGATTGGTAATGCATATTACCTAAAACTTTTTCAGTATTTTCTAATGTTGCTCTATGTTTTTTTGTTTCTTCAGATGAAATTATTCTTATAGGAGAAACGAAACCATTTTCATCATATTTTTTTTTATATTTATCTAGATTATTTATTTGGGTCACTTGCTATTTTCTTAATTTATTTTCGTATTTTTTTCTTAGTTTCTGAAGCTTAACTAAATATTCATCTCTTATAGCAGATATCTTTTTAACTGATTTGCCTTTTGCTTGTTTCTTAGTTCCATCTATAATTCTTGATGATAATTTTTTAGAAAGTTTAGGAGCTTTTAATTTTGTCCATGGTAATTTAAGAGCAGGTCCAAATTGCTTTAACATATGTTTCATTCCATCTTTACCTCCAGCTAAATGAAATGTTAAAAAAGTTCCCATTAATGACCATCTTAGTCCTGGTCCGTCTTCTATTGCTCTATCTAAATCTTTAGTAGTGGCATAACCTTCGTTAATTATATGCAGGGCTTCTCTCCATAATGCTTCTTGCAATCTATCAGCCAAATATCCAGGAAGTTCTTTTTTAACCATAATTGGATTCATTGAGATTGATTTATAAAATTTGTTAGCTTTATTGAGAAATTTTTTATGAGATTTTTTGCCAGGGACAATTTCTACTCCTGGACACAAATAAACAGGATTAAAAGGATGTCCAATCATTGTTCGACCTTGAAATTTGCATTTAGAATATATTTTTGTTGGAAGCAAACCAGATGAACTTGATGAAATAATAGCGTTAGGTTTTGAATATTTTCCAATTGTTTTCATCAATTGAGTTTTTATTTTATAATTTTCTAAAGCATTTTCTTGAATAAAATCTGCTGATTTAACCGCTTCTTTTATTGATGTGACGTATTCAAAGTTATTTAGATTAATTTTTTTTTTATTAAATAGTTTTTTAATATGTGGAAAAGAATTTTTTATTTCTCTTATTATTTTTTTTTTTAATTTTAAATTTTTGTCGTAAGCTATTACTTTCTTATTGTGTGCCAAAAATCTGATGATCCAACCAACTCCAATAACCCCCGTTCCTATTACAGCAATTTTTTTAATCATTTAATCAGCTAAACCATCTGATCTAGCTTTATTTCTCTCTATATGAATTGGTAAAACTTTTCCATAAATAGCCTTTGAATGTTCTGGAGTATTAACCCTCCAAGGATCCAAAACATACGCGGGAATACAAAGATATCTTGAGCAGTTTCCTTCTATTTTAGTTACACGATGAAGTGTAAAACGCCCTTTAAATATTTGTAAATCACCTGGTTCTAATTTTAATTGTCGAACTTTAGTTCGGTCACCATCGAGTACTTTTTTAACTTCTTCAAAGTTTTCATTTCCTGGACCTCTAATATTTGGACAATATTCAAATATTCCTCCTTTATCTGGTTTTTGTATCATTAAACTTAAAGTAAATTCACAGCTATCGAAATGCCAAGGAAGTACACCTTCGGGTTTCATAACATTGTAAGCATGACATGCTAAAGGATCAGCCCATCTATAGATTGGAGATATTCCTAAACAAGCTGAAACAAAATTTAACAGCTCTTCTGTCTCATATAAAAATTTCATCTCAGAGTCTTTGGGAAAACAATCTGAATTTAAATAACCATTGTAACGTTTCATAAACAATCTTTTGGGATGATCTTTTGGAAGGGTGGGGTCATCTTTAGAGTACAAATATGCATTTATACTTTCTTTTGACATGTAAACATCATCAAGTTGTTTTTCTAATTCTTCTCTCATGATTTTTAATGATTTTGGTAGAATGAAATTGGGAATAGTAGAACAGCTATATTGATCTAAATCTTCTTTGCATTTTTTTATTAGATTTTTTATTTTTGGAGAGTTTAAATCGTTAATAGGGTATTTTTCAATATCTACAATATTGTGTAAATTTTTTTCCATAATTATTGGATGTAATTATGATTTTGATAAAGATTTTTGCAATTCTTTATTTGTTATATATCCTTTTGTATTACCTTCTTTGTCAACCACTTCACAATTTGCATTTGTACAAACTACTTGTGGTAAAAATTCTTCAATAAATTGATCTTCATTAACTTTAATTAAATTACTTTTATCAATCCCATTAGCTTCGTTTGTAGAACTCATAATTACTTTAGCTTTAAGTACTTTTGCTCTATTTACATCTTTAACAAATGCTTTCACATAATCATCTGCTGGATTCATTATAATTTCAACTGGAGTTCCAACTTGCACCAATCTTCCCCCATTTAATATTCCAATATGGTCACCTAATCTCAAAGATTCATCAAGATCATGTGTAATGAATACGATTGTTTTTTTTAATTCACTTTGTAAATCTATTAATTGTTTTTGCATATCACTTCTAATTAAAGGGTCTAAAGCTGAAAAAGCTTCATCCATTAACATTACATTTGTATTTGTTGCTAACGCTCTTGCAAGTCCAACTCTTTGTTGCATTCCACCTGATAATTGATTTGGATATTGGTGCTCAAAACCATTTAGGCCTACAGATTCAATTTTTTCCATTGCAATCTTATTTCTTTCCTCAGGTGTTTTTCCTTGCACTTCTAAACCATAGCCCACATTTTCAATGACAGTTTTATGTGGGAATAAACCAAATCTTTGAAACACCATGCTCATCTTATGTCTTCTAAATTCAATTAAGTTTTTTTGATCTAAGTCCATTACATTAGTACCTTCAACTAATACTTCTCCAGATGTTGGATCGATTAGACGATTAATGTGTCGAATTAAAGTAGATTTTCCTGAACCTGATAAACCCATACATACAAAAGTTTCACCCTCTTCAATAGATAAAGAAACATTGTCAAGACCAACGGTATGTCCTGTTTTTTCTAAAACCTCTTCTTTAGTTGCACCGTCTTGAACCATAGGAAGAACTTTGGAAGGACTGTCTCCAAATATTTTATAAACGTTTCTTATTTCAATTTTGCTCATAATTTCAAAATTTTATTTCCTTCTTTGGTTGAGTTCTTTCTTGAATTTTTTCACCATAAGATTGTGTAATTCGATCGAATATAATTGCTAGTAAAACAATTGCAATACCTGCTTCTGTAGCCATCCCTACGTTTAATTGTTGTAATCCAAGTAATACCTCGTCGCCAATTCCTCTGGTACCAATCATTGATGCAATAACAACCATGGCCAATGACATCATGGTACACTGGTTAATTCCTTGCATTATATTTGGTAAAGCTAAAGGAATTTGAACACCCAAAAGCGTTTGCCTTTTGTTTGCGCCAAAAGCTTCTGAAGCTTCAATTACCTCTTTATCAACTAGTCTTATACCAAGATCAGTCAATCTAATTAGTGGAGGAACGGCATAAACAAAAATTGCAATAATTGCTGGCACAGCACCTAAACCAAACAAAAGAATACCCGGGATTAAATAACAAAAACTTGGAATTGTTTGCATCAAGTCAAGTATTGGCAATAATGCATTTCTTATTTTTTTGTTTCTAGCCATGGCAATTCCAATTGGGATACCTACAACTATACAAAGCAACATACCGATAAGTACGATGCAAGTCGTCATAATACATTTATCCCAATATCTTGGACTTAAAAAACCTAGAAAAAAAGTACAGAAAGCTACCATTACAGTGGTGTTAGTTTTTCTTCCACTTGCAAAATAAGTTATAAAAATAACTATTGCTATAACAATTGGCCAAGGCAAACCGACTAAAGAATTTTTCATTGTTGTATAGAGCCCAAGCAAAAAATTATTTATTCCTTCAAAAAATAATCCATACTTTACAATTAACCAATCAAAACCACTATTAAGTGGTTGCATTAAAGGAAAGTCAAGCCACTTTGGCCAATTTCCTAACCAAGAAAAGTCATTAAATATATCTGTAAAATGTTCAGGCTTGTATCTTGGTTTCGCCGAACGATAACTAATTATAATGAAAAATATAAATGTTAATGAATAGATAAGTGGTTTTAAAAATTTTTTATACTTTTTCATTATTCTCCCAAAAAAAATAAGAGCCCTTTTTCAGGGCTCTTAATTATTTAATTTATTATTACAAATTAAAGCGAAGCTTTAACTTTACTTGCAACATCGCTAGGTACCCAGCTCTCCCACATACTATTGCTAGATAAGAAGTTTTTAGCTGTTGCTTCCATATCTCCACCAGATTCATCCATATAGAAGGCTAGAGATTTGTTTACATCTGCTGTCGGTATAGAATAGTTTTTGATGAAGTCTATAATAGGCTTATTTGCAGCATTATTTGCAAATTTAGTTGAAGCAGCCTTAGTTAAAGACATATTAACATATTCGCATGCACAAGTGTCTTTATATACATCTGGACCATTTGCTTTAATATCTTCAACAACTTTAGTCATTTCATCCCAGCAAGCTTGGTCATATTTAGGTTCTTCTAATTTAACCAAATCTACTTTGCCCATCAAACCTGTAGGTGTCCAATAGTATGAAAATACTGGTTTTCCTTTTTTAAATCCACCAGCGATCGCCGCATCTAATGCTCCACCTGAACCTGGGTCAAAGTTAGTATAGTATTTATCTAGACCATAAACTTTGTGCTTCACTAAATTAATAGTGTAACAAGTCCATCCAGAAATACAGCTTGTCATTCTACCTTTTCCAGGAGCTTCTGGATCAGCAAATAATTTTGCTATTTCTGGGCTCTTCATGTCATCAACAGATTTTAAACCATACTTGTCAGCAGTTGGTTTATCCACATAGAATCCTTGAGTAGATGAAGGAGTGTTAACTCCAAGCTCAACAATAGTTCCTTTAGCTAGATTATCCTCAATTAATTGAACAAGGTTGTCTCTCCAAACTTCGGTAATGATATCTATTTGCTGATCGAAAAGAGCTGCCATTATTGGAGTAGTACTTCCTTTAGTTGATTCCACTTCACAGCCATATCCTTTTTCAATAATATAACCTGCGATCGCAGTATGAATGTTAGCACTATCCCAGTCAAAATCTCCCAAATGAACTTTACATGCAGCATTGGCACTTGTAGTCATAGACATTGCTCCAGCAAATACAAAAGAAAGAATTAAGTTTCTTAGAAATTTCATTAAATTTCCCTCCGTTATTTTTAGTTTAAACTGAGCGCATTAAAACTTGATACGAAACAAAAAACAACCTTTATTAAGATTTATCTAGATCAATAAAATCAAGTAAAAATCAAGTAAATTATTTAAATTCAATTATAAATTGAATTGAAAATTAAATTAAATAAAATAACAATTGTTTTATGGCAATAACGATTTCTAAAGTTTCAAAAAATGGTTCGGCATTAAATGTTGAATGGAGTGATGGTGAAGTTAGTAATTTTAATTATATGTGGTTAAGAGATAACTGTCCAACCGCGCATGACAAAGATTCTAGACATAGAATGTTTAATATTTTGGAATCTTCTCAAGAAATTAATCCTAAAAAATATAATGTTAACGAAGACGGCAAATTAGAAATTGAATGGAGCGAAGGTGATCATACAAGTTATTACGATCCCAAATGGTTGAGAGAAAATTGTTACACAATAAAAAATAAAACAAAATATATTTCACCTTATCATCTTTGGGATAATTCTTTGCAAAATGATATTAAGTCAATCTATATAGATCATGATGAAATTATTTCTTCAGATGAAGGATTGATAAAATGGTTAGATCTTTTGCATAACAAAGGAATTGCAATAGTAAAAAATGCACCTATAGAGAAAAACTCTGCATTTCCAGTATTAAATAGAATAAGCCATACTAGAGAAACTTTTTTTAAAACTCCTTTTGAAGTTATAAATATACCAAAACCAAATAATTCTGCTTATACTGCGCATGGTCTAAGAAACCACATGGATTTACCTTGGTTTGAATTACCACCTGGATATCAATTTCTTCATTGTTTAATTAATGCCGCAAAAGGAGGAGACTCTTCCGCGGTAGATGGATTTGCAGTAGCTGATTATTTAAAAAATAATGAAAAAGAAATTTTTGAAACTTTAGTAAACATACCTCTTAAATTTAGAGACAAAGATTATACTCAAGAATCTCACAGAAGTTTTCATGCTCCGGCAATTACTTTAACTAAAGATGGAGATTATAATGACATAAGATTTAGCGTTGCTACGATGGATACATTGGATTGTCATCCAGATATTATGGAAAAAGTTTATAAAGCACACCACAGATTTGGAAATCTTTTACACGAATATAAATTTGTAGTTAAATTTCGATTAGAACCAGGAGATATATTTTCATTTAATAACAGAAGAATCCTACATGGAAGAACCGCATTTGACCCAAATTCAGGTCATAGACATTTACAAGGCTATTATATGGATAGAGACGAAATTTTAGGAAGAATAAATTATTTAAAAAAATAATTTTATAAATTCTCAAATATCAAATTATTATTCTTTCTGTGTTTAGTAAATTCTGATTTTTTTTTGATTGTGTAATAATATTTTTTAATCTTTAAATCTTGAATTTTTTTATTTTTTAAAAAAAATTTATCCAAAACTAGATAATTGATTTTTTTATTATTTGATTTTTTAATAATAGTTTTAACACTCGTACTAGATGAAAAAGATAACCCTACTTTTGTATTACTTTTCATTTTTAACAAATTATAAATATTTTCATGTTTAAAAGAAATAAATACACATTTTGAAAATTTTAATGTTTCTTGCAATAATTTTTGTAAAAGTTTTTTCGAGAAAGTTGGTTTTATTTCAATAAATAAAGGGTGCTTATTTCTTGAGGTTTTTAGCAAATCTTTTAATAATGGAATTGGTTTTTTATTTTGAGCGCTTATTTCTTTAAGCTGAGAGTATTTCATATTCTTCACACTTCCCTTTTTTTTAAAAATTCTATTTAAGGTAAAATCATGAAAGCAAATAAATTCATGGTCTTTTGTGGCATGAATATCAGTTTCAATTCCATATCCTTTTTTAAATGACTGTTTAAATGATTTAAGAAGGTTCTCTTTACATTGTTTATTTAAAATCCCTCTATGGATTAATAAATGCCCCATTCAATGTTATTATTTCCAACCTGTAATAGTTTTAACTTCTAGAAACTCTTCTAAACCCCAAACACCACCCTCACGGCCATTTCCAGATTGTCTGTATCCACCAAAAGGAGTTCCGGAGTCAGTTCCATTTCCATTAATATAAACAGTTCCAGATCTTAATTTTTTTGCAACTCTTTGTGCTTTTTCTTTATCTTCTGTTTGCAAATAGTTTCCAAGTCCATATTCAGTTTCATTAGTTATTTTTACAGCCTCTTCTTCTGATTCAAATGGAATTATAGAAAGAACAGGTCCAAAAATTTCTTTTTTTGCGATTTCCATATCATTAGTAACGTTTGCGAATATTGTTGGTTTAATAAAATAGCCTTTTTCTAGATTATCTGGAAGATCAGGTCCTCCAGCCGCTAATGTCGCGCCCTCATCAATTCCACTCTTAATTAAATTTATAATTTTATCATATTGAACTTTTGAAACTACTGGTCCTATATGTTCTCCTTTTTTTGAAGCAAGATCTACTTTGATATTGTTAGCTTCATCAGCCGCTTCTTTAATAGCCCTTTCATAAATAGATTTTTCTACAAGCATTCTTGTTGGAGCATCACACGATTGTCCAGAATTACTCATTACATTTCTAATTCCATCTCTAACTGCATTTGGGTATGAGTCTGCAAACACAATATTTCCTCCCTTTCCTCCTAACTCTAAACAAACTCTTTTTATAGTTTCTGCAGCATTTTTTAAAATTAATTTTCCTGCTCTTGTCGAGCCTGTGAATGAAACCATATCAATATCAGGGTGGCCTGAAATTTGATTTCCAACAACATCTCCACTTCCATTAACCAAATTAAAAACTCCTTTTGGAAAACCCGCCTCATCAATCATTTCAGCAAATATTACTCCCGAAATAGGAGCTATCTCTGACGGCTTAAGTATCATTGTACAACCGGTTGCAAAAGCTGGCACTACTTTTAATGCAATTTGGTTAATGGGCCAGTTCCATGGAGTGATAAGCCCACATACACCTATTGGTTCATAACGAATTTGATTATTTGATTTTGGATCAAATTGTTTTTCGAAATTGAATTCTTTTAATCTTAAAATAAAATCTTCTATATGAGATTGCCCTGTAGCTGTTTGAACATTAGTAGACCAATCCATTGGAGCTCCCATTTCCATAGATATGGCATTAGCCATTTCATCAAATCTTTTTTTGTAAACAGTAAGTAATTTTTCTAAAAGTGATAATCTTTCTTTTATTGAAGTTTCTTTCCATGTTTCAAATGCATTTTTTGCAGCATTTACAGCTGCATCAATATCTTCTTTTGAACCAAGAGATATAGTTGCGAAAGCTTCTTCGTTTGATGGGTTGATAACTTCAAAATCATTAGCCTTAGATGGAGATACCCATTTACCATTTATATAAAATTTTTTTTTCTCTAACATTTGATATTTATTTTATCACAACAATTAAATTTCATATCCTTTTTCTTCAGGCTCATTGTCTATTAGTTCTTCTGGAAATCCGGAAGCTCTAAAATCAATTTTGTTTAAATCTTCCATTCTTTTTACAATCATCGAAGACCATGCTCGAGAACCATATTTTTTTTGTCCGTCTTTAAATATATCAACAATTAATGGGGATATTTCTAAAGGAGCATTTAATTTTTTTGCCAAATCATCAAATAGACCTGTATCTTTCAGAACCAAATCCATTGTAAAGTTAATATTATAAGAGCCATTTAATATAACTTGGCTTTCTGTTTCGTGAACAAATGAATTACCTGAAGAAACAGCTATTCCTTTGTAGGTTTTAGATAAATTTAAATTAGATTTTTTTGCCACAGTCCAAGCTTCTCCAAGAGCAGCCAAATGAACAGAAGCTAAGTAATTAGTGATTACTTTTAATACTGATGCGGTACCTAATTCACCAGTATGCAGTATTTTTCTACCCATAACTGTCAAGGCTGGTAAAATTTTTTCAAAAGCGCTTCTTTCTCCGCCAACAAAAATTGCTATATTTCCAGTTGCCGCTCTATGACACCCACCACTTACAGGACCATCTAAGGGAATGGCTTTTTTAGCAATTACTTTTGCACCAATTCTCTTAACTTCGGATTCATCTGTTGTACTCATTTCCAGCCAAATTTTATTTTCCGAAAGTCCATTTAAAATTCCATCTTCTCCCTCCATTACTTCAGAACAAATTTGAGGAGAAGGAAGACATGTTATTATTAAATCAACTTGTTCAGCTAATTCTTTTGCAGAATTTGAAACTTTGGCACCTAAATCAACAAAAAGTTTTGTTAAATTTTGATCTAAGTCTCTAACTGTTAAATCAAATTTATTTCTCAACAAACTTCCTGCAAGTTTACCTCCAACATTTCCTAAACCAATAAAACCTATTTTCATTTCGTAGCCTCTTCTTTTTTAGTTTTTGTAAATACTATCATGATCACTCCTACAATTATAATAGCTCCTCCAATAAATAATTCAGAAGTTGGTTTTTCTCCTAAAAGAAATATTGCTGCTAGTAAGCCTGTAGGAGGAATTCCCATTGTAACTATGGGGAGCACTTTATATAAAGGGTTATTTTTTAAGACATAATAAAAACATCCATAGGTGATTGGCTGCATTATGAACCCAATATAGATTGCAATAATCCAATGATCAAAACTTGCTTTTGTTAAATAATTTATTGTGTTTCCATCTATTACAGCAGATAAGCAAATTAATATTGGTCCAGAAAAAAATGCTAACCATGCAACAAGCGCTAATGGATTGATTTCTTTGCTTAATGGTTTAACAATAACTTGTCCAAGCGCCCAAATAGCCGAACCTAAGATGGTTAAAGATATACCAAAAAACTTTCCTTCTAAGTTAGGAGATCCGGTTAAAATATAAACTCCAAGAAAGGCAACACCAATTCCTATTAACGCTCTTAATGTTGGTTTTTCTTTAAGCATGAAATAAGCAAAAATAACTCCAAACGGAACTTCTGTTTGTACAAGTAATACTGCTGCTGAAGCATCTATATAGTTTAAGCCTGTATAAGTAATACTGTACTGCAAGGTATTTGCTATTAACGAGGCAATAAATATTTTTTTTAAATATCCTCTAGGTATTGGAAACCACCAAATTAAAATAGATGCTGCAAAAGTAAATCTTATGCCCATTAAAAGAATAGGAGGGAAAGAGTCAAAAGCAGGTTTTGCAATAACAAAACCAAAACCTAAAAAAATTGGAACTAAGGAGGCTACTAAGATGTCTTTTATATTCATGTGGTTGTTTTTAATATTAATGATTATTAAAGAACTTCTGATATATTCACTTTTTAAAATATGAATTCAACAAAAATAGAGCCTAAATATATTAGCAAATCAAATCCTAGAGTGGGCCTCATAGCTCTAGCAAGTGACTTCATGATAGAAAAAGACTTTATAAATGTCATTAAAGACAGAGATATAGATCTTTTTGTTAATAGAATTGAGTGCTACAACCCACTAACAACTGAGAATCTAATCAAGATGTCAGAAAAAGTTACAGAAGTTGCCAATGATATATTACCAGATCAAAAAATAGATTGTGTTGTTTATGGTTGTACTTCGGGCACAATTGCTGCTGGTTATGATTCAATTGAAAAAAAAGTTAAGTTAGCTAAACCAGAAGCAAAAGTTACAACGCCTAGTACCGCAGCTATCAAAGCTTTAAAAAAACTTAATATAAAAAATCTTTCAATATTTACACCTTACAGTAAAAAATTAAATGATGAGGTCGTTGAGTATTTTAAGAAAGAAGGATTTAATATAACTTCAAATTCTTATTTCGATATAGAATCTGATTATGATATTGGTAAAGTAGATCAAAATCATTTGTTCGATGTTTTATCTAAAATTGATTTAAAGGATGCCGATGGACTTTTTGTGTCTTGTACGGCGTTACCTGTTTTACCTATTATTGATAAATTAGAAAAAAAATTGAACAAAATTGTTTTATCTAGCAATCAAGCTTTAATATGGGATACATTGGAACGTATTGGAAAAAATGAATCTGTAGAAGGGTTTGGAAAATTATTTAAATCAAATTAGTTATGCTTTTCACTAAAGAAGAATACAAACAAAGACTTAAAAAAGTAAAAGTTATGATGCAAGAAAAAGGTATCGAGCTACTAATTTCTCACGACACAAACAACATGAATTATTTGACAGGATATGATGCTTGGTCTTTCTATTATGCGCAATGCGCAATAGTTCACGTTAATGAGGATGAGCCCCTTTGTTTTGTTAGAGCACAAGATGCGGGTGGGGCTTATATAAAAACATATTTAAAGAATGAGAATGTCATTATTTATGATGAAAATTATATTCATACATGGCCGAAACATCCTTATGATTATTTAGTTGAAATAATTAAAGAAAGAAAATGGGATAAATCAACCATTGGTCTTGAAATGGATGCTCATTATTTTACAGCATTTTGTTATGAAAAAATAAAACAAGGTTTACCTAATGCAAAAATTAAAGATTCCGAAAGATTGGTTAATTGGACACGTTTAGTTAAATCAGATGCAGAAATAGGATTTATGAAATCTGCAGCCATAATTTCCGAGGCAGGAATGAAAACTGCCATGAAAGTTATAAATCCAGGAGTAAGACAGTGTGATGCGGTAGGTGAAATTCAAAAAACTTTGTTTTATGGAACTCCAGAGTTTGGAGGAGAATATGCAAGTATAGCAACATTACTTCCGACAGGGAAAGGAACTTCAGCCTCTCATTTGACGGCAACTCAAGATAAATTTGTAACAGGAGAAGCAACAATTATTGAACTTTCTGGTGTTTATAAAAGATACCATGCACCAATGGCACGAACAGTTTTGTTAGGAAAACCTGATCAAAAAAAGATCGATACAATGAATAAAACAATTGAGGCACTGCAAGCAGGAATAAATGCTACTAAACCAGGAAATACAGCAGATGACGTTGCTCAAGCATTTTGGAAAATATTAGATAAATACGGAATAGAGAAAAAATCTAGAACAGGATACTCAATTGGAATTGGTTATCCTCCTGATTGGGGCGAGCATACTTTAAATATTTACAAAGGAGATATGACACTCCTAGAAAAAAATGTATGTTTTCACATGATAGCGGTGATGCAATTTGGTGATTGGGGCGTTGAAGCATCAGAAGCCATAAGAGTCACAGATAATGGCTCCGAATTATTCTGTAATTTTCCAAAAGAACTGCATATTAAAAGCTAATTAACTATTGCAAAAATTTTAAACAAATGTTTTATAAATAATTCTATGTCAAAAAATAACGCTTTCGTAAGATTTGATAAAGTTGATAAAAGTTACGACGGAAAACTTTTAGTAGTTAAAGATCTTAATTTAGATATTGCTGAAGGCGAATTTATAACTATGTTGGGACCTTCTGGATCAGGTAAGACCACTTGTTTGATGATGTTAGCAGGTTTTGAAACTCCAACAAATGGAGAAATATATTTAGATTCAAATCCAATTTCAAACATACCTCCTCATAAAAGAGGAATTGGAATGGTATTTCAAAACTATGCTTTGTTTCCACATATGACTGTTTTTGAAAATTTAGCATTTCCTTTAAAAGTAAGAAAGATGACAAAAGATGATATTGATAAAAAAGTTGATAAAGCTTTATCCATGGTTTCTTTATCAGGTTTTGAAAATAGAATGCCAGGACAATTATCAGGAGGACAACAACAAAGGGTAGCAGTAGCAAGAGCATTAGTTTTTGACCCTTCGGTAGTTTTAATGGATGAGCCTCTTGGAGCATTAGATAAAAATTTAAGAGAAAGCATGCAATATGAAATTAAACATATTCATGAAAGCATTGGTGTCACAGTAGTTTATGTAACTCACGACCAAAGTGAAGCACTAACAATGTCAAACCGTATTGCAGTATTTAACGACGGAAAAGTTCAACAACTTTCTAGCCCAGATAAATTATATGAAGAACCGGTAAATTCATTTGTTGCAGAATTTATTGGTGAAAATAATAGATTTGATGGTGAAGTGCTAGAAGTATCTAATGGAGTATGTAAAGTTAAAATAGGACAGGGAGAAATGCTAGCAAATCCAATTTCAGTTAAATCTAAAGGAGAAAAAACAACGGTTTCAATTAGACCAGAAAGAGCTTTGATAAACCCAAAAAATAAAATGGATAATAACCAAAAAGGAAGAATTGAAGAAGTAATTTATCACGGCGATCATACAAGAGTTAGGATTAATTTACTTGGCAATTCAGATTTTATTTTAAAAGTTCCTAATAGTTCTCAAAATTTAGATATAAAACTAGGAAATGAAATTAATATTGGCTGGAATAGCCAAGATGCTAGAGCTTTAGACCCAAAATAATCAATATATAATTTATAATCATTTTAGATTGACCTAAATGTGCTGTTGACTTTATTTACTTAACTTGTTGTAATCCGCGCGTACAAAAAAACGTTTAAACGGAGGATAAATGAGAAAATTAAGTAAATTATTACTTGCATTAACTTTTGCTCTTTCAATAACTTCTTCTTCATATGCGGTTACTGTTGCATCTTGGGGTGGAGCTTACACTGAATCGCAAAAGTTAGGTTATGGTGATCCTACTGCCAAAGCTTTAGGCATTGACATTAACTGGGTAGATTACTCAGGTGGATTATCAGAAATTAAAGCACAAAAAGAAGCGGGTGCTATCAACTGGGATATCATGGATGTATTTGCATCAGATACTATAGTTGGATGTGATGAAGGTTTATTTGTTGAATTTGATTTCGACAAAGACTTTCCAGCAGCTCCAGATGGAACTCCTGCTAGCGAAGACTTCTTTACTAGCATGCCTTCTAAATGTGCTGTAGGAAACATTTTATATTCTTGGAACTATGCTTACAATAGTGAAGCTTGGAACAAAAAACCAAAGACTATAAAAGATTTCTTTAACACTAAAAGATTTCCTGGAAAAAGAGCAATCTATAAAAGTGCTTTAACTAATATAGAAATCGCTTTAGCAGCTGACGGTGTAAAAATGGGTCAAGGTGGAGAATTAATCTACAGAAAACTAGAAGCTGACGGAGGAGTCGACAGAGCAATTGCTAAAATCAAATCACTTTGCACAGACCCTAAAGGTGGATGTGTATTTTGGTCTGCAGGCGCTCAACCACCAGAACTATTAATGAGTGGTGAAGTTGTAATGGCTACTGGTTGGAACGGAAGATTCTTTAACGCGACAATCGGTGAAGGTGCTCCAATAGTACAAGTTTGGGACGGACAAGGACTTGACTATGAATATTTTGCACTTGTTAAAGGTGGTCCAGATGAAGCTAATGCTAAAAAAGCACTTGCTATGATGACTAACACAGAAATGTTAGCTGGTAGTGCCAAGTATATAGCATACGCTCCTTGGAGAAAATCTTCAATTGCAGTTATGGAAGCAGGAGAGCCATGGTATAAAGATGGTAAGACTAACATGGTACCTCATATGCCAACTGCTCCAGCTAACTTAAAAAAATACTTCCTAGTGAATGCTGAGTTCTGGGCTGATAATGGTACAGAGATTGGTGAAAAATGGGAAGCTATGAAAGCAGGACTATAATTTAAGTTTTAAAGACTAAAATTATATATTATATTTAGGGCGGTTATTTTATAACCGCCCTTTTTATTTATGAGCAAAGAAACACAAAAAATTTTAACAACCGACGGTATTCCTTTAGAGGAAAGCCTTAAAAAAGCTGAAAAAAAAAATAAGATAAAAGCTTTTTTACTTGTAGCACCTTTATTACTTTATTTACTTATTACCTATATTTTTCCAATTGGAGATATGTTTTTAAGAAGCGTAGATGACAAAATGGTTACCAGAATGCTTCCTAAAACATTTATAGCAATGGAAAAATGGGATGGAAGAGAACTTCCACCAGAAGAAGTTTTTGAAGCATTTTACTTAGATTACAAAATATTAGTAAAAGAAAAAAGTTTTGGAAAACTGGCAACCCAGCTTAATTATGAAAAAAATGGTTTTAAAAGTATTTTAAAAAAATTGGCCAGAAAGCAAAAAAAATTTAAAGAGGGTAATTACAAAGAACAAATCATGAAAGTCCACAAAAGGTGGGCTAATGTTGAATATTGGAGAGCTATTAAAAGAAGAGCGCCAAATTATACATATTCTAAATATTTAAAAGGTATTGATATGTATGAAAACGAAGATGGAAAAATAGTTCAAGTTGACGAAACAAGAAGAGTTCACAAAAAATTATGGTTAAGAACATTAGAAATTGCTTTTTTCGTAACGTTATTCTGTTTTCTTATGGCTTATCCAATAGCGCATTTGCTAGCAACTTTACCAATGAAATATAGCAATTTGCTTATGATTTGTGTTCTCCTTCCTTTTTGGACTTCTTTATTAGTAAGAACAGCTAGTTGGATGATACTTTTACAACAACAAGGAATTGTAAATGACTTTTTTGTTTGGATAGGTTTATTTGCTGACGATAACAGGCCAGAAATGATGTATAATAAAACTGGCACATATGTTGCTATGACTCAAATTCTTTTACCTTTTATGGTGCTGCCACTTTATAGTGTCATGAAAACAATATCTCCAAGCTTAATGAGAGCAGGTAAATCGCTTGGCGGAACACCATTTGTTGCTTTTTGGAAAGTATACTTCCCACTAACTATACCTGGAATAGGAGCGGGATGTTTATTGGTATTTATACTTGCTATTGGTTATTACATAACACCAGCATTAGTTGGAGGTGCGTCTGGTACTTTGATTAGTAATCAAATTGCATATCATATGAAAAGTTCATTAGATTGGAGTTTTGCTTCAGCAATGGGATTAATGCTTTTAGCGGGAGTGCTTGCAATCTATTGGGTTTATAACAAACTTGTTGGAGTAGATAATATTAAATTAGGATAAGTATGGCTTTACCAAAATATACAGAACCACATTATAGAATTTGGCATTATTTTTATTTATTTATTTGTGGCTGTGTATTTATATTTTTGATAGCACCTTTATTTGTAATTTTTCCACTATCATTTAATGCAGAAGAATTTTTAGTTTTTTCAGATGGAATGAAAAGACTTGATCCTGATGCGTTTTCTTTAAGATGGTACCATGATATGATTTACGGTACAAAAAACCCTTGGGGACTTGCAGCAAAAAATAGTTTCATAATTGCACTTTTTGCAACTATAGGATCAATAATACTTGGTACTGTCGCTGCGTTAGGATTAAGCAGTAGACATATGCCATACAAAGGTTTGATTATGGCAATTTTAATTTCACCAATGATTGTTCCACTTATTATTTCAGGTGTTGCAATATTCTTTTTTATGGCCAAAGTTGGTTTGGCTGCTACTCATGCTGGAATTATTTTGGCTCATATAATTTTAGGAACTCCATTTGTGGTAATAACAGTAACCGCAACTCTTTCTGGTTTTGATCATAGCGTTACAAGAGCTGCATCAAGTTTAGGAAGCGATCCGGTGAACACGTTTATGAAAATAACTCTACCTTTAATATTGCCTGGGGTAATATCAGGAGGATTATTTGCATTTGTAACATCTTTTGATGAAGTTGTTGTTGTATTATTTTTAGCTGGGTTAGAAAACACAACAATTCCAATACAAATGTGGACAGGATTAAGAGAACAATTAAGCCCAACTATTTTAGCTGTAGCAACTTGTTTGATAGTACTTTCAATATTAATACTTGTAACAGCTGAACTTTTAAGAAGAAGATCGGAAAGACTTAGAGGAATTAATAGATATTAATTTACGGACTCGATAATTGTAGCAATACCCATTCCCAAACCAATACATTGAGTTGATAAAGCGTATTTCTTATTTTCTCTTTTTAACAATTCTGCAGCTTTACCAGTAATCCTGGCTCCAGTTGCTCCAAGTGGATGTCCTAAAGCCAAAGCTCCACCGTCTAAATTAACTTTTTTTTGATCGATACCTAAATCTTTAATACAAGCCAATGATTGAGAAGCAAATGCCTCATTTAATTCTATGATATCTATATCTTTAATTGACAATTTAGATCTTTCTAAAGCTTTTTTTGAAGCTCCGATTGGACCCAAACCCATAAAATCAGGAGAACATCCTTCAACTCCAGTAGAAACGATTCTAGCTAAAATTTCTAAATTATTATCTTTTGCGTATTGTTCTTCACAAATTAAAGTTGCAGCGGCACCGTCAGTTAACGGTGAAGATGTTGCGGCAGTAACTGTACCATTTTTGTCAAATGCAAGCTTTAAACCATCTAAAGTTTCTTGATTACTATTTGGTCTAATATTTCCATCTTTAGAACAGTTGCCTATTGAAGTAATTTCATTATCAAAATTCCCTTTTAACTGTGCTTCAGAAGCTTTTTGATGACTAGATATAGCGAACTCTTGTTGTTCTTTTCTTGTTATATTATATTTTTTTGCAACATTTTCTGCAGTTATACCCATTGAAAAATAAACATTAGGATTTTCTGTTTCTGAATAAGGATAAGGTATTGGATCAAATCCAGTATTAACACGAGTCATACTTTCAACTCCACCACAAATAAACGCTTTACCTGACCCCATGGCAATTTTTCCAGCAGCAACATGAATTGCTTCCATTGAAGATCCACACCATCTATCAACTGTCATACCAGAAGTTTTAATATCCATTCCAGATAAAAAAGTTACCAATTTTCCAATATTAAAACATTGTTCGCCAACTTGAAAAGCGCATCCTA
>CACDAL010000008.1 GCA_902550805.1 uncultured Pelagibacteraceae bacterium
TAGGTACTCCCTCGAAGCATCCTACCGGAAAAGGGACATCAAACAGAGATTGGTGGCCAAATAGCTTAAATCTAAAAATCTTAAGCCAGCATTCTTCATTGGTAAATCCAATGGATAAAAAATTTGATTATAAAAAAGAATTTAAAAAATTGAATTTTAAAGCTCTAAAAAAAGATCTAAAAAAATTAATGACAGACTCACAAGATTGGTGGCCCGCTGACTACGGTCACTACGGAGGTCTTTTTATTCGTTTAGCATGGCATGCTGCAGGAACTTATAGAACTGGTGATGGCCGTGGAGGTGCTGGAACTGGAAACCAAAGATTTGCTCCTTTAAATAGTTGGCCTGATAATGTTAATCTAGATAAAGCAAGATTATTACTTTGGCCAATCAAGAAAAAGTATGGAAAAAAAATTTCATGGGCAGATTTATTTATTCTAGTAGGAAATGTAGCATTAGAATCAATGGGATTTAAAACATTTGGTTTTGGAGGTGGAAGAGAAGATATTTGGGAACCCGAGGAAGATATTTATTGGGGATCAGAAAAAGAATGGCTAGGAGTTAATCGTTACAGTGGAAAAAGAGAATTAGAAAATCCATTAGGAGCTTCTCATATGGGATTAATTTATGTAAATCCACAGGGCCCAGATGCAAATCCAGATCCAGTTTTGGCTGCTCATGATATTCGTGAAACTTTTGGGCGTATGGCAATGAATGATTATGAAACTGTAGCACTTGTTGCTGGAGGTCATACTTTTGGTAAATCTCATGGAGCTGCATCAGAGTCTTTTAAAGGACCAGAGCCAGAAGGTTCAAAAATACAAGAACAAGCAACAGGATGGAATAGTAATTATAAAAGTGGAAAAGGTGTGGATACAATCAGTAGCGGATTAGAAGGAGCCTGGACACAAAATCCAAAAAAATGGGATATGGGGTATTTTGATAATTTATTTGGATATGATTGGGAATTAACAAAAAGTCCTGCGGGAGCTCATCAATGGACACCAAAAAAAAATGGTCATGCTATAAAAATGGTTCCTGATGCACATGATAAAACTAAAAAACATGCACCTATGATGTTGACTACAGATCTTTCTATGAGAATGGATATAAAATATGGGCCAATATCAAAGCATTTTCACAACAACCCTAAAGAATTTGCAGACGCATTTGCGAGAGCATGGTTTAAGCTTACACACAGAGATATGGGTCCTCGTGATTGTTATTTAGGACCAGAGGTTCCAAAAGAAAAATTAATCTGGCAAGATCCAATTACAAAACCCAAATACAAACTTAAAATCAAAGATATAAAAATTTTAAAGACAAAAATTTTAAAATCAGGCCTTTCAATTTCTGAGTTAGTATCAACTGCTTGGGCATCCGCTTCAACTTTTAGAGGTTCAGATAAAAGAGGTGGAGCTAATGGGGCTAGAATAAGATTAGAACCACAAAAAAATTGGGAAGTTAATAATCCATCTCAACTTTCAAAAATAATTAAATCTTTAGAAAAAATAAAGAAAAAATTTGATACTAAAAAGAAATCTGTTTCACTTGCAGATTTAATAGTTTTAGCTGGTAATACGGCAATTGAAAAAGCTGCCAAAAAAGCTGGGTACAATATAATAGTTCCATTTAGACCTGGACGTGGAGATGCCTCTCAAGAACAAACAGATGTATATTCTTTTAGTTTGCTTGAGCCAAAAGCTGATGGTTTTAGAAATTATATGACAACAAAGACTAATGGCTCTTCAAAAAAACCAACGGTATCAGCTGAAGAAATTTTAGTAGATAAAGCACAATTACTTAGACTAACCGTACACGAAATGACAGTTTTAGTAGGAGGAATGAGAGTTTTGAATACTAATTTTGATAAATCAAATCATGGAGTATTCACAAAAAATACTGAAATGCTTACCAATGATTTCTTTGTTAACTTGCTTGATATGGGAATAACTTGGAAAGAGGTCGATAGTAATGAACAATTATTTAAAGGTAGAGATCGTAAATCAAACGAGGTTAGATGGACAGCTTCTAGAGTTGATTTAATTTTTGGTTCAAATTCTCAACTTAGAGCAATTGCCGAAGTTTATGCACAGGAAGACTCTAAAACCAAATTTGTTAATGATTTTGTTTATGCTTGGACAAAAGTAATGAATTTAGATCGTTTTGATCTTAATTAATTTCACCCCAAATATTAGTTTTATCAATCCAACCTGAAAATTTTTCGGTTTCAATATTACACCAATTTTTTTCACATTTTTTTACAAACAAAAGCCTTCCTTTATCTAATTTTGCTATGGGTTTAGAATATTTTGTTGGTTTTTTAAAAAGAATTTTTGTTGAAGTTGTAATTAAAGATTTAGATTTTCTTAATTGAGATATATGTATCCACCCATTATTCTTCTTGTGATCTATTATTCTTCTAAAATTTTCTTTTTTATCTATAACTCTTAAGGGTAATTTAGCCTTTTTATAAATATATTTTATAGGATAATCAAAACTAGGACCATATCTTACATTAACTTTATTATTTTTGAGCATAAGAAAATTTTTTTTTTCAACAGAAAAAGAACTTGTAAAAAAAGAAAGAAACAAAAAAAATAAATTATATATTTTTGCATATACAGTCTTTTCTTTTTCTAAATAAAACTTTTCTAAAATTCAGATTTAATAAATCTAAGATTAAGATATTTGATTTTAGATTTCTACCAACGTTCAGTATTATTTTTAAGACTTCATTAGCTTGTATGCTACCTATAATATTTGCAGTAGAACCTAATATTCCTTCACTTTCACAATTTAAAACATCATCTCTGGGTTCAGTTTGATAAAAACATTTCAAACAAGGTGTTTTTTTTGATGTAAAATCAAATGTAAAAACATGTCCATCAAATTTGCTTATTGCCCCAACAATTAATTTTTTTTTAAATTTTTTTGAAAATTTATTTAATAAAAATTTTGTTTTAAAATTGTCGCTACCGTCAACTATAATGTCATAATTATTTATAATTTTTACTAAATTATTTTCATTTAATTTTTGATTATAAATATTAATTTTGACTTCATTATTTATTAAATTCAATTTTTTTTTAAGTATTTTTACTTTATATTTGCCAACATCTTTAGTTGAGTACAATGTTTGCCTATGAATATTACTTAAGCTTATCTTATCATAGTCTACAACTCCTATTACACCTATACCTGATCTTGTTAGTAAATCAGCAACGGGACATCCAAGACCGCCAGCACCTATTATTAATACTTTCGAATTAATAATTTTTTTTTGACCAATTATACCAATATTTTTTAAAACAATTTGTCTCGAATATCTTATTAATGAATTTTTTTTTAGAGTTTTACTCATTTACCAGTTGATCCGAAACCTCCAGAACCTCTTAATGTTTTAGGTAAATCATTAACTTCTTCAAATTCGGATTTTAATATTGGTATTAATACCATTTGTGCAATTCTATCATTATTATTGACTGTGAATTCTTCTTTACCATGATTAAATAAAATAACTTTAATTTCACCTCTATAGTCACTATCAATTGTACCTGGAGTATTTAAAACGCTAATATTAGACTTTACTGCAAGTCCTGATCTTGGTCTAATTTGCACTTCAGTATCTTCTGGTATTGCAATTGATATACCAGTTGGAACTAAAGCAGATTCTTTAGGTTTAATTTTAATGGGATTATCAATAAATGCCATTAAATCCATTCCTGATGATCCGGTAGTTTTATATTTTGGTAGTTCAACTTTAGAATTAAGTTTTTTTATTAAAACTTTAACCATTAAATTAGTTTAGCTTTTCTATTACTCTATTTACAATTTCTACCGCAACTAATGATTTGCTCATTTTTTTTAGAGTTTCTCTTTTTTTATCTTTATAAAAAATTGAAATTTGATTTTCATCAGAATCAAATCCAATTGATTTATCAGATACATTATTTGCTATAATCCAATCACAATTTTTTTCTTCTAACTTTTTTAATGAGTTTTTAATTAAATTGTTAGTTTCTGCAGCAAAACCAATTGTTAATTTAGGTCTTAAAGAATTATGTTTTGAAATATTAGCAAGTATATCAATATTTTTTTCTAAAGATAAGTTTAGACTTTCTTTTTTTTTAATTTTTTCATTTTCATATTTCTTAATTTTATAGTCACCTACGGCAGCTGAAAATATAGCAACATCAGCGGGTAAATTATTTATTGTTTCATTAAACATTTCTAGAGCGGTATCAACTTTAATAAATTTTACTCCAGACAATGAATCCAAGTTTGTTTGGCCAGATATTAGTGTCGTTTCAAAACCATTATCTCTAAATGATTTTGCAATTTCATATCCTTGTTTTCCACTAGATTTGTTAGTAATAAATCTAACTGGGTCTATATATTCTCTCGTTGGTCCAGCAGTGACTAAAGCTTTAAATTTTTTATTTTTTTCTAAGTTATTAAAGTATGATTCAACTTGTTTGATAATTTCATTTGGCTCAGTCATTTTACCTTTGCCGAATTCTCCACAAGCCATATCACCTATTTCTGGACCAATTATTCTGTAACCATAATTTTTTAATTTTTTCAAATTACTCTTTGTCGACGGATGTTCCCACATTCTGACATTCATTGCGGGAGCTAAATATATTTCTTTATCTGATGCTAATATTACCGTTGAAGCAAGATCATCTGAAGATCCATTGCTCAATTTTGAAATAGTATTTGCAGTTGCTGGCACTACAAGTATTAAATCAGCCCATCTTGATAAAGAAATATGATCCATTTCTGATTCATTTTCAATGTTGAAAATATCATCATAAACCTTTTCTTGGGAAAGAGACGTGACTGATAATGGAGTTACAAATTCTTTGGCACTTTTTGTTAAAATTGTTTTTATTTGTGCATTTTTTTTTTTCAAATTTCTTATAACTTCTAAACTTTTATATGCGGATATACCTCCACATATAACTAAAAGAATTTTCTTATTTATCAAATTGTTCATCGTGCGAATTAAAATACTAATAAACCTAGAATTACAAGCAATAATAAACCAATAATAGTTTGATTTCTAAAAGTAATCATTTCTGATTTTTTAACATTTAATTCATTGTAGGAATTTGAGTTTTGAGGAATTTGACCACTTGATAAATAACCTAGCGCTTCATTGGCTTTATCCATGACTTCAGGTAAATTAGGCAATCTTTTTATAACTTCTGCAGAGTCTTTTAATGTTTCATTAATTGCATTTAATGGATCTTTAGTTTCATTTAACCATTTTTCCAATACAGGCTTTGAGGTTTCCCAAATATTTGTATTTGGATTTAGTTTTCTTGCAACTCCTTCAACTACAACCATTGTTTTTTGCAACATTAGTAATTGTGGTTGTGTTTGCATATTAAACTTTTCAGTAACGTCAAAAAGTTGTTTAAGCAGTTTGCCACCAGAAATGTCTTTTACTGTTTGTCCAAAAATTGGTTCCCCAATGGATCTTAGTGCTTGAGCCAAGTCATCTACAGGAACATCTTTGGGTACTAGGCCAGCTTTAAGATGAACTTCAGCAACTTTTTTATAGTCTCTTTGGATAAATCCGAATAAAATTTCAGCCAGAAATCTTTTACTTAATTTGTCTAATCTTCCCATAATTCCAAAGTCTATCGGTACAATTTCTCCACTATTATCAATAAATATGTTGCCCTGATGCATGTCTGCATGAAAAAAACCATCTCTTACAGCTTGTCTTAAAAAATGTTGAATAATATCTGTAGCTACTTTGTTGGTATCAATATTTCTTTTTGTTAATTCTTCTGTTTCTCGGATAGATATTCCGTCAATCCAATCTAACGTCATCACATTTTCACTAGTAAAATTCCAATAAATTTTTGGAACTTTAAACCCGGCATCATTTTTTGTATTTTCTGCATACTCATTAGCTGCCGCAGCTTCAAATCTTAAATCCATTTCTAGGTTAGTTATTTCTTTTAATAAAAAAACAACTTCTATTAATTTTAATCTTTTTGCCTTGTTTATAGTCGACTCTATTAAGAAGGCAAAAAGCATCAATGCATCAATTTCATCATTAAATATTTTTTTAATATTAGGTCTTAAAATTTTTATTGCTACATCTTTTATAATTCCATTATCATTTATTTGAGCTTTATGAACTTGGGCTATTGATGCGGCAGCGACAGGTTCACTTAAATTAATTATAGAGTTAAAAGTTTCAACTCCTAAATCTTTTTTAATCATTTCTTTAGCCTCTAATAAAGGAAAAGGTGGAAGTTTATCTTGAAGAGTTTCTAATTGTTTTGATAATTCATCTCCTATAATATCTGGTCTAGTGGCCAAGAATTGCCCAAGTTTGATAAAAGTTGTGCCCATTGATTGCAAAGAATTGGAAAGTCTTTTTCCTTCATTATCATTAATTTTAATTTCATTATTTTTTTTAAAAGAAAATCCAAATGTTTTATAAAGTATTTTAATTATTAAGGGTGGTTCATTAAATTTTGTAGCTATAGTCAAAGCATCAGAAGTTGCTAATTTTCTTCCTAACTTTAATAAAATAAATAGTTTTTTTATCATTATATTTTCCAACCCGAGTGAATAGCAACTATGCCACCAGATAAATTTCTATAACTGCATTTTTCGAATTTATTTTGTTTCATTAAATCAATTAATTCATCTTGATTTACAAATTCTTCAATACTTTTTATCAAATATTCATATGGCTCTTTTTCTCCAACTACAACTTTTCCAATATAAGGAACTATTTTAGAATATTTTTTATAAATTAATTCCAAGTTGGAATTTTGTATTTTAGAAAATTCTAAACATAAATATCTTCCACCAGGTTTTAAAACTCTATAGGCTTCAGACAAAGAATGGTTTAAACTTTTAGTATTTCTTAGCCCAAAACTAATCGTGTAATAATCACAAGAATTTTCATTTAATGGTAAGTTTTCTGCTGAACCTACTATCCATTTTATATTTTTGTAATTATTTAGTTTTTTTTTACCTTCTTCAATCATTCCTTTGTTTGGATCAACACAATAAATTTTACTATTTTTATTTGTTAAATCTGAAAATAATTTACCTAAATCTCCAGTTCCACAAGCCACATCAATAAGCGTTCTGTCTAAAGAAGGGTTTAACCATCTCATAAGATTTTTCTTCCAAATACGATGAATACCAAACGACATAAAATCATTCATAAGATCATATTTATCAAAGACCTTATTAAATACATTCTCTACTAGCCCTTTTTTATTTTGAAGATATTGTTGCATAAAATAATTTTTTTAAGATTAATATAGTATTAAATGCCAGAATTGCCAGAAGTAGAAATTGTTAGACAATCCTTAAACAAAAAGATTAAAGGAAAGATAATTAAAAAAATATTAGTAAAAAATAGAAATTTAAGGTTTAAAATACCCAATAATTTTGAAAAATTTATAAAAAATAAAAAAATAAAAAAAGTAAATAGATTTTCAAAATATTTAATACTAATTTTTCAAAACAATAGTGGTTGTATTATTCATCTTGGAATGTCCGGAACGATTCATTTAATAGGCAATAATGCATCTAATATAACTAATGCAAGTTTTTATAATGATCCTATTTTACCAATAAAACACAATCATATTGAGATAAAATTTAAAAATTTAAGATTAATTTATAATGATCCAAGAAGATTTGGTTATTTTTTGCTTTTTAAAAATAATAATGAATTGGAAAAAAAGTTTAGTAGGTTTGGCCCCGAACCTTTCTCTTCTTTATTTAATATAAATTACATTAATAAATATTTAAAAAATAAAGAAAAAAATATTAAAAATTTTTTATTAGATCAAAAATTTATATCTGGAATTGGAAATATATATGCAAATGAGATTTTATTTCTTTGTAAAATTAATCCTAAAAAGATAGCTAAAAAACTAAACTCAGATGAGTATAAAAAAATAATATATTATTCTAAATTAGTTCTAAAAAAAGCAATCCAAAAAGGTGGTTCTAGCATTAGAGATTTTAAGAATATTTCAGGTAAGGAAGGTTTTTTTCAAAAAGATTTTAATGTTTATCAAAGAAAGAATTTGAAATGTTTAAAACCTAACTGCAAAGGTTTTATAAAGAAAATAATTATATCAAATAGGTCAACCTTCTTTTGTAATATTTGTCAAAAATAATACATTATTCTGTTGACCATCTTAAATTCTCGAGATATACAATCGCGCTTATGGCAAACACAAAATCGGCAATTAAACGTGTCAGAAGAATTTCGAGACAAACAACTGTAAATAAATCAAGAAAAAGTAAATTTAGAGCAGCTTTGAAAAAAATGAATATTATTTTAGAAAAAAAAGATAAAAAGGAAGCTTTAGCCTATCTTCCAAAATTAAATTCTCAATTAATGAAGATAGCCAAAACTGGACTAATTAAAAAACAAAATGCGTCCAGGAATATCTCTAGAATTTCGAGAAAAATTAATTCTCTTTAAACAACCTAAAGTAGATATTAAAATTTTTTTAACTTAGAGATTGTAAGTTAATTTTATATTTTATTTTACTATATTTAAACTTTATTATTTTAAATACACAAGATGTAGGAATTATACTTTTAAAAAAAGTAAATTATAATTTACTATTTATAATTGTTAAAAAAATTAGTCTATAAATTGATTCAATTATAAATTTATACACTTACAAATTTTATTTTTTTTTTATTTTTCAAATAAATTTATTGAAATAAATATTTATAGGCCTTAAGTGGAGTTTCCTCATGAAAAATAATTTGAAAAATACAGATAAAATAATTGATAAAAAAATAGATTGGCTAACTGTTCAATCTGATATGAGAGAAAAGTTTGGAAACGATATTTTTGAAAGTTGGCTAAAAAAAATAGAATTAATTGATGAATTTAAAAATTATATTTTGATTTCAGTTTCAACGAGATTCATAAGAGATTGGATAACTTCTAGGTATCTAGATCAGATTTTACAAATCATTAAAGAATATAATAAAGATTTAATAAGAATAGAGTTTGTTATAGAAGATAGTAATTTTAAAAAAAATCATACAAAAGAAAATATAGAACATCAAAGAGAATCTAAGATCAATAATAACAATGTTTCATTTATAAAAGATTCTTTTTTGCAATATAACAGAATAGATCCTAATAAAAATTTTAATAATTTTATAACTGGAGATAGCAACAAATTAGCTTTAGAGGCATCAAAAAAAGTTTCAAATGATATTGCACATTACAATCCTTTATATATTTATGGTGGCGTTGGAATGGGCAAAACACATTTATTAAATGCTATTGGATTAAATCTAAAAGAAAAAAATAAAGTAATGTTTATTTCCGCAGAAAGATTTATGTACCAGTTTGTTAAATCTATAAAATCAAATGAAATGGTAAAATTTAAAGAATACTTTAGAAATACGGACGTATTATTAATTGACGATATACAATTTATGAATGGAAAAGAAGCTATGCAGGAAGAATTTTTTCATACATTTAATGCGTTAATAGAAAAAAATTCTCAAATAATTGTATCTGCCGATAGACCTCCTAACAAATTATCCAGAATTCAAGAGAGAATTAAGTCTAGATTCTCAGGAGGCCTAGTTGTTGATATACAAAATCCAGATTATGAGCTTAGATATAAAATTATTACATCGAAAACTGATGAACTAAAATTGTTTTATTCAAATCAAATAAATATATCTGAAGAAATACTTGCATTTATAAGTAGTGAAATTAGAACTAGCATAAGAGAATTGGTAGGTGCATTAAATAGAATAGTATCCTTTTCAAGAATTTATAATAAAGTTCCTAGCATTTCTGAAGTTAGAGTTATTTTAAAAGATTTACTAAATTTATCAGAAAATAAAGTAACAATAGATTCTATACAGACTATTGTTTGCAAATATTTTAAAATAAGCAAAAATGAAATGCTATCTCCAAGAAGATCTAGATATTTAGTTCGGCCTAGACAAACTGCGATATATTTGTCTAAAATGTTAACTACAAAATCATTGCCTGAAATTGGAAGGGCTTTTTCAAACAGAGACCACACTACTGTAATTCATTCTGTTAAAACTATAGAAAAACTTAGGAAAGAAGACAATGAGTTAAATGTTAGTATAGACAGTTTAAAAAATAAGATTTTATATAAAGAAGAAAATGAAATTTAATGTAAACCAGCAAGACCTTCAAAAATCTTTAAGTTATTGTCAAGGGGTTATTGAAAAAAGAAGTACACTTCCAATATTATCTAACGTTTTGTTAGACGTAAGTAATTCAAAGTTAACTATAACAGCAACAGATCTTGATTTGATTTTTATTCATAACATTTCTAATGTTGATATATTAGAAGAAGGAAAAACTACCACCTCCTCTTCTATAATGTATGATATAGTTAGGAAGTTTTCATCAGGAAATAAAATTAACTTTTCAAATCCAGAAGAAAACAGACTACAACTTGAATCTGAAAAATCTCTTTTTAATTTAAACTGCATAACTCCATCCGAGTTTCCTTTAACTGAAGAAAATTTTACTGATAATGAATTTTTAATTAACTCAAAAGAATTACTAAAATTATTAAATAAATGTAAATTTTCAGTTTCAAATGATGAAACAAGACATTATTTAAGTGGTATTTTTTTTCATCAAACTCAAAAAGATGAAAAAATGTTTTTAACAGCTGCTGCAACTGATAGCCATAGAATGTCTATATCTAAAGTGAGATTACAAAGTGAAATTAAATTTGAACCAATAATTTTACCAAAAAAAACAATTTTTCAATTATGTTCTCTCCTAGAAGATTATGAAGGAGATGTAAAAATCTCAAACATTAAATCAAAAATAAAATTTGAATTAAACGATAGTATATTAATATCTAAATTGATTGATGGTAAATTTCCTAATTATGTGCAGGTTATACCCAAAGAAAATAAAAAAAAACTGGAAATAGATTTAAAATTATTTTTAAATTCAGTTGATAGAGTTGCATCAGTTTCTTTGGATAAGAAAGATGGTGTAAAGTTTAGTCTTTCAAAAGATATGTTAAACCTTTCTGTTAATAATAGTAATAGTGGCGATGGAAAAGAAAGTTTGAACGTTAAGTTTGAACATGAGTTAGATGTTAGTTTTAATTCAAGATATCTTATTGACGTAGCTTCACAATTGAATGGAGAAAGCATTCAAATTTATTTGAAAGATTCGAGTTCTCCAGCTTTAATTAGAGATCCAGCAGATTTTGATAGTATTTATGTTGTCATGCCAATGAAAGGCTAGCCGATTAAATCTAATTCAGAATATATTTTTTTTTCAACAATTTTTGTAAAATCATCTGATTTCATTCCAGGATCTAAAGGTTTCAAAATTGAAACAGTGATTGTTTTATTTATATTAAAGAGACCTTTTTTTGGCCAAACATTTCCTGAATTTATTGCTACAGGTTGACATTTAATACCAAGTTCATGATAAATTCTTCCAACGCCTTTTTTAAAAGGTATTCTTTCATTTGGCAAAATTCGGGTTGCTTGAGGGAATATAATTATAGGTCTATCTGAATATTTAATAGAATTTTTAATATTATCAATTAAACCCAAATTATCTTTTGTAACCTTATTTCTTTTAACAGCAATTGAGCCAATTTTTTTTAAATACCAACCAAATATAGGGATTTTTAATAATTCATTTTTTAAAATAAATATTGGTGAATTAAAAATTGTTTGTAAGTAAAAAGTTTCAAACATTGATTGATGGGATGCAGCAATAAAAAATTTTTCATTAACGATAATATTTTCTTTTCCTTTAATGAGAATTTTTGTTGATAAAAAAATTTTTAAACAAATTCCTGACCAATAACCCATTAATTTACCACCGAATATAACAAATTTACTATTTAAGAATAATGTTGGCAAAAATATTATTGAAATACAAATTATCCCTAAAAAGAAAAAGAATAAAAATAAAAATTGTCTTATCATTTTAATCAAAAACTAAAATAAATCTTTTAGTTTTTGTCTTTTTTTTATAACAGTTATTTTTGAACCATTTACTAATATTTCAATAGGTTTTGTTCTAAGATTATAATTTGAACTTAATGAATAACCGTAAGCACCTACATCGCAAATAATAATTAAATCTTTTTCTTTCAATATTTGAAATTTATTTATAGTTAAAAACTTATCTGTAGTTTCACATATTGGACCCACAAATTCATAAGTTTTTTTAGAAATTTTTTTTATTTTTTTTAATGGAATTATCTTATGTTTTGCCCCATATAATGCTGGTCTAATTAAGTCGTTCATGGCAGCATCAAGAATAATAAATTTTTTTTTTTGATTTTCTTTTATATAGATTACTTTTGAAATAAGTATTCCAGCATTGCCAATTATTGATCTTCCAGGTTCAAAAATAATTTTACTTTTATGTTTTTTTAAAAATTTTTTTATTTCATAATTATATTTTTTATAATTTAATTTTTTTTTACTTTGTTGATAAGAGATTCCCATTCCTCCACCTAAATCAATAAATTCAAATTTATAATGAATTTTATCAATTAATTTATTTATTGTTTCAAGCATTTTTTGATAAGGTTTGTGATCTAATATTTGACTTCCTATATGTACACTTAAGCATTTTAGTTTTATATATTTAGATTTTTTTAAATAATTAACTAATTCTATAAAAGTTTTTTGATTAACTCCAAATTTATTTTCTTTTTTACCTGTTGAGATTTGATTTAATGTTTTGGCATCAGTATTTGGGTTAAGTCTTATACCTATGTCAACAATTTTATTTTTTTCTTTTGCTATTTTTTCAATTTCCAAAACTTCACTTTTGGATTCTGAATTTATTAATAATATTTTTTTATCAATAGCGTAGCTTAATTCCGAACTTGTTTTACCAACTCCTGAAAAAACAATTTTTTTTGATTTTACTCCAGCTTTAAGCGCCATCATTAATTCACCTTTTGAAACAACGTCGGCCCCCAATCCATGTTTACTTATTAGTTTTATAATTTGTGTATTTGAATTGGCTTTAACTGCAAAGCATATTAATGGAGAGAAAGATTTAAAATTCGATTTAAAATTTTTTATATTTTTGACTATTTTTTGATTTGAGTAGCAATAAATTGGAGTAGCGAATCTTTTTGCTAATTTTTCCAAATTAACTTTTTCAAATGAATAATTTTTATTAATATATTTCATTACACCTTATGTATAATGTTATCATATTGAATTGATTGATATTTTGGATCTCCTTTTCTTCCGCATGAAACCAAAACAATTAAACAGATCGCAATTAAAATTATTTTTTTTTTCATTAATGGTTTTTTTTATAACTTCTTATCATTTTCTTAATATTCTCAAAAGAAGTTCCTCCATATGAGGTTTTAGAGTTAATTGAGTGTTTAAGATCAAAAATTTTTAATACTTCCGCAGTTAATTTTGGCTCAATTTTATTTATTTCATCGATTTTAAGTTCTGTAAGTTTTTTCTTATTTTTTTCTGCAAAATTAATTATTTTGGCTGTTTGTAAATATGCTTTTCTAAATGGGTAATTTAATTCTTTTACCATATAATCAGCTAAATCCGTTGCTGTTAAAAAACCATTTTCAGCAAGTTCCAGCATTCTTTTTTTGTCTACAGAAAAATTTTTTAAAATATCATTTAAAATAATTAAAGAATTTTTTAATTGATCAAAAGATTTAAAAACTATTTCTTTATCATCTTGTAGATCTTTAAAGTATGATAGTGGAAGACCTTTTAAAATTGTTAACATTGAAAACAGATTACCAAATATAACTCCAGTTTTGCCTCTTAAATATTCTAATGGATCTGGATTTTTTTTTTGAGGCATTATTGATGATCCGGTTACAATTTTATCATTTAAATTAATTAATTTGAAGGCATCTGAATTCCATATAATAAACTCTTCTGCGATTCTAGAAATATGAATAGCGCAAGCCGAACAAGAATATAAAAAATCAATAACAAAATCTCTGTCTGAGACAGTATCAATAGAATTTTTTGTTGGTTTTTTAAATTTTAATTTTTTTGTTGTATAAAATCTATCAATTTTAAAAGATGTTCCGGTTAAGGCTGCAACACCGAGAGGATTTTCGTTAATATTTTCAAGATTATTAATAAATCTCTTTTTGTCTCTACTAAACATTTCTACATATGCTAATAAATAATGTGCAAATGAAACTGGTTGTGCATTTTTTAAATGTGTAAAACCTGGCATTATTGTTTCGATATTTTTGTTTGCGTTTTTTAAAATATTATTAATTGTAATATCTAAATTTTTAGTAATTATGTTATTAGCTTTTTTTAACCAAATTTTAAAATCTGTTATAACTTGATCATTTCTCGATCTGGCGGTATGAATATATCCCGCTTCTTCTCCAATTAAATCAAACAATCTTTTTTCAATATTCATATGAATATCTTCAAGTTTTTCATCAAATGGAAATTTTTTTTTTATTATTTCATTTTTAATTCTATTAAGACCCCATACAATTTTATTTTTTATTTTAAAATTAATTATTTTTTGTTTAAACAACATTTCTACGTGAATTATAGAAGCTTCTATATCTTCACTAAATAATCTTTTATCGATTGATAAAGATCCGCCAACTTTTTTGAATAAATTTGAAGAAACTTTATTGATTCTCGCACTCCAAATTGGTTGATTGTTTTTATTTTTACTCATGATATCTAACTATACATTTTAAAAATGAAATTTAAAAATTTAAATTATTTAGTTATTGCAATTTACTTAATATCATCTAACTTTGCATATTCAATAGATCGTCCAGATATTAAAAATCTAATTATTCATAAAGATAAGAAAAAAATTGAAAATGTAGAATTTTATAATTCCAAAAGCCAAAAAGTAACTCTAAATTCTTATGATTCAAATTTAATTATCATTAATTTTTGGGCCACCTGGTGTGCACCTTGTAGAGAAGAGATGCCTTTATTAGATAAGCTTAAATTAAATAAAGAATTAAAAGATATTGTAATTATTCCTATAAATATAGCGAGTGAAACAATTGAAAAATCTAAAGAATTTTTTGAAGAACTTAATATAAATAATTTAGAATTTTTTTTTGGTCCCAGTGCTGAACTTGCAAACAAATTCCAAGTAAGAGGCATCCCCACAACAATTTTAATTGATAAAAATGGATATGAATTTGCAAGGATTATTGGGTATATTGATTTTGAAAAAAAGTCTTTTATAGAATGGCTGGCTAATCATCTATGAAATTTTGTCTTAATACTACAATAGTAAAACCTGAAGATAATGAAGAAATAAAAAATGCAGTAATTCTACTTCACGGATATGGAGGAGATGGAAAAGATATAAGTATATTAACTTTGAGTTGGAAAAGATTTTTAAAAAATACTATTTTTTTGTGTCCAGATGCTCATGAGGTTTGTGCTATTAATCCTGGCGGTTTCCAGTGGTTTGATCTTAGCGTGGAAGATCCCGATTATGTTTTGGAAGAGTCCAAAAAAGCAGAGAATAAAATAAAACAGTATATAGATGAAATTAAATTAAAGTATAAATTAAAAAATTCTCAAATTTGTATTTCAGGATTTAGCCAAGGTTGTATGATGTCAATTAATGTTGGGCTAACAGCTATTGAAAGTTTTAACTGTATAATTGGCTTTTCTGGAAAAATAATAAACAAAAAAGATCTTTTAAAAAGAATAAGATCAAAAACAAATATGTTAATTCTTCATGGAGATTCCGATCAAGTGGTTCCCCCAAGTAATTTGTTAGATATTAAAGATTTTTTAGTTAGAAATAAAATTAACGTAGAAACATTTATGTCAAAAAATTGTGATCATCATATATCGATCGAAGCATCAAGTGTTGCTTTAAATTTTATTAAAAAAAATTTGATTAATTAAAGTTTGACATTAAATTTATATAGTTGGTATAATAAATTATATTTTTAAATATAATTTTATGATTGATCTGTTAGAAAAAAATGTTTCTTTAGAAAAGTGTCCTGCGCTTGTATTGAATGCGGATTATAGACCTTTAAGTTATTATCCTCTCTCTTTATGGAGTTGGCAAGATTCTGTTAAGTCAGTATTTTTAGATAGAGTTTCTATTGTAAGTCATTATGATAGAACTATTAGAAGCCCATCCTTTAGCATGAAACTTCCAAGTGTAATTGCCCTTAAGTCATTTATTAACCCTCAGTCTAATCCAAACTTTACTAGATTTAACGTTTTTTTAAGAGATAAATTTAGCTGTCAATACTGTGGTAATAAAAATGAATTAACTTTTGATCATTTATTGCCGAGATCTAAAGGAGGAATAACCGATTGGGATAATGTTGTAACAGCATGTTCTTCTTGTAATGTAAAAAAAGGCGGAAGATTGTTAAAACATTCGGGCATGACTTTGAGCCAATTGCCATATCAACCAACAACAGAAGATCTTCATAGAAATGGTAAAAATTTTCCACCAAACTTTTTACACAAAAGCTGGATGGATTATTTATATTGGGATGTTGAGCTTGAGCCCTAATTAAATTTTTTCAGATATATTTATAGCTACTTTTGAACCTGTTTTTATTATTTTGTCTAATATTCTATAAAGACCATCTTTAGTAGCCCCTTCTTCATAAGCTATATTTTTGTGATGCAACTCGTCTGATCTAAATTTAATTATTTTTTCTTTTAAGTTTTTTTCATCTGGACCAAGTTGATTAATTTGATTTTGATAATGTTTATCAATTACTTCTTCAACTGAAGCCGTACATAACATAGTTGCTTTTCTACCTAATATTGTTGATCCAAAACCTAAGCCTACACCAAGCAAATCCCACAAAGGTAGTAATTTGGTAGGCTTGATGTTTCTTTTTTTGATTTCGTTTTCAAAAAATTCACAATGTTCTTTTTCATGAATTTTCATTTCTTCTATTGTTTTTTGTAAATTTGGATCTTTACATAAAGTTTTAAGAGCTAATAGTTGACCTTCATAAATTTTTATAGCGCCTCTCTCTCCCGCATGATCTACTCTTATAAATTCTTCTATTTTTTTTTGATTAGTTTTTTTCATAAAATAGGATTCTTAAAGAATAAATTACAATTAATAAAGATAATAAAAAGTTTATACCAGCCAAAGACATTCCAAATAGATTATAATTAACTTGTTTACAGCTTGGAATATTATTATTCAAGGATTTCAATAATTCTTTTTTATCAATTATTTCAAGTGAATTGACGGCACATCCTGAAAATTCTTCAAAAATATTATTTTCAATTCCATAATGATATCCTGATATTAAAAAACTTATTGTAAATATTATAACAATTAAAACTAATATTTTTTCATTTTTGAAATAGTTGTATCCAATGAAGCTAATAAAAATGGCCAAAACGTAAGGTATTCTTTGGTATAGACAAAGTTTGCAAGGTTTAATTTGTAAAATATGTTCTACATATAATGCAAAAAATATTGCTAACAAAGAATAGATTAAAATAAAAATATAATAATTTTTTTTTTTAAGAAATATATTCATTTTTAATTAATAAAATTTAACAAAAATTTGTATATAAAGTAAGCAAATATAATTAATATTATAGATATAATTATTGAAACTTTTAATAATCTTTTTTCAATTATTTTTTTCATAGCCGAGCCAAAATTTCCGATAAGAAAAGAAATTATAAAAAATCTAGAACCTCTAGTTATTAAAGAGATAATTATAAAATAAAATAAATTAAAATGTACAAATCCACTTGTAATTGTTAATAGTTTAAAAGGAATAGGAGAGAAACCAGCTATTGCCAGTAAAGTCATCCATGCAATTGTGCCACCTTCGGAGGACATTTTATCTTTTAAAAATGAAGTGTTATCTACTCCATAAAGTTCAAATATTTTTATGCCTATTTCATTAAAAAAAACATAACCAATAAAATACCCCAAACATGCACCAAGTACAGATCCTAGGGTGGCAATTAATGCTATTTTTAACCAATCTTCTTTTTTTGCTATTGTCATTGGAATTATCAAAACATCTGGAGGAATCGGAAAAATAAAACTTTCAATAAAAGACACAATTCCTAAAAAAAATTTAGAACTTTTATGCCCTGCTAATTTAATTGTTTTTTTGTATAGCTCTTTAAACATATTTTCTTTTAATATATTAAATGTTTTAATACTATTAATTTAATTATATGAAACTTATTGTGCTCGGGCGAATGGCGGAACTGGTAGACGCGTTGGACTCAAAATCCAATGGTAGCAATACTGTGAGAGTTCGATTCTCTCTTTGCCCACCAACAAAATTATGAACTTAGACAATTTTAATAGTTTGATTGAATTATTTTTTTACCAAGCAGACAAGCAAGATCAAAAAAGTATTTTTTTACAATGGTTAAATCCAAATAATAAAAAAACTTTTACATGGGAAGAAACAAAACTAAATATATTTAAGTTATCAAAAACCATAAAAGAAAATATAAAAGAAGGAGATAGATGTCTTTTAGTTTCAGAAAATAGACCTGAATGGTTTATTTCTGATTTAGCTATCATGTTATCAGGGGGTATTACAGTACCGGCGTATACAACTTATACGGAAGAAGACTATAAATATTTGATTGAAGATTGCGAACCTACATTAATTATTGTTTCCAATAATGATATGTTAAAAAAAATAAACAATACAATTAATCAAAAAGATTTTATTAAAAAAATTATTACATTGGATGAAGTTGATGAAGTAGTCAGTAATTTAAATTTGAATAGTAAAGAAAAGTTTTTAGACTTTAATGCTATTATAAAAAATGATTTATCAGAAAAAGATAAAATTCAAAATAATAACTTAAAAAGATCTTCATTGGCTTGTATAATTTATACTTCAGGCACTGGAGGAAATCCCAAAGGAGTAATGTTAAGTCATGGTGGCATTTTAAATAATATTGTGGGAGCGTGTGAAATTTTAAAACCATTAATAGATTCAAAACCAGTATTTTTAACTTGGCTTCCTCTTTCTCACTCTTACGAGCATTGTACACAATTTGTGCAGATAGCTGTTGGAGCTAAAGTTTTTTATGCAGAAAAAATAGAAAAACTTTTAGACAATATATCTGAAGCAAAACCAACAATCATGACTGCCGTTCCAAGATTCTATCAAAATCTTTATAACAAAATTAATATTAATATGAAAAAGCAAACAGGCTTTAAAGCTAAATTAATTGAAGCAACTATTCGATTGGGTAAAAAAGTATTATTAAATGAAAAAATGACAATTTTTGAAAAATTATTAAATTCATTAGTAGAAGTGTTGGTAAGAAAAAAAGTAAAAAACCAATTTGGTGGAAATTTAAGAGCTTTTGTTTCAGGAGGAGGAGCTTTGGACAAAGAAATAGGAGAATTCTTAAATTCAATAGGATTGCCTACTCTTCAAGGATACGGCTTAACGGAAACTTCACCTGTAGTTAGCTGCAATCCCATACACAAAATAAAAGTAGAAACTGTAGGTCCGCCTTTTAAGGGAAACCAGGTTAAAATTGCTGAAGATGGAGAAATTTTGGTCAAAGGAGAAAATGTGATGTTGGGATATTGGAATAAAAAAGAAGAAACGGAAAAAGTAATTATAGATGGATGGCTTCACACAGGCGATATAGGAGAAATAGATAACGAAGATGGTTATTTAAAAATTACTGATAGAAAAAAAGATATTATTGTGAGTGCGGGAGGAGATAATATTTCTCCAGCAAAAATCGAGAATATGATTACAAATGAGGCAGAAATTGATCAATGCATGGTATATGGAGATAAAAAAAATTATTTGGTTGCATTGATTGTTCCTAATAAAGAATTCTTAAAAGAAAAAGTAAAAATAAATAAAGTTGTCGAAAATATAAATAAAAAACTAACTTTAGTAGAAAAAATAAAAAAAATTCAATTAATAGACGAAAGTTTTTCTATTGAAAATGGTTTGATGACACCAACAATGAAAGTAAAAAGAAAAAAAGTTACTGAAAAATATAAAAAAGAATTAGAACATCTTTATTAATTAAATTATTTAAAACTGTTTATTAATCGCAATTTACTTAACTTTTTTGTTTTAAAAAAATATAAAAAAAAAAATAATTTTTAATTTTTTTTTAGAAAAATTATGTATTTGACATAACTATTCAAAAAAAATAAAAAAAGGTAAGTAAACGAATCAAAAAGATTCGTTAATAAAACAAGGGAGCTAAAGATGGCTAAAAGAAGAAAAAAAGCTGCTAAAAAGAAAACTAAGAAAAAAGCTAAGAAAAAAGCTAAGAAAAGAAGAAGAAGATAATTAGTATTCTTTTTAATTGATTACGCTTCTCATGGCGTTTGCGTGGGAAGCGTTTTTTTTATTTAGCAAATCCTTCTTCAGGAACGTTTTCTGCTTCGGTTTTAATTTCTGGTTTTGGAGTTTGCTTTTCTAAATTTCTTTTAAGAGCTTTATCAAGTTTTTTTTGTGCATCCTCTAAGTTTGTATTCATAACAATTTGAAATTCAGTAAGTAATCTATCGTATGCTTTTTCAAAAAGTTGTCTTTCGCTGTATGATTGATCTATCATCAAATCATCACCTTTATTTAAATCTCTAACTACTTCTGCTAAATCGTAAATTTTACCTGATGAAATTTTAGCCTCGTATTCTTGAGCTCTTCTGCTCCACATAGATCTCTTTATTTTTGGTTTTCCTTTTAAGAGGCTTACACATTTGTTTATTTGATTAATTGTAGAAAGTGGTCTCAAATGTGATTGCTTATTAACTGGAACCATTCCATTAGCCTTATCTTTTTCAAATTTTAATATATAGGTTTCAACATCGATCCCACCAATATTAATTTTTTTAAATTCTGTAATTTGTCCTACACCATGTTTTGGATAAACCACATAATCTTTTATTTTATATTGTTTTTTTTCTGTTTCTTGTTTTTTTACTTTTTTAATCTCTGGTTTTTGCTCGTTGGATTTTGGTATTCTCAAAGTATCATTCTTGAGATCTACTTTTTCATTTTTTTGTATTTTTTTTACTAAAGGTTTTTTTGATTTTTTTTTTACTTTAATTTTTTTTACTTTAATTTTTTTTACTTTATTAGTTTTTTTTTTCTTAAGCAAAGTTTTAGAAATCTTAACTTTTTTTTTTGGCATTTTCTTCTTTTTTTTTTTTGATTTTTTATTAAAGGTTTTCTTTAAAATATTTTTCAAATTTATTTTCTTCATCTTTAAACTTTTCGTGATCCTCTAGTGGATCTTTTTTTTCAGTTATGTTTGGCCATATATCAGAATATTTTTTATTTACTTCCAACCATTTTTCACCACCTTCTTCAGTGTCTGAAACTATAGCATCCAGTGGACATTCTGGCTCACAAACGCCACAATCTATACACTCATCAGGTTTAATTACAAGCATATTTTTTCCTTCATAAAAACAATCCACAGGACAGACTTCGACGCAATCTGTTAACTTACATTTTATACATTTATCATTTACTAAATATGTCATGATCTTTTAATTCGTATCTTCTCTTTGATATCTCCTACTACTTTATCATCCAAGTACAACAAACCTGAGAGCCTTCTCATAAGATTTGTTTCATACATATCAGCATTTTCATCTGAATAAATAATATTCCAAAGAGACTCGATAATTATTTTTTTATCTTTTTCCTCAATATTCTTTATTTCCCTTGTAAAATCTAATATTTGGTTAGAATCTTTTTCTTTTTTTTCAGCTTCAATTATAATCTTATCTATTTCATTAAGATTCGCACCCATTTCTATTAGAGCTTCTTTGATAATTTTTTTTTCCTTTTCTGTAAAATTTTCATCTATCTTTGCCGAATGTATAAGCAGAGAAGCAATAGCTATTAATGATAAATTATTTTTTTCTTCTGATTCATTTTTTTTAAACAGATTAAACATTACTTTAAGTTTAGCTGACTTAATACACTAAAAGGATTATTTTTTATATCTTTTTTTACATGTTTTTTTTCAAATATTTTTTTATTTGGAATATATTTGAAATATATATTTTTTTCTTTTTCAAAAGTTTTATAATTCATTTTCTGTATAAGTTTTATAAAATTTTCTTTATTACAACCAAGCAAATTAAGCATTTCAGGAATAAGTTTGATTTCATTAATTTTTTCATCTTTATTCGAATTTAAGATCATAATAAAAAGTCTTTCTAGAATATCTATTCTAACAAAAAAATTGTCAAATTTTTCAAATCCACATAATAACATAAATTCTTTATTAATAGATTTTTTTTCTTCTAAAAAGTTTAATCCAAAAGTAGGAGGAGAAAGATTAATATTTTTTTCACTAAAAATTTTCCATAGAAGAATTCTTAATGAGACAGCACTTGGTTTAAATAAATTAAACAAAAAAACATGATATCTTCCAAATTTTACTCCAACTCTTCTTAATTTTTTTCTTTCATTTTGATCTAGTTTTTTAAGATATGATGAAACATTTTCTCTTTTTACCACTCCATTATTTTCATATAAATGGTAAGAAAGTGCTCTGAGTTGAGGGTTGCTATCTTTTATATTTCTTAAATCTATAAGACTTTTTAATTCATCTTCTATTTTATTATTTAACCATTTTTGTAAATATGTGCTTAAGTTTATTTTTTCTTCATTTTCAATCATTTCATCAATAATTAATAAAATTTTAGGATTTAAATAATCTGAGCCAGCCACTAACTTGGCTACTGGGTATTTTTTCCAATAAATTTTATAATTATCTCTCAATTCAATAAGACCTGTATTTATAATTTGATTAATTCGTTTTATAATTTCTGGACCAACATTTTGTTTTGCTGCTTTTTTTAGTGATTTGATATCAGCATCTAATGCATCTACTTTAAAATCTAACTCTAATTTCAAACCTTTTAATAGTCCAATATATTGCTGATTTATCATTACTTTTTCCTCATCAACTATTTCTGTGTCAAATATAATGTCTTGTTTTAAACCTCTGGCCAGTAGACTTGCTCTTTTATCTATAAATGTTTTTGTTAATTCTTCATGTAGTCTATCTGATAATTTGTCTTCTAAGTTTTTTGTTCTTTCAATCCAATAATCTTGATTTTCTACCCAATTTGATTTGTTTGATACATAAGCCCAAGTTCTTACATTTGCTATTCTATTAGATATTGAATCTACATTTCCATCCAACTTATCTAAAAGAGAAAGTTGTTCTTTCATATATTGATTTGGAATTTTTTTTGAATCACTAGTTAAAAAATTGAAAACTTTTCCTACAATTTCTATATGATGGCCATAAGTTTTTTTAACAAAATCTGGTATTTGACAACAATCCCATAAAACGCTTAAAATTAGCGGGTTGTCCTTTATGGTTACATTTGATTTATCTTTTAAGAAATATTTTAATACTTTCTCATCTTCACACTCACCTATCCTTTTTAACCATTCTTTGTCAGGTTTTTCATCTAAAGATTTCATTAAAGTTAATTTATTATTAAAATTGAGTTTAGAGTTTCTCCAAAAAATAAATTGAGTTTCAGGAAACTTATGATTTTCAAGAGCTTCAATTTCATTTGCGTTTACTTCGCCACATTCTCCAGTAGTGCCAAAAGACCCATCATTTAGATATCTTCCTGCTCGGCCTGCAATTTGTCCTATCTCAGATACATTTAATCTTCTGAGTTTTTTTCCATCAAATTTTTTAATATTAGAAAAATAAACATGATCCAAATCCATATTTATTCCCATACCTATTGCATCAGTTGCAACAAGGTAATCAACATCTCCTGATTGATATAAGCTAACTTGTGCATTTCTTGTTTTGGGACTTAATGATCCCATTACAATTGCTGCGCCACCTTTTTGGCGTCTTATCAATTCAGCAATTGCATAAACTTCCTCAGTAGAAAAAGCAATTATTGCACTTTTTCTTTCTATTCTTGAAATTTTTTTATGACCTTCAAATGTTAATTTAGATAATCTTTCTTTGTTCATGAACTCAACATCGTCATCCAGTTTTTGAATTATATTTTTTATTGTATTAGATCCCATTAGCATGGTTAATTTTTCACCTCTAAGATTTAATAATCTATCTGTAAAAACATGACCTCTTTCATGGTCATTACACATTTGTATTTCGTCTATGCCTACAAATTCTAAATTTTTGTCTATTGGCATAGATTCAACCGTGCATAAAAAATATCTAGCGTTAATTGGTATAATTTTTTCTTCACCAGTAATAAGAGCAACTTTAGAAGACCCAACTTTTTGAATTACCTTGTCATAAACTTCTCTTGCCAACAACCTTAGCGGAAATCCAATCATTCCAGATTGAAAAGAAAGCATGGTTTCAATTGCTAAAAAAGTTTTACCTGTATTTGTTGGACCCAGAACTGCATTTATTTTATTATTTGACATTTCAACTTTTAGTATGATTTTTTTTTTTCTTACTATATCTTGTTACCCAAAAAGAACAAAAATAGTCTAAAACAGGGTCGAATCAGAGAGGAAAATGTTCTCATTTTAATAATTTATAATTTTAAGGTTATCATAATTTCATAAAATTAAATATAATTTTTTTTATGCCTCAGAAATTATGGGAAGCAAATTTGTCTAATAAGAATAAATCAAATTTGTTTAAATTTGAAAAATTTCTTTCTAATAAATTTAATTATAAAGTATCAAAGAATTATAATAAATTATTAAATTGGACTATTAATAATCCAAAGTTATTTTGGAGTTCAGTTTGGGATTATACAAATGTTATAGGAAAAAAAATTGAGAAATTTGAATTTAGTAAAGAATTTATAAAAAACAAATTTTTTGTAAGATCAAAATTAAATTTTGCTGAAAATATTTTCTCAAAAAAAGATAATTCTAAAGCAATTACTTTTATTAGTGAGACAGGTTATAGAGAGATAAGATCATGGATACAGCTTCGTCAAAATACTTCAAGGTTGATTGATTTTTTTAGAGAAAATAAAATTAAAAAAAAAGATAGAATAGTAGCTTATATGGCTAACCAAATTGAAACCATTGAATGTTTTTTAGCCACTTCAACAATTGGAGCGATATGGTCTTCTTGCTCGCCAGATTTTGGGACTCCAGGTTTGATAGAAAGATTTTCTCAAATAAAACCAAAGATATTGATTATAACTGATAGGTATTATTATAATGGCAAAGAAATAAATATTTTAGAAAGACTACCAATTATTCTAAAGAAAATAAAATCTATAAAAACTGTTGTAATAGTAAATTATCCTGGAAAAAAATATTTAAAAAAGAAAAAAATAAAAGGAAAAAAAATTTTTTATTTAAATCAAATAAAAAAAAATGCACAAAGTGAAATTAAATTTAAAAAATTTGATTTTGATCATGAATTGGCAATTTTATATTCAAGCGGTACTACAGGCAAACCAAAATGTATTTGTCATAGAGCAGGTGGAGTTTTATTACAACACTTAAAAGAACACCAGTTACATTGCGAAGTCAAACCTGGAGATAATGTTTTTTATTTTACTACTTGTGGATGGATGATGTGGAATTGGCTTTTAACATTTCTTGCTTCGAAGGCATCAATTGTTTTATTTGATGGTTTCCCAATGTATAAAAAAAATGATTTATTATTTAAAATTGCAGAAGAAGAAAAAATTACTCTTTTTGGCATTAGTGCAAAATACATTGATCAATTAAGAAAACTTAATATTAAAATAAAATCAAAATATAAATTAAGTAATTTAAAAACAATTTGTTCTACTGGATCACCTCTTTCGAATGATGGATTTCAGTATGTATACAAGAATATTAAAAAAAATGTTCATTTGGCTTCTATCGCAGGTGGTACAGATTTAGTTTCATGTTTTGTATTAGGCAACATCTACTCCCCTGTTAATAAAGGTCAAATTCAAAACAATGGCTTAGGAATGAACACAGATGTTTTTTCAGATAAAGGAAAATCATTAATAAATAAAAAAGGTGAACTAGTTTGTAAATCACCCTTTCCATCTATGCCAAAATTATTTTGGAATGATAAGAATAATAAAAAATATAAAAAAGCTTATTTTAATAAATTTAAAAATATTTGGCATCATGGAGACTATGCCGAAAGAAAAAAAAATGGAGGATATATTATTTATGGAAGATCTGATGCAACATTAAATCCAGGTGGAGTTAGACTTGGCACGGCAGAAATTTATTCAGTTGTAGAGAAATTTAAAAATATAAAAGAGTCAATCGTAGTAGGTCAAAACTGGGATAATGACGTAAGAATTATATTATTTTTAGTATTAAACAAAACTAAATCACTAAATGATTTTTTTATTAAAAAACTTAAAAAAGTTATAAGATCGGAAGCTTCACCGAGACATGTTCCTGCTAAAATTATAGAGGTTACTGATATTCCTAGAACTAAGAATGGCAAAATAGTAGAATTAGCTGTTAAAAATATAATTGAAGGAAATAAGATAAAAAATATTCAAGCTTTAGCTAATCCAGATATTTTAGAACAATATAAGAATTTAGAACAATTAAAATCATAATGATTAAAGATAAAATTAAGAATTTAGATTTATCAGCAACATTAAAGATAAATGAAATTTCAAAAAATCTAGAAAAAAAAGGAAAAGAAATTATAAAATTTGGTTTTGGACAATCACCCTTTCCAGTTCCCGATAAAGTTGTGGAAGAGCTCAAAAAAAATGCTCATCAAAAAAGCTATTTACCTATTCAGGGTTTATACGAGCTTCGAGAAGCTATTGCAAAATATGAGTCAAAAAATAAAAATAAAAATATTTTAACTGATCAAATAATAGTTGGACCAGGATCTAAAGAACTTATGTTCTTGTTACATATTTCTTTTGATGGAGATATAATAATTCCTGCTCCAAGTTGGGTATCATATCAACCCCAATCAGTTATTGCACAGAATAGATTTCATTGGATTGAAACTAAAGCTGAAAATAATTGGTATCCAACAAGAAAAAATATAGAGAACTTAGTTCTAAAAAATAAAAATAAAAATTATTTATTGATATTAAATTCTCCAAACAATCCTTCCGGTCAAGTATGCAATAATTTAAAAGAAATAAGCGAGATTGTAAAAAAATATAAGATTATTATTTTGTCTGATGAAATTTATTCAGAGTTAACTTTTTATGAAAAATACGAATCGATATTTAATTATTGTCCAGACAAGGTTATTGTTAGTAATGGGCTTAGTAAATGGTGCGGTGCAGGAGGATGGAGACTTGGTTATTTTGTAATTCCAAAAGAATTAAATCATCTAAAAGATTCTATAAAAGTTTTAGCCAGTGAAACTTTTTCATCTGTTAGTTCACCAATACAATATGCTGCAATTTCAGCTTTTAAAAATGATCATAGTGATTATGTTTTAAAGTCAAAAAATATTTTAAAAGGCGTAGGAGAATATGTTTACCAAAACTTGAAATCAAACAATGTTCTTATTAATAAACCAATGGGTGGATTTTATTTAATGCCAGAATTCTTAAACAAAAAATTTAAAACTTCATCAGAAATGTGTGCTGACTTATTAAATAAAAAATGTGTAGCAATATTACCCGGATCTGATTTTGGATTTTTAGATGAAAAAATGATTGCTAGAATAAGCTATACTGATTTTGATGGATACAATTTTATGTCTAAAATAAATTCAGATACAAATATTGATGAAGATTTAATAAAAAAATTTGCACCAAAAATTGTAGAAGGAACAAAAAGGCTTAAAGATTGGGTTGAAAAAGTCTAATATATATTAGAATAATTCTAAAAAACTTCTGGACAATTAAAATAAATTTTGTTTCAATTATTTATTATAATTAACAAAGTAAGGAGAGGTAAAATGAAAAAAATATTATCTACCCTATCAAGCACTCTGATTATTTTTGCGGCATTATTTTCTTTTAATAATGTAGCAAAATCTGCAGAGTTTTTTACGATAGGAACAGGTGGTCCAACTGGAGTATACTTCCAAACTGGTAACGCTATTTGCAAAATGTTGCATAAATCAGCTATTAGTAAAGAGCATGGAAGAAAAAAAGGAATGGAAGGTAAAGCTTACAGATGTACAGCACCTTCTACTGGTGGCTCAAATTATAACATTGGACAAATTAAAGATGGTGAGTTTCAATTTGGTGTAGCTCAGTCAGACTGGCAATTTCATGCTTACAATGGTTCAAGTAAATGGGAAGGAAAAAAGTATGGTAATTTGAGAGCTGTTTTTTCAGTTCACAACGAACCTTTTCAAATTTGGGCTAGAAAAAAAGCAAAAGTTAAAGATTTTGCAGGTCTTAAAGGTAAAACTGTAAACATAGGTAACCCAGGCTCTGGTCAGAGAGGAACAATGGAAGTTCTTATGGCAGCAATGGGAGTTGACAATAGTTACTTCAAAGGAGTTACAGAGTTAACTTCATCAGAACAAGTAAAAGCGCTATGCGATGGTAAGATAGATGCATATGGGTATTCTGTAGGATTTCCAAATGGAGCTATGGAACAAGCGGCAACTTGTGCAGCTAAAGCATTGCCAATTAATCTTACAGGTTCAGAAGTTCAAGGTTTGATAGATGGTGCACCTTATTATGCAGCAGCGACAATACCCGCAAAAACTTATACTGGTCAGAAGAAAGATGTAACTACTTTTGGTGTTAAAGCAACAGTTGTAACAAGCGCAGATGTTAGCGAAGATCTTGTTTATCAAGTTACTAAAGCAGTTTTTGAAAACTTTGATGCTTTTAGAAACCAACATCCTGCTTTTGGACCTTTAGAGAAGAAAAACATGATTTCTGATGGTTTATCAGCACCTTTACATCCAGGTGCCATTAAATACTATAAAGAAGCTGGATTAATGTAATTTAAATTAATTTAATTCAAATTAAAAAGGCCCAATATATTTATTGGGCCTTTTTTTTATAGTATTGTAAATATCTTCAATGACTGAAAACAATTCAAATATTAAAACTAAAATTCAGGAAGACTTATCTCCAACTAGAAACTTAACTGGAATACATTTAAAAATTGTTGCTGCAGTTGCAATTACTTGGTCTTTATTTCAACTATGGTATGCATCTCCCTTTCCTTTTTGGTTTAATATTGGAATGTTTAAAGGTTTGCCAGCAAGAGCTATTCATTTAGGCTTTGCTTTATTACTTGCTTTTTTAATATTTCCTTATTCACGAGGAAAAAGAATTTCTGTTATAGATATATTAATAAGTATAGTTGCAACTTTTTGTTGTCTTTATATTTATTTTTTTTATGACCAATTAGTAGATAGGGGAGGAATTCTATTAAAAATTACTTTAAGCGAAAATATTATAATCCCCATCGAATTAATTATTGGAATATTAGGAATTTCAATATTACTTGAAGCCACAAGAAGAGTAATTGGAATTCCTTTAGTTATAATTGCAATTTGTTTTTTATTATTTTCATATTTTGGAAAATATGCTCCAGATATAATTTCTCATGGCGGACTTTCATTAAAAAGACTTGTTGGATTTCAGTGGTTTGATCAAGAAGCAATATTTGGCATTCCAATTGGTGTTTCAGTTGATTTTATATTTTTATTTGTTTTGTTTGGTGCCCTTCTAGAAACAGCTGGTGGAGGAAAATATTTTTTAGATCTAGCATTTGCAATGGTAGGAAAAATGCGTGGAGGTCCTGCAAAAGCAGCAATATTAGGTTCTGGGATGACAGGATTAATTTCTGGATCTTCTATAGCTAATACAGTTACAACAGGAACTTTCACAATTCCTATTATGAAAAATACTGGATTTTCAAAAGAAAAAGCTGGAGCAATTGAAGTTTCATCTTCAGTTAACGGACAAATTATGCCTCCAGTAATGGGAGCTGCAGCATTTGTTATGGCTAGTTTTATTGGAGTTACTTATTTTGAGGTTGTTAAACATGCTTTTTTGCCAGCCATAATTTCTTATATTGCATTGTTTTATATTTCTCATCTTGAAGCATTAAAATTAAATTTAAAAGGCATGGATGAAAAAGATGTTCCTAATTTAAAAAACACTTTTTTATCAGGATTTCATTTTTTGATTCCAATTGCAGTTTTAATCTTTCTTTTAGTTTATTTAAGATTTACCGCTTCATATTCAATATTTTATGCAACCTTATCTTTAATATTGGTCAATTTAATAAATAAGATAATAAAAGAAACAAATTTTAAGAACGGACTTATTATTTGGTACAATCAAACTATAGTTGGATTTGAAAAAGGTGCAATTAATATGGTTGGCGTTGGAATAGCAATTGCCACTGCAGGTGTAATTGTTGGTGCAGTTGGATCAACTGGGTTAAGTACGAATTTAATAATTGTCATTGAATCTATTGCCAAAGATAATGTTATGATCTTATTATTTTTGACAATAATTTTATGTTTATTATTAGGAATGGGTCTTCCTACAACAGCAAATTATGTTGTAGTTGCATCTCTTATGGCGACTGTATTAGTAGATGTAGGTAATGCTTCAGGGTTTATTTTTCCTTTAATTGCAGTACACTTATTTGTTTTTTACTTTGGTTTAATGGCCGATGTTACCCCACCTGTTGGTTTAGCATCATATGCTGCGGCCGCAATTTCAGGTGGAGACCCACTAAGAACCGGAGTTCAAGCTTTTTGGTATAGTTTAAGAACTGGAATTCTTCCAATAGTTTTTTTATTTAATCATGAATTACTTTTAATAGGGGTGGAAAATTTTTGGCACGCACTTCTTATAATTATAACTTCATTGATAGGTATTTTAGTTTTTACAGCTGCTACTCAAGCATGGTTTATTAATAGATTAAGATGGTATGAAATTTTAATTTTTTTAATCATTTCAATTTCTTTTCTTTCACCAGAATTTATATTAAACAAGTTTTATCCTAAATATAATTATTTAGATTTAAATCAAATTCATAATGTAAAACTAGATCCAAATATAGAAACAAGAATAAAAGTAACTAGAGTAAGTGAATATGGAGAAAGATATAAATTATTTGTGATAGAAAGAAATACTTTTGAGAAAGAATTTAATTTAGTGGATTATGGTATTAGTTTAACAAAGGAAGATGAAAAAGTTGTTGTTGACACTCTAAATTGGAAGGGTGAAGCAAAAAAATCTGGAATAGAAATGGGAGATTATATTAGTGAATTTAAAACTGAAAACTTAAACAGACCAAACAAAAATATTATTTACCCAATTGCATTATTTTTATTATTAGTTTTCGGTTATTTAAATAAAAGAAAAAAAGTTACCCACCAAACCCAGCATTAGGAAGGGGTTTTTTTAATATCTTCCATATCCCCGAAGCTGTTGCAATTAATTTTCCTTTACATTCTAAATGACAAATTAAGAAAACCATACTATTTGTTACTTTTTGAATTTTTGTAAATCCAGTAATTTCATCTCCTAATACGGTAGAACCTATAAATTTTATATCTAGAGAAATGGTAACACAAGGTTTACCTCTTGTGGATTTGTGAGCACCTGTTCCAGCTCCAGCATCAATTATAGAAGCTATATAACCTCCATGAGTAATCCCTGCCATATTTAAGTGATTTTTATCTATTTTCGTTTTGAACTCATACTGATTTTTTGAGATTTCTCTAAATAATAATCCTCCATTATGTTTCATAAATCCAGGTTTAATACTTAATTGTTCAAAATTTTTAGCCATTTTATATGAATATAGTAATCAGAATTAATATTATTAATACTAAACAAAAAAAATATATTACAGATTTTTGTAAAGATATTTTCATCATTCTCCTTTTTGGTGCGCCTGCTAGGAGTTGAACCCAGAACCTCCTGGTCCGTAGCCAAGCGCTCTATCCAATTGAGCTACAGGCGCAATTTATTTAACTATTATAAATATATTTTTAATGTAAATTATTAATTTAGCAATTATTGTGTATATATAATCTTTATAAATGCATTTAGAATTATTAATTCCAGATATAGGCGATTTTGAAAAGGTAGAGATAATTGAGATACTGGTTAAAAAAGGTCAAAAAATCAATAAAAATGATCCTGTAGTAACTCTAGAAAGTGATAAATCTAGTGTGGAAGTTCCTTCAATCTACGAAGGTGAAGTTATAAACATTGGTGTCAAAATAGGTGATAAAGTATCTAAGGGTGATTTAATACTTACCTTATCATCAAATCAAAAGAGGACTGATGAAAAAATACCTCCGATTACTGAAAAAATTATTCAAGAAGCCGAAAGTTCAATAAAAAAAACCAATAAAAAAATTGAACCACAAAAAACAAGAAATGAATCTAAAATTGTGGTTAACAACAATGACATTGATCCATTTGAAACTAAAGATTGGTTAGATTCTATTTCTGCCGTTCTTAAAAAAGATGGAAAACATAGAGCACAATTTTTAATAAAAGAATTAATTGAACATTCGTATAAAGAGGGTTCAGATTTAATTTTATCTAGAAATACACCTTATATAAATACCATATCTCCAGAAGCAGAAACAAATTCTCCAGGAGATCAAAATATAGAACGCAGATTGAGATCTTTAATTAGATGGAATGCAGCGGCTATGGTAGTTAGAGCAAATAAAAAGTTTCCAGAATTAGGTGGTCATATTGGAACATTTGCATCAGCAGCTACATTGTATGATGTGGGAATGAATCATTTTTGGAGAGCTAAAAATAATAAATTTGGTGGAGACTTAATTTATTTTCAAGGTCATAGCGCACCAGGAATGTATGCAAGAGCGTTTTTAGAAGGAAGATTAACTGAAAAGCAATTAGATAGTTTTAGACAAGAAGTAAAAAAAGGAGGTCTTTCATCTTATCCTCATCCATGGTTAATGCCTAGTTTTTGGCAATTTCCAACCGTTTCAATGGGCATAGGACCAATGCTAGCAATTTATCAAGCCAGGTTCATGAAATATTTAATTAATAGAGGATTAATAAAAGATGAAGGAAGAAAAGTGTGGGCTTTTTTAGGAGACGGTGAGATGGATGAACCAGAGTCACTTGGTGCAATTGGATTAGCAGCTAGAGAAAATTTAGATAATTTAATATTTGTAGTTAACTGTAATTTACAGAGACTAGATGGACCAGTTAGAGGAAATGGAAAAATAATTCAAGAACTTGAGGGTATTTTTAGAGGTGCAGGATGGAATGTAATAAAGGTTATCTGGGGGTCTTATTGGGATTCATTATTGGCAAATGATAAAACTGGTCATCTCATTAAAATAATGAATGAAACTGTAGATGGTGAATATCAAGCATTTAAAGCCAGAAATGGTTTATACGTTAGGGAAAAATTTTTTGGAAAATATCCAGAAACTCTAGAATTAGTTTCAGCAATGTCCGATAAAGATATTTGGAGATTAAATCGAGGAGGTCATGATCCTCACAAGGTTTATGCGGCATATGATAAAGCCGTAAAAAATACTGGCAGTCCAACAGTTATTATAGCCAAAACAATTAAAGGCTATGGAATGGGAAAAACCGGAGAAAGTGTAAACACTACTCATCAACAAAAGAAATTAGATGTAGATGATCTATTGTATTACAGAGATAGATTTGATGTTCCGCTAAACGATGAACAAGTAAAAAATATAGAATATTTTAAACCAGATGAAAATTCTGAAGAAATTAAATATTTAAAACAAAGAAGAATAGAATTGGGTGGCTTTATACCAGAGAGAACATCTTATTCGAAACCTATTAAAACACCTAATAAAGATATTTTTGATTCCATGAAAATTTCAACTGGTGAAAAAGAAATGTCAACAACTATGGCTTTGGTTAGAATTTTAACTAATTTATTAAGAGATAAAAATGTTGCACCAAAATTAGTTCCTATTATTCCAGATGAAGCAAGGACTTTTGGAATGGAAGGTTTTTTTCAAAAAATTGGAATTTATGCGCATGAAGGTCAAAAATATGAACCAGAAGACTCAGCACAACTTTCTTCATATAAAGAAGAAAAAAGTGGACAGGTTTTAGAGGAAGGAATTACTGAATCAGGATCAATGTCCTCGTGGATAGCCGCAGGAACGTCATATACTAATCACGATATTGAAATGATTCCGATATATTTATTTTATTCAATGTTTGGATTTCAAAGGATTGGAGATTTTGCATGGGCTGCAGGTGATAGTCGAACTAGAGGTTTTCTAATAGGTGCAACAGCAGGAAGAACAACTTTGGCAGGAGAAGGTTTGCAGCATCAGGACGGCCATAGTCATCTGATTTCATCAACTATACCAAATTGTATTTCCTATGATCCAACTTTTCATTATGAATTAGCGGTAATTTTTAGAGAAGGTCTTAAAAGAATGCACGAAAAAAATGAAAATATTTTTTACTATATTACAACTATGAACGAAAATTATCATCATCCTGAAATGCCAAAAGATAAAGATTGTGAAGAAGGAATTTTAAAGGGCATATATAAAATTAAAGAATATTCTAAATATAAAAAGACGAAGATTCAGTTATTAGGTTCTGGGACTATTCTAAGAGAGATGTTGGTTGCCGCGGAGATTTTGCAGAATGAATATCAAATTGACAGTGAAATATGGAGCGTAACTAGCTTTAATGAATTAAGAAGAGATGGACTAGAGGTCGAAAGATATAACTTATTAAATCCAACAAAGGAAAAAAGAATTACATATCTTGAAAAATGTTTAGGAAAAACTGAAGGACCTATTCTGGCAGCATCAGACTATATGAGAATTAATTCTGATCAAATTAGACCTTATACATCTAAGAGCTTTTATTCATTAGGTACTGACGGCTATGGAAGAAGCGATACAAGAAAAAATTTAAGAAGATTTTTTGAAGTAGATAAAGAACATATAGTTGCATATGGTCTAAGTGTTTTAGCTAATGAGCAATTAATAGCATCAAAATATGCAGAAGAAGCAATAAAAAAATATAACATAGATAAAAATAAACCAATTCCAATAAAATTATAAAATGAATGATACTAAACAAAAAAATAATCAGAATGTTTTAGCCAGTCCCAAAGCTAGAAAGTTTGCTAGGGAATTAGGTGTCGATGTTAATGATGTTGTTGGTAGCGAAAGACTGGGACGGGTAATTGAAGAAGATATAAAAGAATTTGTTTCTTCAAAAATAAATAATAAAGAAGATGTTAAAATTAATAATGAATATGAACATTCAGAATTTGGAGAAGTAGAAATTAAAGAAATAACAAGAATAAAAAAAATTGCCGCACCACATTTGGTCAATTCATGGAAAAACATTCCTCATGTAACCAACCATGATGAAGCTGATATTACCGAGATGGAAGAATTTAGAAACTCTTTAACTGATATCTATACTGGAGAAAAAAAAAAAATTACACCTCTAGCTTTTATAATAAAAGCAGTTGTTTCTTCTTTAAAAAAATTTCCTAGTTTCAATTCTTCTATAGACGATATTGAAAATGGAAAAATTACTTTAAAAAAATATTTTCATATTGGTATAGCTGTAGATACACCTCATGGTTTAATGGTTCCTAAAATTAGAGATGTAGATCAAAAAAATATAAATCAATTAAGCTACGAATTAAAAAAAGTGAGTAAAGATTGTAGAAATTTGAAAATAGATAAAAAAGAATTTTTTGGTGGATCTATCACAATAACTAGCTTAGGCGGAATAGGAGGTTCTTTTTTTACACCAATTATAAATTATCCTGAAGTAGCAATATTGGGTATTGGAAGATCATATAAGAAACAATTATTTATAAATGAAAAATTTGTAAATCGTACTGTGTTGCCCCTTTCTTTATCTTATGATCATAGAATTATAGATGGTGCTGAAGCTGCTAAATTTAATAATGATTTAAAAGATAATCTTGGAAGCAATTTTGCTTATAAATTAGCAATTTAATCAAATGTCAAAATCTACTTCAATGCTGAGTGCAATAATTTGTACTCTTATATGGGGAACAACTTTTATAGCACAAGACACTGGAATGAAAGTTATAGGACCATATGTATTTAATGGTGTGAGATTCTTTGTAGGGTTTTTGACATTAGTTCCTTTTTATTTTTTGATAGAAAAAAAACATACTTATAATGAAGTTTCTAAAAATCAGAAAAAATTTATTTTTCTATCAATTTTAATTGGATTATTTTTATTTTTAGGTACGCTTTTTCAGCAAGTAGCCTTGTTGTACACCGATGTCGCAAATGCTGCGTTTTTCACGATTTTTTATGTACCTATGGTTCCAATAATTGTTTTTTTTCTCTTTAAAAAAAAAATTCATTGGAGCGTGTGGCCATCAGTAATTTTATGTGTAATTGGGGGTTATTTGCTTACAAATTTCAACGATGCAACAGTTAGATTGGGTGATACTTTAGTTATCTTGGGTGCGGTATTTTGGAGTCTTCATATAATTTTTATAGGTAAAATTATAGATGAGTTTGATGCACCATTATTAATAGGCTTGATTCAAACAATAACTGTGTCTTTTTGCTCAATTATTTTAGCTCTTATTTTTGAGGATATTATTTTAATAAATATCTTAGAACAAAAAATACAAATTCTTTACGCCGGTATACTATCTGGCGGAATTGCTTTTGTTCTTCAAATTTATGCACAAAAAAATATATCACCAGCTCCTGCGGCAATCATTTTTTCCTTGGAGGGAGTTTTTGCAACTATTGCTGCTTGGATTATTTTAAGTCAAATTTTAAATCTTAATAATATTTTAGGTTGCATCTTTATTCTTGTAGGTGTGCTCATTTCTCAATTGTTGCCAGAGATTAATATTTCTAAGAATAAACAATAACAAATAGTATCAGAGCCAAGAAAACCCTATAGTATACAAAAAATTTTAAATTAAAATTTTTTACATAAATTAAAAAATATTTTATTGTTAAATATGAAATAATAAATGAAAATATAATTGAAAATAAAAAGATAAAATTAAAATCGATATTGGCTTCCACTAAATCTTTAATTCCCAAAAAGCTTGCTCCGCCCAAGGCGGGTATAGAAAGATAAAAAGCTATTTTTGATGAGTCTACTCTGTCAAAATTTAAAAATCTTGAAACTGTAATAACTATTCCAGATCTACTAACGCCTGGTACAATCGACAATACTTGAAGTAAACCAATTATTATAATACTTTTATAATTTAAACTTGTGTTTAATTTATTTTTTATTTGAGACTTATCTGCAAAAAATAAAAGTATTCCAAATATTAAAGTGGTCCATGCTATAATTTTTAAATTTCTTAAATAATCTATTAGACCAGTTGAGTAAAAAATATATCCAATAATAACTATAGGTATTGATCCTAAAATTATTAATTTAGCTAAGTTTTTATTTTTTGTAATATTTAAAAAATCATTTCTAAAATAAAATATTATTGCTAATAATGATCCTAAATGAAGACTGATATCTAATTGTAAAGAACTAACGTTAAAGCTATAAATTTTCGAAACAATCAGTAAATGAGCTGAGGAACTTACTGGTATAAATTCAGAAAAACCCTGAATAAAGCCTAAAATTGATGCTTCTACATATTTTGAAATCATTGAGATGAATAACTTATAATCAAATAATCAAGTAAATAAGGCAATTACTTATTTGCATATCAAATATGCGACATTTAAAAAAACCTTATAAAACAATAAATTTTTATAAAATAAGTCATAATATATGACCTTATTATGGTTTATATTACGATTTTATTGATATATATAGCAATTTTGATGACAGAAAAAATGTTAAAATTTGTAAATATAGGTCAACAAAACCCACCTAAAAGGGATAAATTTGAAAGAAAAGAAGATTTTAACGAAATATATCAAGAATTCTTAACTGAAAAGGCAAGTGAACAATCGAGCAGATGTTCACAATGTGGAGTCCCTTTTTGTCAGGTTCACTGTCCTTTAAGTAATAATATTCCTGATTGGTTAAAATTAACTGCTGAAGGCAGAACTGAAGAGGCTTATCATTTATCGCAAAGCACGAATAACATGCCAGAAGTATGTGGGAGAATTTGTCCTCAAGATAGATTATGTGAGGGTAACTGTGTAATAGAACAATCTGGCCATGGCACAGTTACTATAGGATCAATAGAAAAATATATTACAGAAACAGCTTGGGAAAATGGCTGGATAAAACCAATCAAGTTAAATGATGAGATTAATCAAAGTATTGGGATTATTGGAGCAGGTCCAGCAGGATTAGCTTGTGGTGAAGAACTTAGAAAAAAAGGTTATCAAATTACTATTTACGATCGCTATGATAGAGCTGGAGGATTGTTAATATATGGAATTCCAAATTTTAAATTAGAAAAAAATGTAGTTGAGAGAAGAATTAAACTTTTAAAAGATGGAGGCATAAATTTTGTTCAAAATTTTGAAATAGGAAAAGATTCATCTTTAGAACAATTAAGAGACAAGCATGATGCTATTTTAATTGCAACGGGAGTTTATAAAGCAAGAGAGGTTAATATACCTGGTAATGATTTAAGTAATATTTTTCCAGCCATGGATTTTTTAACAGCATCTAATAAAAAGGGCTTAGGTGATAAGGTTGAAATATTTGAAAATGGAACATTAGATGCAAAAAATAAAAATGTAGTAGTTATTGGAGGAGGAGATACCGCTATGGATTGCGTTAGAACTTCAGTAAGACAGCATGCAAAATCAGTAAAATGTTTATATAGACGTGATAAAGAAAATATGCCCGGTTCAGCAAGAGAAGTTGCTAATGCAGAAGAAGAAGGCGTTGAATTTGTATGGTTAAGCAATCCAAAAGAATTTAAAGGTACTAATAAAATTGAAAGTTTAATTGTTGATAAGATGAAATTAGGTGAACCCGATGAAAGTGGAAGAAGAAAACCTATTGTGGAACAAAATTCCGAATTTGAAATTAAGGCTGATTTAGTTATTAAAGCACTAGGTTTTGATCCAGAGAATCTTCCTAAACTATTTAATGAAGGAAGACTTCAAATAACAAAATGGGGAACAATAAAAACTGATTTTGATACTATGGAAACGAATATCCCTGGTGTTTTTGCTGCAGGAGATATTGTTAGAGGGGCTTCTTTAGTCGTTTGGGCTATCAAAGATGGTAGAGACGCCGCAAGTTCAATAGAAAGTTATTTGAAAACCAATCAAAAAAGAAAAGTAGCTTAATGGATATTAGAAAAAAAAATTTAAATCTTTTAAAAGAAAACTCAGTATATAATGAGTCTATGGAGCATGATGCCTGTGGTGTTGGTCTTGTAGCATCTACCGAAGGTGTAAAATCAAGGAAAGTTGTTGAGCATGGTATTCAAGCATTAAAAGCAGTTTGGCACAGAGGGGCAATTGATGCCGATGGTAAAACAGGAGATGGAGCAGGTATTCATATAGAAATTCCATCAAGATTTTTTATTGAAAAAATAGAGAATTATGGGCGCGAATATGACGGAGGAATAATTTGTGTTGGAATGATTTTTTTACCTAGAAATGATTATAATGCACAGGAAAAATGCAAAACATTTATTGAGACTGAACTTTTAAAAAATAATTTTAATATTTATAGATGGAGACAGGTTCCAATTAATACTAGTGTATTAGGTGCAAAAGCTGAAATAACAAGGCCCGAAATTACTCAAGTTTTATTTACGCCAAAAGATAAATTATTAAATGAAAAACTATTAGAACGAAAACTTTACGAAACTAGAAGAAAAATAGAAAGAGAATGTTTAAAAAATCACTTGAATGAATTTTACATTTGTTCGTTTAGTTCAAAATCAATCATATACAAAGGTATGTTTTTGGCTGAAGCATTATCAGAATTTTATTTAGATTTACAAGATGAGAGGTTTATATCTAGGTATGCTATATTTCATCAAAGGTTTTCAACAAATACTGCTCCAAGTTGGGATCTTGCTCAACCATTTAGAGCCATTGCTCATAATGGAGAGATAAATACTTTAAAGGGAAACATTAATTGGATGAAAGTTCATGAGGAAGAAATGTTTAGTCCTTTATTTGAAGATATGAATAATTTAAAACCAGTTATTCCTATAGAAAACTCTGACTCAGCTTCATTAGATAATGTATTTGAATTGCTTAATATGTCTGGTCATTCTGCTCCTTTGTCTAAACTTATGTTAATACCTGATGCTTGGTCTAAGAAAAGCAAAGTACTTCCCAGAGATCATTTACAATTATTTAATTTTTTAAATAGTACAATGGAACCATGGGATGGACCTGCTGCAATTGCCGCAACCGACAATGAGTGGGTTATAGCCGCTACAGATAGAAACGGTTTAAGACCATTAAGATATACAATAACTCGAGATAAACTATTATTTGCAGGCTCGGAAACAGGAATGGTTGATTTAAATGAAAAAAAAATTGTCAAAAAAGGTAGGTTGGGCCCAGGAGAGATAATAGGTGTTAGAATAGAAAAAGGAAAAGTTTATACAAACAGTGAAATAAAAAATTATCTGGCGAAGGAATATAAACATTTTAATAATCAGATTGTTGATTTAAATAAAAAATTTCCTATAGAAAATGAAAAAAATCAATTTTCAGGAACAGAACTAAGAAACAAACAACATTGTTTTGGTTATAGCATTGAAGATTTAGAATTAATTCTTCATCCGATGGCAGAGGACGCAAAAGAAGCAATAGGATCAATGGGAGATGATACTCCATTAGCAGTTTTATCAGATAAATATCGACCTCTTTATCATTATTTTAGACAAAATTTTAGCCAAGTTACTAACCCACCGATAGATTCGTTGAGAGAAAATAAAGTTATGAGTCTTAAAACTAGATTTGGAAATTTAGGTAATATTTTAAATTTTGATAACTTAACGGAGGAAAATATATATGTTTTAGATAGTCCAATACTGTCCAATTCTCAGTTCGATAAATTTATTAAATATTTTGGCAATAATCACAAAATTTTAGACTGCACTTTTTATAAAAAAGACAATCTTGAAATTGCATTAAAAAATTTAAAGATAAAGGCAGAAAGATCAGTTAGAGAAGGAATTAAACAAATTGTTCTTACAGACAAATATATCTCAAAAGAAAAATTACCAATTCCAATTCTTTTATGCATAGGTGCAATTAACACACATCTAATTAAGCTTGGTATAAGAGGTTATGTATCAATTAATGTTCAAACAGGAGATGCTCTTGATACGCATTCTTTTGCAACGTTAATAGGTGTAGGCGCAACTACGATAAATCCATATTTAGTTTTTGATAGCTTGTATCAAAGATATGAAAAAAAACTTTTTGGAAAACTAAATTTTGATGAGTGTATCTCAAGATATATTGAATCCGTAAATCTTGGATTACTAAAAATTATGTCTAAAATGGGTATATCGGTATTAAGTTCATATAGAGGAGGATGCAATTTTGAAACAGTGGGATTAAGCAGAGCTATAGTAAAAGACTATTTTCCTGTTGTGTTATCAAAAATTTCAGGCATTGGTCTTAATGGAATAGAAAAAAAAATTAGAAATATTCACGAAGAAGCATTTAATTCTACTGACAATATTCTTCCGATTGGTGGTATTTATAGATATAGAAAAAATGGTGAAACACACCAATATCAAGGCAAATTAATTCATCTACTTCAAACTGCTGTTACAAAAAATTCTTACAATATTTATAAAAAATATGTGAAAGGAATATATAATTTAAAACCAATTAGTTTAAGAGATTTAATGGATTTTAAAGTAAAAAATCCAATAAATATAGATGAAGTAGAGTCCACACCAAATATTCTTAAAAGATTTGGCAGCGGAAGCATGTCTCATGGTGCATTATCGAAGGAAGCACACGAAACTTTAGCGATAGGAATGAACAGAATTAAAGGAGCTTCCTGTAGCGGAGAAGGTGGGGAAAATGAAAAAAGATTTAAAACTTTGGATAATGGAGATAGCGCCAATTCAAGAGTTAAACAAATAGCGTCAGCTAGGTTTGGAGTAACAATTAATTATTTAAATAATTGCAATGAAATAGAAATTAAAATTGCTCAAGGTGCAAAACCAGGAGAAGGAGGACAACTTCCTGGTTTTAAAGTTACTGAGGAAATAGCAAAATTAAGACATTCAACACCTGGTGTTACTTTAATTTCTCCTCCTCCTCATCACGATATTTATTCAATCGAAGATCTTGCCCAACTAATATACGATCTTAAACAAATAAATCCAAAAGCAAGAATTGGAGTTAAACTAGTTGCATCTTCGGGAATAGGAACGATAGCAGCTGGAGTAGCTAAAGCAAAAGCAGATATAATATTAATTTCAGGACATTCGGGTGGTACCGGTGCTACGCCACAAACAAGTGTAAAATATGTTGGTATTCCATGGGAAATGGGGTTAACAGAAGCTAACCAAGTATTAACATTAAATAATTTGCGTCATCAAGTCACCTTAAAAACTGATGGAGGTATTAAAACTGGACGAGACGTAGTAATAGCAGCAATGATGGGCGCGGAAGAGTACGGTGTTGCCACTACTGCTCTTGTAGCAATGGGTTGTATTATGGTTAGACAATGTCATTCAAATACTTGTCCTGTGGGTGTTTGTACACAAGATAAAAAATTAAGGGAAAAATTTACAGGAACCCCAGAAAAAGTTGTTAATTTATTTACTTTTATTGCAGAAGAAGTAAGAGAGATTTTAGCTGAATTAGGTTTTAAATCTTTAAAAGAAGTTATAGGAAGAACAGATCTATTAAAGCAAATTAGCAAAGGATCTTCTAATTTGGATGACCTGGATCTTAATCCTTTGTTTGTCCAAGCAGACCCGGGATCCAATAAAAGATATTGTGAAAATCTAATAATAAATTCCGTTCCAGATACGTTAGACCAAAAAATATGGCCAGAGATTGAAAAATTAATTGATAATAATGAAAATATTGAAAAAGAGTTCCTGATAAAAAATACACATAGAGCAGTTGGAACTAGAATTTCTTATCACTTATATAAAAAGTTTGGAAATGAAGTGTTAAAGGAGAATTCAATTTCATTAAATTTTAAAGGTTCAGCAGGACAATCTTTTGGGGCTTTTGGAATTAAAGGACTTAAATTAAATTTAAAAGGTGATGCAAATGATTATGTTGGGAAAGGATTGTCTGGAGGTACAATTGTAATTAAATTACAGAATGAAAGTAATTTAGTCTCTAATGAAAATACAATCATTGGAAATACAGTTCTTTATGGCGCTACTTCTGGAAACCTTTATGCTGCTGGACAAGCAGGAGAAAGATTTGCGGTTCGAAATTCTGGTGCCACGGCAGTTGTAGAAGGATGTGATTCAAATGGATGTGAATATATGACTGGTGGAAATATAGTAATTCTTGGAGAAGTTGGAGATAATTTTGCAGCTGGTATGACAGGTGGCATGGCATTTGTTTATGATTTAAACAACAAGTTTGAAAAAAAAGTAAATTCAGAAAGTGTTATATGGCAAAAACCTGAAACTGAATTTTGGAAAGATTTTCTTAAAGATTTAATTTCAAAACACGTTAAAGAAACCAATTCTATGTTTGCAAAAAAAATTATAGAAAATTATGAAAATGAAATTGTGAATTTTTATCAAGTTTGCCCAAAAGAAATGCTGAATAAACTTGACAATCCTATTACTTTTAACAAAACAGTTGGTATTGCAAGTTAAAACAAAATTTATAATTTGTAAGATAAAATATTATTCAATTCTTTATTAATTTTCTTTAAATTAGTTTTATTTGATAAGCTGTGATCGCCATTTTTAATTATTAAAATTTTCTTTTTAGCATTTTTAAAAATTTTTAATATTTTTCTAGAATATCCAACTGGAACAATTTCATCTTTAGATCCATGTACCATAGTAATGGGTATTTTTAATTTATATTTTTTATGTAAAACTTTGTTTTTTTTTCCATCTTTAATCAGTTGATATGTGATTGGGTACTGATATTCGCCATGTTTTAAATTGTAAATTCCCCTTTTTACAATTTCCATTTTTATTTTTTTAGAAAATTTTTTCCACATTAAGTGTTCTAAAAATTCAGGCCCTGATCCTATTCCCAAAAAGCCTTTTATTTGATTTTTAAAGTATTTGAATTGATTTAACGATAACCAAGATCCCATGCTAGAACCTATTAGAATAAAATTATTTTTTTTTATAATTTTTTTTATCATTATCCTAACATCTTCAGTCCATCTAGATATATTGCATTTTGTAAATTTTCCTGAAGATTTGCCATGACCAGAATATTCAATTGCCAGAAAACCTAATCCTTTTTTTTTACAATATTTTAAAAAGTTTTTTGGCTTATCGCCCTCTATATCTGACATAAAACCATGTAAAAAAACTATGGATAAATTAGAATTTTGATTAATTGATAAATATCTTAATTTTTTGGATTTTGAAATTTTTAAATATTTAAAATTACTCATAAAAATTATTATAAAATTGTGATAATATATTAGTTTACTAAATGCCAACTAAATTAAAAGTTTTACAAGTTATTCCTAAATTAGGTTATGGAGGAGCAGAAACTGGCTGCTATGATATTGCGCATTATTTATATGAAAATGATTGCAAATCATACATAATAACAAGCGGTGGAGAATTAGCTAAGTTTGTAAATAATAGTAAAGTAAAATTAATAAGACTTCCTGTTCAGTCAAAAAATCCATTAATAATGTTGGTAAATACTCTAATAATTTCTTTAATTATTCTTTTTTTTAATATTAATGTAGTTCATGCGAGAAGTAGAGCTCCAGCATGGTCTTGTTTGCTAGCAACAAAAATTACAAGAAGAAAATTTGTTACAACTTTTCATGGGACATATAATTTTAAAAGTAAATTAAAAAAATTTTATAATTCTGTAATGGTAAGGTCAGATTTGATTATAGCTGGTTCAAATTTTATTTTTTCACACATTAAGGAAAATTATTCTGATTATTTAACTTCTGATAAAAGGTTTTTGGTAATTTTTAGAGGAATTAATACAGACTATTTTGATCCTTCCACAACCTTGGAATCAGAAGAAGATAATTTATTTAAATCTTGGCAATTAGAAGTTGGAAAAAAAATAATATTATTTCCTGGAAGATTAACCGCCTGGAAAGGTCAAGAAATGTTTTTAGAATCTTTAAATAAAGTAAACACTCATTTAGGTCATGAGGCATTTATTGCTGTTATATTAGGAAGCCAACAAGGTAGAGATCTTTATAAAAAAAAACTTATTAGATTGGTAGAGCAATATAGATTAACCAATCAAGTAAAGTTTATTGAACATTGCAAGAAAATGCCATTAGCATATAAAATTTGTCATTTTGTGGTTTCAGCTTCAATTGAACCAGAAGCTTTTGGAAGAGTATCCGCAGAAGCACAATCTATGCAGAAACCAATTTTAGCTAGCAATATAGGAGGATCAAATGAAACAGTTATTAATGAAAAAACAGGTTTTTTATATGAGGCGGGTAATTCTGAAGAAATGTCCAAAAAAATAATAGAAATATTAAATTTAGAAGAAAATACTTTGAAACAAATGGGCATTGAAGGTAGAAAAAACGTTATTAATAAATTTAATGTTGAAAAAATGTGTTTTTCTACTTATTCAGAGTACAAAAAACTATTTAATTAAATGCCTAATATAACGCTTCCAGACGGAAAAAAATTATTTTTTGAAGGAAAAGTGAATGGAATTCAGATAGCTGATCAAATTAGTAAATCTCTTTGTAAACAGGCTTTGATTGTGAGTGTAGATGGACAGTTAAGAGATTTGGATTTTAAAATTGAAAAAGATTCTGCAATAAAGATATTTACATCAAAAGATAAAGAAGGATTGGAAACGATAAGACACGATACTGCACATATATTGGCTATGGCAGTTCAAGAACTATTTCCTGGCACACAAGTAACTATCGGTCCTGTAATTGAGGATGGTTTTTACTATGATTTTGCTAGAAAAGAACCATTCACTAAAGAAGATCTAGAAAAAATTGAAAATAAAATGAAAGAAATTGTTGATAGAAATGAAAAAACTTACAGAGAAGTTTGGAAAAGAAATGATGCAATTGAGCACTTTAAGAAAAATGGAGAAATTTATAAGGCTGAAATAATTAGTTCAATACCCGAGGATGAGGAAGTTTCTATTTATTTTCATGGCAAATGGCATGATCTTTGTAGAGGACCACATTTAAGTTCCACAGGAAAAATTGGAAAATTTTTTAAATTAACAAAGGTATCGGGAGCATACTGGAGGGGAGATTCTAAAAATGAAATGTTACAAAGAATATATGGAACATCATGGCCAACTCAAAAAGAATTAGATGATTATTTACTTAGAATAGAAGAAGCAGAAAAAAGAGATCATAGAAAATTAGGTAAGGAGATGGATTTATTTCATTTTAGAGAGGAAAGTCCTGGATCGGTATTTTGGCATGAGAAAGGATGGAATTTATTTCAAAAATTAGTTTCTTATATGAGAATGAAACAAGATTATGCAGGATATAAAGAAATCAATACTCCAGAAATCTTGGATAGAACTTTATGGGAGAAATCTGGTCATTGGGAAAAGTTTGGAGCAAATATGTATACTTCAACTACACCAGATGAGAAAATATTTGCAATAAAGCCCATGAATTGCCCTGGATGTGTCCAAGTTTTTAATCAAGGATTGAAGAGTTATAGAGACCTGCCATTAAAAATGTCAGAATTCGGCAAGGTTCATCGCTATGAACCTTCAGGAGCACTACATGGTTTATTGAGAGTAAGAGCGTTTACCCAAGATGATGCGCATATTTTTTGTACCGAAGATCAAATCACAGATGAATGTTTGTCAGTGACTAACTTAATATTAGAAATTTATAAAGATTTAGGTTTTGAAAATGTAATCTTAAAATATTCAGATCGTCCAGATGTAAGAGTTGGTGATAATAGCGTTTGGGATAAGTCTGAGGCAGCTTTATTAGAAGCTATAAAAGCATCTAAGCTAGAATATTCTATAAATAAAGGAGAAGGAGCCTTTTATGGCCCTAAAATAGAATTTGTTTTAAGAGACGCAATTGGAAGAGATTGGCAATGTGGAACTTTACAAGTTGATCTAAATTTGCCAGGAAGACTCGGAGCATCTTATGTTGATAAAGATGGAGATAAAAAAGTACCAGTTATGCTTCATAGAGCATTATTTGGATCATTAGAAAGATTTATAGGAATATTGATTGAAAATTATGCAGGTAAATTACCTTTTTGGATAACCCCATTACAATCTGTTGTAATACCTGTTTCAAATGATTTTGATGATTATGCAAAAAAAGTTTATCTCCAACTTAAAAAAGCAGGTATTTCAGCCGAAGTAGATTTGAAAAACCATAATCTAAATTATAAAATAAGAGAGCATTCTTTAATAAAAATACCTTTATTATTAATTTGTGGAAAAAAAGAAGTTGACAGTAATACTGTAACTATTAGAAGATTGGATTCTAATAAACAAGAAAATATGGAATTAAAAGAATTTATAAAAAAATATTCTGCTTTAAACAAAGCTTTTTCAATTTAAGTGGCAGATTTCAAACAAAATTATTTTCAGAGAAGAACAAAACCTAGAGGACCAAGGTCAAATAACAGAATAACTTCACCAGAAGTACAAGTTATTAATAACGATGGAGAGAATCTTGGAATATTAAATTTAAATGATGCTATTAATCGTGCACGT
>CACDAL010000009.1 GCA_902550805.1 uncultured Pelagibacteraceae bacterium
TTTTAAAATAAAAAAAAAATTTAATACGCATACAAAATATAATAAAAAACAATATTTTTATTACAGTAATGCATATATCGAATATAGCGTTTAAACGTCCATACATAGGGTTAATTTAAGTATAATTGATTATACGGTTCAACTGATAGGTGTGTTTTAAAAAAAATAGCTAAATATAGTAAAAAATAATAAAATTGTTGGTATTACTAACTTTTAGAGGATAATTCCCTCTAATTTTAGTAGTTTTTTCTTGGTTTTCAGGCCTCCGGGTCCCGAATAACCTCCAAGACCTCCATCAGATCTAATAACTCTGTGACATGGTATTTTTGGTGCACAGGGATTTTTTCCAACGGCATTTGCTACAGCTCTTACTGCCTTCGGTTTATTTATTCCTTTGGCTACGTCTAAATACGTTACAACTTGACCTTTTGGTATATTTTTAAGGTATTTCCAGACTTTGACTTGAAACTTAGTTCCTTTAAGGATCATAAACAAAAAAACCCTGTTTCCTTGCACTTTTTACGGTGCAAAGAACAGTAGTTTTGACACGTCGTTGTATGCGCTACCGCCGTGTCCCTCGCTCTGCATGTTTAGCGCTGCTTTGCAGAACTTTCTGCCCCCTGGGCTTGAACCTCTCGGCTTTTCCCCAATCGGCCAGTTAAGAGTTGCCTCTTAATTCATTTTCTACATTATCAGAGAGCAACGGTTGTATGTATCACTTTATTGTTGAATTTACTTATTTTTTAACAGCTGTGGATAGTGGGGAAAATTTAAACTAGAATATCAATAGTGAGATAAGAATAAGAAATGCTATAGCAATAACGCCAAATATTGAAGTAATTATCCTATTTCTGGTAGTTTCTTTGAGTTTTGGCCAATAATTCATTATCAAAAATGTTCCAATAACTACTATAAATCCAATTAAAATATATTTAGGCACAAAATTACATTAACTTATTTAGTTGACATTCAAAATGCGTTATATTATAACTTCCGATAATTAATGGTTATCGGAATATTATATGAATGAGCTAGTTACTGATTTAAAAAATCTTGAATTAGAAACTTTAAAAAACTTAAAGAATTCTAAATCTGCAAATACCTTAAGAGCTTATCAAGCTGATTTTAAGGATTTTTCAATTTTTTGTGTAAAAAATGGTTTAAATTCGATGCCAACTGAACCAAAAATACTATCAATTTATCTAACCTACTTATCATCGAGCTCAAAATTTAGCACTTTAAAGCGCAGAATAGCCTCCATAAGCGTTATTCACAAGATTAAAGGTCATTACCTCGATGTAAAACATCCTATAATAATGGAAAATCTACATGGAATAAAAAGATCACTAGGAACAAATCAAAAATCTAAAAAACCTATATTAATCAATGATTTAAAAGCATTAATTAATAAAATAGATGAAATAAAACAGCCAGAAAAAAAGAAACTTAGAGATAAAGCGCTCATATTAATTGGTTTTTCAGGCGGCTTTAGAAGATCTGAGTTAGTTAATATTGGCTATGAAGATCTCGAGTTTGTAAGTGAAGGAGTAAAAATATTTATTAAAAGGTCAAAAACAGATCAATCAGGAGAAGGAATGGTAAAAGCCATCCCCTACTTTGACAATAAATTATTTTGTCCAGTTACAAAATTAAAAAATTGGATTGATTTTTCAGAAATAAAATCAGGAAAAGTATTTGATATATCAGACAAAAGTGTAGCTCTGATTATTAAAAAATATGCATCACTTACAGGTCTAGATCCAAATAAATACGGCGGTCATAGTCTTCGGTCTGGGTTTGCTACATCAGCTGCCGAATTTGGTGCAGAGGAAAGAAATATAATGGCAATGACAGGACATAAAACTACACAAATGGTAAGAAGGTATATACTTGAAGCAAATTTATTCAAGAACAATGCTTTGAATAAAATCAAATTTTAATTTTTAACTTAGTTATATTTTTTGTTAATATATAGATGTCGTTTCTAAATACGCGGTAAATTTTTTTCATATGCATTGTCCAAAACATTGCTGTTTGCTTTCTATCTTTTTGAATTAAAACTATTGAAGGAATTTTTAATCCATTAGAAACATGTGATATTGCCCCTTCGCAAGCAATTAATAATTTAGATTTTTTAACTAAATTTTCTAAATCTCTGAAATCAGTTTTTTCAATAAAAAAAACCTGACTACGAAATTTTTTATGAATTAAAATATTATGTTTATTTTTGATAAATAAATCTTTCTTAATTTTTGATAATACATTAATTTTTTTAAAACCAGTAGTAATAATGATTTTTTTTTTAAATTTATAAACAATTTTTTTTAAAAAAAAATTAAAATTATTTGAGTCTATATTCATAAAATCGTAATCATGATAATAATAATTTTTAAACCATTTTTCATCTAAATGAATAAGAATAAAATTATTAAATTTATTAAAAGAATTTTTTTTGAATATATAATTATCATAGTAATTAAATTCTTTAACCGATGGTAGATTAATTTTTTTTAAAAAATTTATGAAATTATAATTTTGAGATTTTTTTTCAGTATTAAAAAAATATTTGTAAGAAAATAGATTTAATAAAAACAAAGGTCTAAAATCTTTTAATAAAATAAATTTTTTTTTAGATTTTAAGAATAAAGAAAAGAAAAAAGATCTTCTTTTTCCATCTAGAATTATAATTTTATCATAATTAAATTTATTTATTTTTTTTACATTAGTAATAAAACTAGCAAAATTATATTTATTTAAAATAAATGTTTTATTTATATCTTTATAATTTTTTATATATTTTTGATTATATTTAGAGCAAACAACATCAATCACATTTCTTTTATTTTCACGTTTAATTGCATGAATAAAAATTCTAGAAATAATATAATCGCCTATTCTATCAGTTCTAAATATTAGAAATTTTTTCATTTAATTAAGATAATTGCTTAATATATTCTTTCTTAATTTGTAGTTTTTCTTTAATTTATATTCTTGTTTTAAAGCTTCAGATTTGTTCTTAATTTTTTTTTTATAAATTAATAACCAATTTCTACCTCTTGTAAATTTTGCACCTTTAGAATTATTGTGTAAAAATAATCTTTTTTTTAAGTTTTTAGTATAACCCACATAGGTTACATATTTGCCTTTGTTAAAAGAGGCTAACATATATATGTAAAAAACTGTCATGTGGCGGTCCCTAGGGGAATCGAACCCCTCTTTCATGGATGAAAACCATGTGTCCTAACCGATAGACGAAGGGACCAAGTGCAAATCTTTTATTGTAAAAATTTATCATAATCAAGTGTTAGGAAATTCTTTTTTAACTTTTTTAATGATTGATTTTTTATGAGTGAATAAAGTTTCGGTTATATATTTATTGTTTTCTAAAGTAACCCCTTTAACTAGATCACCCCTTGTTATACCTGTTGCGCAAAATATTGAATCACCTTTAACTATTTCATTTAATTCATATTTTTTATCTAAATCATTTATACCCATTTTTTTTGCTCTAAATATATCCTCTTTAGTTTTAAATAAGAATCTTCCTTGAAATTTGCATTCATAAGCATCTAGAGCTGATGCGGCCAAAACTCCCTCAGGCCCGCCTCCTATACCAAGAAAAATGTCTACTTTATATTTATCATCTGTAACCAATAATGCACCCGAAACATCTCCATCTGATATTAGTTTTAAATTTACTTTCATTTTTTTTAAATCTTCAATAATTTTTTTATGTCTAGGACGATCAAGTATGCAGGCTGTTATGTCGGATAGATTTTTGTTTTTAAAATCTGCTATATTTTTAATGTTTTTTTCTATTGTAAAATCTAAATCTGTAGCATCTTTTGGAATATCTTTTCCTACCGCTAATTTATTCATATAAGTTTCTGGTGCGTGAAAAAGATTTCCCTCAGAAGTTATTGCTATAACTGACAAAGCTCCAGGTAGATTTTTAGCAGCAAAATTAGTTCCCTCTAATGGGTCGACAGCAATATCAATTTTAGGCCCTATACCAGTTCCTAATTTCTCTCCTATATATAACATCGGAGCTTCGTCTAGTTCACCTTCTCCAATTACTACCTTGCCGTCTATATTTAGTTTGTTTAAATTATCTCTCATGTTGTCAGTTGCCGCCTTATCAGCAATTATTTTATCATTTTTACCAATGTATTTATGACAAGCGATGGCAGCTTTAGAGGTAATATTTACAAAATTATCAATTAATTTTTTATCTAAATCCATTAAGATATATTTATCTCTTTATTGTTTTTATCTAAATTTAATTTTGATTCAAATTCTCTTAATCTTTTCCAAACAGAAATTAATTCTACAATTGTTGACCAACTTTTTACTAAATATTGCAAAGAACCCTCTACTCTACCGAAAGCTCTTGTAATTTGTTGAACAAAACCAAGAGTAATAGCTCCTGATACGATTGTTGGAGCTAGAGCCAAATAAGGAACAATCACCATCCCTTGGAAATAACTCCATTTAACAGTATTAAAATATAAATAATGAAAATATGACTTATAATGAATTCCTCTTACTCTACTATATAATTGACCGATAGTTGGTGGAGCTGCTCTAATTGGATCGTCTTCTCCATGAACAAGTTCTTTTCTGTAAGCTGCTTCTTCTTTTTGAATATCATATTCTATACCTGGCAATTTTATACCTACGGCAGCAAGTACAATAGTTCCTCCTAATGCAGAAATTATTGCCACCCAGACTAAAGCATGACTAACTTCTCCAATCCAAGGTAATGAACTTACTTGTTTAGACAAACCCCATAGAATCGGAAGAAAAGCAATAAGTGTCATAATGCTATCTAATAAACCAACTCCTAAACCTTCCATAATTCTGGCAAATTTTAATGTATCTTCTTGAACTCTTTGTGCAGCCCCTTCTGTTAATCTAGCTTTTAACCATTGTTGATGATAATAATCAGCCATTGAAGTTCTCCATCTAAAAACCCAATGAGAAACAAAAAAACCCGTAAGAACAGCTATAATTATCCATAATCCTGCAACTTTAGCAAAAGTAAAAAGATAACCAATAAATTCAGTTTCTGATACAGAGCCAGGTTCAGTTAAAGCTTTTTGAAGAGTATCGTAAAACTCACCAAACCATTTATTAATACGAACATCTAATTGAACTTGATACCATGTTGAAATTAAAATGATAAACGAACCAAGAATACTCCAAGGAAACCAATTTTTAGAAGTAAAAAACTTAAACATTTAATTATTTAGTAAAATTATCTGAGTATGATTTTTTAACAATTTTTCTTATCTTTGGTTCAATCAACTCATAATCAATTTTATTTTTTTTAGCATAATTTATTGCCATATCTTTATTTTTAAATTCGAGTCTTACCTCACTATAAGTATCATCTGAACTTTCCCAACCCATTAAAGGATTAATATCAGTCTGGTTTGTGACAAATTCTATTATCCATTTATCATATTTTTTATTACCAGATTGCATTGCTGTTTTCGAAGGTTTGTATATTTTTGCTTTTTTCATAAATAATGGTCGGGGCGGCAGGATTTGAACCTGCGACCCTCTGGTCCCAAACCAGATGCGCTACCAGGCTGCGCTACGCCCCGAATGTTGTACTAATACAGTAGATAAAAAAAAATTCAAAGGTTATTAGTTATAAATTACGAGGAATTTTAATAATTTTTACTATATAAGATGGTATGATCATAAATTGCATCAATTGTGATAAAAAATTTAATGTAGACCAAAATCTTATACCTAATGATGGTAGACTTCTTAAGTGCGGAAAGTGTGGAAATGAGTGGTTTTTCAAAATAAACGACAATAGGAAAAATATCGAAATCAAAAATAATAATATTGAAGAGAATCAATTTAACAATGAAAACTTAATTAAATCTATTAATCCCAAAATTAATAATGAAAATATTGAAAACGAAAAAACAATAGACACTAAAAAAGAAAATAATATCAATAATAAAAATGAAATTAGTTCAAAAAATATCTTGAAGTTTTTGATTATATTTTTAATTACATTAATTGGTGTAATTTTACTAATTGATACTTTTAAATTGTATATTGCAAATTTTTTCCCTAATATAATAACAATTCTTAACAGTCTTTATGCGACACTGTATGATTTGTTGTTATTTTTAAAAGATTTATTTAATTAATAATGATAAATCATATATCAAAACCTTTTCGTTGGTTTTTTAAATTAGAGTCTTCTAGTGGTTTAGTATTGCTTTTTGCGGCTATAATAGCACTTATAATAAGCAATTCTGATTTGTCAGAATTATATTTTTCAACTTTAAATAAATATTTATTTTTGGGTGTAAATAATTTTGGATTAAAATTGTCCGTTCTACATTGGATAAATGATGTCTTGATGGCAATCTTCTTTTTTTTTGTCACACTAGAGATTAAAAGAGAATTTATACAAGGTGAATTATCAAATACCAAACAAGCTTTACTTCCTATAATTGCAGCTGTAGGAGGTATGCTTGTACCTGCATTAATTTATGTATTTATAAATTTTGGTGACAGCGAAACTTTAAATGGCTGGGCAATACCATCTGCAACAGATATAGCATTTTCATTAGGTGTCTTATCTCTTCTAGGAAAAAGAGTTCCATTATCGTTAAAAGTTTTTTTAACCGCTCTTGCTATTATAGATGATTTAGGAGCCATAGTAATTATAGCATTATTTTATTCAGGAGATCTAAGTATCAAATATTTAAGTTTAATGTTATTGGCATTTATAATTTTACTAATTATAAATAAATTTAATATTAAAAAATTTCTACCATATTTAATTGTCGGAATATTTCTTTGGGATTTTACTCATAACTCTGGTATTCATGCAACAATAGCTGGTGTTTTATTAGCAATGACAATACCACATCGTAAAAATGATAAAGATTTTTCATTATTAATAAAAATCGAACATGCAATTAGTCCTTACGTTGCTTACGTCATTATGCCATTATTTGCATTTGCAAATGCTGGAGTTTCATTAGAAGGCTTATCTTTTTCTTCTTTATTAAACAAAGTTCCACTGGGAATTCTATTAGGCCTATTTGTAGGAAAACAATTAGGTGTGTTTATTTTTTCTTATATTTCAATAAAACTTAAAATAGCTCAAATGCCAAATAACTCAAATTGGTTTAATTTTTATGGAGTTGGAATTTTAACTGGCATTGGATTTACAATGAGTTTATTTGTAGGCAATTTAGCATTTATTGAGAATATGCAATATATAGATGGAGTAAAAATTGGAGTTTTAACTGGGTCTTTATTATCAACTTTAATAGGTTATCTTATGATACTAGTTACTCCTAATAAATAACAAGAATTAATGAATAAATTTATATTAATAAGTTTATCAATAATAATGTTTTTTTTTAAAAATCCAGCAATGTCTAATTATGAAAAAACTTTTTTCGATTTTAAAATAGAGGGTATTACCGGAGAAGTAATTGATTTAAAGGATTATGAAAACAAAGTTATTTTGTTGGTAAATACAGCAAGTTATTGTGGCTTTACCAAGCAATATTCAGATTTACAGAAATTATGGAATCAATATAAGACAAAGGGTTTAATTGTTCTTGGCATACCGTCAAATTCTTTTAATCAAGAAAAGAATGACAATGATGAAGTTAAAAATTTTTGTGAAGTAAATTTTAATATTAATTTTCCATTATCAAATATAACCGAAGTTAAAGGTGATAATGCTCATGAAATATTTAAATGGGCAAAGAAAAATCATGGCAATTCAGCTATTCCAAAATGGAATTTTCATAAAATTTTAATAAATAAATCTGGCAAAGTTGAGGAAACATACTCATCTTTCACTAAACCTTCTTCAAAAAAAATTATTGATAAAATTGAAAAACTTTTAAATTAAAAAACTCATTCCATCATAAGCAGGAAAAACATTTTTTGGTATTTTTTTCTTTATTTTAGAATAATCAATTTGATTATTCATGTTTGTAAGAATAGTTTTTTTAGGATTTATAATTTTAATTAAATCTAAAACATTTTTTAAGTTAAAGTGAGATGGATGGTAATCATATCTTAAGCAATCAATAATTAAATATTTCATATTCATTAGTTTCATTAAATCCTTTTTATAAATTTGACTTATATCACTAGCATAAATACAAGAATTATTTATTTTATATAATATACTTTTAATTTTTCCATGTTTTACCGGGATACTTTCTATGGTTATTTTTTGATTATTTATTTTATAATTATGTTTATTTTTAAGTTTGTTAAGATTTAATATAGCAGGATAATCATAAATATTTTTGAAACAATATTTAAAATTTTTAAGTAAATATTTTGATGTTAAAGTATCCGCATAAACTTGAATCTTTTTTTTATTTTTTAAATAAAATACCCTAAGTTCATTTATACCATGAGTTTGATCTGCATGCATATGAGTATAAAATATTTTATTAATATTTGTTATATTATTTATTAATAATTGCCTTTTTAAGTCTGGAGATGTATCGATAAGTATATTAAATTTATCTATTGATATTAACGCAGAACATCTCATTCGATAATTTTTTTTATTTTTTGGATTACAACTTCCAAAAAAACCATCTATTCTTGGCACACCCAAAGAACTGCCGCAACCTAATATCGTGAATTTTACTGACATTAATTAAAAAATAATTTTTCAAAATTTTTTGTTGTTAATGAATCTAAATGTTTTGTGCTGATATTTTTAATTTCAGCTAATTTTTCAAGTGTAAATTTAATGTAAGATGGCTCATTTTTTTTACCTCTCATTGGGACAGGAGATAGAAATGGACTATCAGTCTCAATTAATAATTTTTCTCCAGGAATAATTTTAAAAGTATTTTGCAGTTCTAAGCTATTTTTAAAAGTTATTATTCCACTAGCAGAAAAATATGCATTTAATTTCATTAATTTTTCCGCAAAAGCTCTAGAACCGGTATAACAGTGCATTAATATTTTAAGCTTATCATAACTATAATCTTTAAGAATTTCATAAGTTTCCTCTTCGGCATTTCTAGAGTGAACTATTACTGGCATTTCCAATTCTAAAGCAGCTTCGATATGATTTTTGAAACTTAATATTTGGTTATTTTTATTACTATTATTGTAGTAAAAATCCAATCCAGTCTCACCTACTCCAATTATTTTATCGTTAAACATAATTTTTTTAACAATATCAACTTTTGAAATGAGCTCTTTATCTGTTTCATGAGGATGAATTCCAAATGTACCAAAAATAATAGCATCTTTTTCTACAAGTTTTATAATATTTTCAAAGGATTTAATGTTAGTGGATATTGTTAATAATTTTTCAATGCCAATATCTTTCGATCTAGAAATTACTTCATCTAAATTATCCTTTAATGGGCTATGATCTAAATGACAATGTGAATCAATCATTTTTTTCTATTTTTTTGAAAAGAATAGAAATTTTATTTATACTGCTATCAACATTTAAAATTTCATGAACTTTGATCGAATTGAAATCAATTTGGGATTCTAAAATATTAAATACTTTTAAAACTTTCAATGATGAATCGGGTATAATTGGATATAATAATATTGAAATTTTTCTAATTAATTCTAACGAAACATAAATAATTGAACTTAACCTTGCGGGATCAGATTTTTTTTTCCATGGCTCCTGATCATTAAAATATTTGTTTGCTGTAAACAATTGATCTTGTATAAAATTTACATAAAAATTTAGATTTTGTTTATCAGTTTCATTAATTAAATCATCACATTTTAAATTATATGTATTTAAAATTTTTAAATCATCGTCATTAAATAAAAAGTTTTTAGGTATTTTTGAATCTAAATTTTTTTCAGTAAAAGAAATTACACGTTGACAAAAATTTCCAAAATTATTTGCAAGATCGCTATTAATACAATTTATAAGTTTTTCTTTTGAAATATTTCCATCATTTCCAAATGAAACCTCTTTAATTAAGTAATATCTTAGTGGATCTAAACCATAATTTTCAATTATTTCAAGTGGATCTAAAATATTACCTTTAGATTTAGACATTTTTTCTTCCCCCGATAATATCCATCCATGACCATAAACTCTTTTAGGAGTGGGTATATCTGCGGCAAGAAGAAATGCCGGCCAATAAACTGCATGAAATCTTAATATATCTTTACCAATTAAATGTAAATTAGCCGGCCAAAAATTTTTATATAAATCATCGTTTGTATTCGGATAATTTAATGCACTTAAATAATTAGTTAATGCATCAAGCCAGACATAAATTACATGATCTTTGTTAGATGGAACTTTAATACCCCAAGAAAAAGATTTTCTACTTACAGAAAGATCTTTCAATCCACCTTTGACAAAACTGATTACTTCATTTTTTCTTGATTCAGGTAGTATAAATTTTGGATTATCTGAATAAAATTTAAGTAAAGGCTTTTGCCACTTAGATAATCTAAAAAAATAAGATTCTTCCTCAATCCACTCTACTTGAGATCCAGAAATTTTTGAAATTTTTTGATTATTGACATCTTCAATTTCATCTTCTGTGTAAAAAGCCTCATCAGAAACTGAATACCATCCTGAATATTTAGACAAATAAATTTCATCTTTTTTTTCTAAAATTTTCCATAAATTTTCTACAGATTTTGCATGTCTTTTTTCTGTAGTTCTGATAAAATCGTCATTAGTTAAATTTAATACATTAGACAAATCTCTGAAAGTTTTGCTTATATCATCACAAAAGGATTTTGGGTCTACACCTTTTTTTTCAGCTGACCTTTGAATTTTTTGACCATGCTCATCAGTTCCTGTTAAAAAAAAAACTTTATAACCTTGTATTCTTTTTATTCTAGCAAAAAAATCAGCTATAATACTTGAATATGCATGACCCATATGAGGCTTTGCAGATGGGTAATAAATGGGAGTTGTTATATAAAAGTTTTTATTCACTTAGTAATTTTTCTTCAAATTCAATAAAAAAGGATTCTAAATCTAAATTATATTTTTTAATCATAGAGAATTTTAAATAAAAATATGATTTAAATTTAAACGTAATTTTTTTTGATATATTTATATGCTTATAAAAAAATAATTCTATAAATAAACCCAAATTATCAAAAATAAATTCATTATTAATATAAGATTTGTTTTTAATTATATAGTACATAAAATATTCAATTGAAATATTTTGAAAATCAATATCATTATCTTTAAAAAAAATAATCAAGGAAATTAAAAATGATGGAGAATTGTAAACATTGATAAAATCTTTATTAATATGGTTGTATATATCATCATCAAATTTATAATTAACAATTGATTTAACATCTTTATAATTTAAAGATAATTTGAATTCTATACATCTAGATCTAAGTGTATCTAAAATTGAATTCTCAGAATTATTTATAATGATAAAAAATGTATTGTGATTAGGTTCTTCGATAGATTTAAGTAATGCATTTGTAGAATTTAAATTTAAATAATCGGTATTATCAATAATTATAAATTTATTTTTACTATTAAATGAAGAGTGATTTTGAAATTTAAGCAATTCTCTTATTTGTGCAATTTCAATAAATTTTTTATCCTTTTTTTTAAAAATTTTAAATATATTAGGATGAGTATTATTTTCGTATAAAAAGTTAGATTTATTAAGATTATTAATTTCAAATTCTTTAATGTTGTATGAATATGTATCCTCTTTAGAAAAAATACAATTCATTAAATGTTTTACAAATAGATTTTTTCCTATTCCTTTTTTACCAGACAATAGGATTTTATTAGGTAATTGATTATTTTGATATAAATCAATAAATTTTAAAAAATTATTATTATGGCCAATCATTTTAATTTTTTTATTCATAAGATTAAATTATTTTTTTTATTTCTTTTAATATAATTTTTTTAGTTTCTATGATGTTGATTTTATTACTATCTAGAATTATATATTTTTTATTACCTTTGGCAATTTTTAGAAATCCTTTTTGAACTTTATCATAAAAATTATAATTGAATTTATCATATTTATTTAAACTCTTTCTTATTTTAAGTCTTTTTTTCATATTATTATTATTTACCAAACTTAAAAAAGTTAAATTAGGTTTAAATTTTTCTATTAAAAAATTATTAATATTATTAATTAATTTTTTATTAATTCCCAACCCATAATGTTGATATGCTATAGTTGAATCTGTAAATCGATCTATTAAAATTATTTTTTTTTTATAATTTTTTTTTATAATTTTATCAATATTTTCCGAGCGTGAAGCCATCATCAAAAGTAAATCTGTTTTGTAATTTAATTTTGATTTATTATTTAAAATTATTTTTCTAAAAATTTCAGAATAATTGGAACCTCCAGGTTCTCTAATTTTTATATACTTTTTATTAATTTTTTTAAGATAATTAATTGTATTTTTAATATTTGTTGATTTACCAGAAGCCTCTATTCCTTCAAAAATAATAACTGGATTTTTAGGCATCGCCCCATATAAGAAAATTTATAGTACTTATGATTCTAGAAATAATATTTTGTTTATTAATGTTTTCGGCAGATATTAAATCATAACTTCCAATTAATTCATCTTTAAAGGTTATTTTCAAATTTCCCACTATATCATCTTTTTTAATTGGTGCTTGAATTGGTTCATTATAATTAATAGATACTTTTAGGTATTTTTTTTTTGCTTTTGGAATTGATTTATAAATGTCACTTTTAACATAAGTTTTGACTTTTTTTTTTACTCCCTGCCATACATCTAGCTCTTGAAATATTTCATCTTTCTTAGCAATTTTTATTGTATCAAAATTTGTTAATCCGTAGGTTAATAATTTTAAAGACTCTTTAGATCTAATATTTTTTGATTTAAATCCACTTCCAACAGCAATTAATCTTCTTTCGTTTCTTTTTATTGAGGAAGCTAAAGAATATTTTTCATAAGCTAGATATCCTGTCTTTATACCATCGACACCAATATTTTTATATAATAATGGATTTCTATTGCCTTGAGTAATAGGATCTCCTCCAGTACGATCCCATGTGAAATTTTTTTCTTCAAAATATTTATAGTAATCTGGATAATTTTTTATCAAGTAATTAGACATAATTAAAATATCCCTAACTGTTGACATATTATCAGGAGAATTTATTCCTGAAGAATTTGAAAAGTTAGTATTTTTCATTCCTATTTCATAAGCTTTTTCAGTCATTAAAATTGCAAACTCTTCTTCAGTACCAGCTATTCCTTCAGCTAAAGCTACACATGCATCATTCCCTGAAGATATAATTATTCCTTTAAGTAAATTTTCAACAGAGATTTGATCACCAACCATAATAAACATTGATGAATAACCAGCTTCGGAAAGTCTCCAGGCATTTTCTGATATAATAAATTTATCATCTAAACTGATTTCGCCATTTTTTAATAATTCAAAAGCAATAATTGAAGTCATTATTTTTGTCATTGAAGCGGGAAAAATTTTTCGATCTGCATCTTTTTCATAAAGTATCTCACCAGAAAGATAATCTTGAAGTATTGCAGTTCTTGCTTTTACATCAAAACCTGCAGAATTTGATTGATTAAAAATTATAAAATTAAGAAAAAATACAATTAATATTTTTATTTTTATCATAATTTTATAATTTCAATATTTTCAAAATTAAGTTTTTTAATATCACCAAACGCTTTTTTAATTGATTCTAAGCTTTTAAATGGACCTTTGTATACTCTATAATTATTATTTGACAACTTTTTTATTGAAATGTTTGTAATCATAAATTCTTCAAATAATCTATCTTTTAACATAATAGCCGAATCTTCAAAATACAAATCTGCAAATTTAATTATATAATTAAAATCATTAGTCTTTAGCTTTTTTGTATCTTTTTCTTTAACTTTTACTTTATCAAGGTTTTCTACAATACCTATATTTTGTATGGTAATATCATCTACAGGAGCTTTATTAGCTACTTCTTTCTCCTCATCAAATGTTTTTGCTTTATTAGCAACAAAAGAATTTCTTAAATTTAAGGTTTGAATCTGAACGTATGGTTCTGAAGGGTCAATTAATAAATCTTTTGCAATTCTATCCGAAAGAACAGAATTGTAAAAAAATGGAAAATTAGATTTTTTACCTACTTTAGCTATTAAATTTTTACCATTTAATAAATTTGTTATTTTAACAGGAGTATCTATATCTAATTTATCATTAAAAATAATAAGTGATCGATGATCTATTTTTTTGTTTAATATCTTATTTTTATAAAGAGTATCATTATAAATTAAAGCAAAACCTTTATTTGAATAATGTTCGAAATTTTTAGAATAATTTGTTTTTGAAGATTTATTTTCACAAGAAAATAATAAAATAAAAAAAAAATATATAATATATTTATAATTCATTATCAAATTTATCTTTTAATGTACAAACAGCTAAAGCAAAACGTAAAGATCTATTCCATTTAAGAACTAATTTATAATTATCAAATATTAAATAGGCAGGATAAAATTTATTTGAATTTTCAACTATATCAACATCTGGTGTAACTATTGCAGAATCAAGTTCATCAAATTCATCTAAAAAATAGTGATTATTAATAAATTTCTTATAAAATTTAACTTTGTTCATATGGTTAATTTTTTTGGCAGAAGTGTTCATATATATTAATGGTGTTTCACTTTTTAAATCAATTTTATAAAAACAAGGAACATTATTTTTCCAACCTAAGTTATTTAAGTAGTTAGCGGCAGAAGCGAAAGAATCTTCAATATTTTTTAAATCAATAATGCCATCATTATTATAATCAATCGCATGATCATTGATCGTTGATGGCATAAATTGGAAATTACCAAAAGCTCCAGCCCATGAACCATATAAAGTTTCAGGTTGAATAATTTTTTGATCTACTAGTTTCAAAAGTGTTATTAATTCAGAGGTAAAAAATTTACTTCTCCTCTTGTCAAAACTTAAAGTTGCTAAAGATGAAACTATGTCCATTTTACCTAAGTAAGTACCAAAATTTGTTTCTATTCCCATTAATGCTAATAATAAACTTTTATCTATTGAATATTTGTTTGAAATTTTATTTATGGTTTTGTTATTTAAAGTATAAATTTTTTTACCATTTCTTAATTTTTTGTTGTTAGCTCTTTTTGATATATATGTTTTTGTATCTTCATAAAATTCAGGTTGAAATCTATCATATTTAATTACATCAGGTAAATATTTAGATTTATCAATAAGTTGATTAATTGTTTTTTCACTTATGCCCTTTTCTTTTGCGTATATTTTAAAATTATTTTTCCAAATTAAAAAATCATCAGCATAAGCTTCAAATATAAAAGAAAGAAATAAATTTATTACAAAAATTAATTTAATTATTTTCATATAAATCTTTTAAATAAATAAATACAGCAATCCATATTAAAATGAAACTTACTAACTTTTGAATATTTAGTGGCTCATTATATAGGAAATATCCTAATAAAAATTGCAATGTGGGAGTTATATAAAAAATCATACCTGTAGGTCCAAGACCACAAAGCTCAACTCCCTTAATATATAAAAAAAGAGGTATTACGGTCATTGGACCTGCTAACATTAAAATAAACATCAATGATGGATTCGATATGTCAAAATCATTTACATTATTTTGAACGATAAAATAAAACACAATAAGAACCATCGGTAATAAAAATAAGCTTTCAATAAATAATCCTAAATCTGTATCAACATTTATTTTTTTTCTTAGTAAATTATAAGTGCTCCAGCTAACGGCAACAACTAATCCTACCCATGGAATAGATTTAAAATCAATAATAAGTAAATATAAAATTGATAATACAACTATAAAAACAGAAATTTTACTTTTAAAACTTAATTTTTCTTTAAAAAAATAAAAACCTAAAAAAATACTAATAATTGGCATTATAAAATATCCAAAACTTGCATCTATAACTTGATCATTGGCAACAGCAAAAATCCAAACACTCCAATTAATAAAAATTAATATACCAGAGCAGAAAAGAAGTAATAATATTTTTCTATTTGAAAATATTTCAAATACTTTCTTCCATTTTGAAAAATAATATATGGTTAATAAAAGTGTAACAGTAGTCCATAAACTTCTATGTATAACAACTTCTACATGTCCAGCAAATGAGATGTATTTAAAATAAATTACTCCTAAAAAGCCCCACCAAAATGATCCTATGGCTGTTAAAATTACACCTTTGTTAAAATTTTTGTCACTCATAGATTCATTACTTATTATAGCTAGGTTTAAATCACTTTATCTATTTTATTCTTGAAATATATATTAATAATTATAAAAACCTCACTAAACGGAGAGATGGCTGAGCGGTTGAAAGCACCGGTCTTGAAAACCGGCAAAGGGGCAACTCTTTCCTGGGTTCGAATCCCAGTCTCTCCGCCACTTAATATTTTTTTTTAAATTCGATCAAACTATTGATAATATTATTATTTTCCAATTCATCAATCTCTACACCAGTACTTGCCTTCATTAATTTATCATCATCGATATTAATTAATTTATTTAATTGAGATAATTCTTCTATATTCAGATCTTTGATTATTGATTTTACAAATTTAGATACAAAAATATCCATTTCTCTTGTTCCACGATATTGTGATCTATATAAAATTTTATTAATAAGATTTTGTTTATTTGAATCCATCAAGTAAATCTTTATATATATAAAAAATGAATGATTACGAATATTTATTATCAAATATTCAACAAATTAAAGGTATTGGCAAAAAAACAAGTCAATTATTTAAAAGGAAGAATATTAATACAATATTTGATTTATTATGGCATCTACCTACTAGCAAGATTGAAAACTCTAAAATAACCAATTCAAATGAAATTCAAATTGGAAAAATTCAGACATTAAAGTTAATTCCAATTAAATATAATTTTCCTAGAATCAGAAGGTTGCCAAATAAAGTAATATGCGAAAACAATGAAATAAAAATTGATTGTATTTTTTTTAATTCTAATGAGAGTTACATAAAAAAAATTCTACCAATAAATACTGAAGTTATCGTTAGTGGAAAAATTAATTTTTACAAAAATAAGTATCAAATTATTAATCCTACTCAAACTAAAAATGAAGATAGTAATATTATAAAAGAAAAAAATAAATATAGCCTTACAGAAGGACTTTCTTTAAATAAATATAATACTATAATTAATAATGTATTAAATCAACTTCCAAATTTAGATGAATGGTTAGATGATGATATTAAAAAAAAATTTAATAATGTTAGTTGGAAAGATTCTATTTTAAAAATTCATTCATTGGAAACAAAAAAAATTATAAAATCAGATTATTATAAAAGATTAATTTTTGATGAACTATTTGCTCATTTCTTATTATCTTCCAAAATAAGAGTGAAAATAAAAAAAGTAAAAAAGAAAGAAAAAATTTTCATAGATAATAAAGAAAAATTATTAAAAGACTTGAATTTTAAATTAACCAATGATCAAGACAAAGCTGTTAAAATAATAAATTCAGATCTCAGATCTAAAAATAAAATGTTTAGATTATTACAAGGTGATGTTGGATCTGGTAAAACCATTGTATCAATGATAGCTGCCTTAAATACTATTAACTCTGGTTATCAAGTTTGTTTTATGGTTCCAACTGAAATTTTGGCAAAACAACATTTTTCATTTGCAAAGAAATATTTTGAAAAATATACTAAAATTGAAATTTTGACAGGAAAGTCTAAATACGCTGAGAGAAAAAAAATTCTAGACAACCTTAAACTCGGTAAGATTAATTTTTTGATTGGAACACATTCATTGTTTCAAAAGAAAGTTGAATATCTAAAATTAGGATTAATAATCATAGATGAGCAGCATAAGTTTGGTGTTAGACAAAGAAAAGAGTTGTCCGAAAAAGGTGGTGATAATTGTGATGTATTAGTAATGTCAGCAACTCCCATTCCTAGAACTTTGATGATGACTGTATATGGAGATATGGACTTAACTTTAATAAAGGAAAAACCTAAAAACCGAAAAAAAACAATTACATATAGCAAATTAGAAGAAAAAATTTCTGATATAATAAATTTTGTTAAAAATGAAATTAGTAAGGAAAATCAAATTTTTTGGGTTTGTCCATTGATAGAGGAATCTAAAAAAATTGATTTCCAATCTGTAGTAAATAAATATAAGCATCTTGAAAAATTTTTTAAAAATAGAGTTGGCCTGATACATGGCTCACTTGATAAAGATGAAAAAAATAAGATTTTAACTAAATTTCTCAATAAAGAAATAGATATTCTAGTTTCAACAACAGTAATTGAAGTTGGAATAGATTTTCCTAATGCCAATGTAATTGTAATAGAAAACGCAGATAAATATGGTTTATCACAATTACATCAATTAAGAGGGCGTGTAGGAAGAGGAATTAAAGAGTCTTATTGTATTTTAATGTTCAAATCAAATTTAAGTGAAAATGCAAAAAAAAGGATAAAAATTCTAAAAAGTTTAAATGATGGATTTGATATATCGGAGGAAGATATGAAATTAAGAGGTTACGGCGATTTACTCGGCTTTAAACAAAGTGGTGTCAAAAATTTTAGGTTAGCTGATCCAGTATTAAATGAAGATTTATTTTTATTAGCAGAAAAAGTAGTTAAAAAATTAGAATTAGAAGGTAAAAATTTTGATAAATATAATAAATTATTAAAACTTTATGACAAGGCTTCAATTATCAATAAAAACTATTAATTATTTTCTATTGTCTGATGTTCCAGCAGAAACAATAAATTTAGAAGCTTCTTCAAATGACATATCTAAGTAAATAACTTCTTCTTTAGGAAACATTAATAAGAATCCGCTGGTGGGATTAGGAGTGGTTGGTACAAAAACATTAATCAAATTTTTATCGGTTTTTTTCGAAATTTCACCTTGATTTTCTTTTGTTGCAAATCCAACGGCCCAACTTCCTTTTCTTGGATATTCAATTAAAACAACACTTTTTTTTGAACCTTTTTTAGGAGCAAGAGTTTCCGTCATCTGCCCTATTGCTGAGTAAATAGTTCTTAATATAGGAATTCTTTTTAATAAATCATTAAACAATTGAAGAATTTTTTTTCCTATAAAAGAAAGAGACAATCCACCTATAAATGTAATAAAAATTATAGACAATATTATTTCTAATCCCGGTATAGAAAATGGCAAATAATTATTTGGATTTAAATCGTAAGGAATTAATTTTGATGAAATTGATATAAAAAATTTTGTTAAATATAGAGTTATTCCTATTGGAACTAAAACAACGATTCCTGTAATAAAATAATTACGTAATTTTGCGAATAATGAAATCCCTCTTCTTTTTAAATTTAGCATATTTTATGTATTTAAAGGTAAAATTATAAAGATTATTACTAGAAAGATGGAAAACAATAATATTTTGTTATTTAGTATCATAATATTGATTATACTTAACATGTATTATAATTATATAGTAAAGTGAATAGAAGAAATTTCATATATTTATTAGGTTGTGGCTGTTTATCTACTTATATTAGCGGATGCAGCACAACTCCAATTACCGATAGAAAACAATTAAAATTAATTCCAGAATCAAAATTAAATGCACAAGCAGCTGCACTATATGAAAAAGTTAAAGAAAAAGAAAAATTAAGTGATGACATTAATACGTTAGATAAAATCAAAGAAATTGGCTCAAAAATTGAATATGCTATTTCAGAATATTTTTTTGTAAACAATATACCCGATCCAACTACAAATTTTAGTTGGGAATATATATTGATTGAAAATAAAAAAGTTAAAAACGCATGGTGTATGCCTGGCGGCAAAATTGCTGTGTATACAGGAATTTTAGAAATTACCAAAAACGATAATGGCTTAGCGGCAGTTATGGGACATGAAATAGCTCATGCAGTAGCAAAACATTCTGTAGAAAGAGCAAGTAGAGGAGTTTTAATAAATACTGGAACTAAAATTATTGATATAGCTTCTGGAGGAAAATTATCAAAAATTAATACTACTACAGGCATGAATACTGTAGGTATGTTATCTCAAATAGGTTTGATGAATCCATTTAGCAGAAAACAAGAAAGTGAAGCAGATTATTTAGGTTTAGTATTTTCTTCATTGGCGGGTTATGATATTAGAGAAACTGTTAAGATTTGGGAAAGAATGAAAGAAGCAAATAAAGGTAAAGAACCTCCAGTATTTATGAGCACTCATCCATCTTCAACAAATAGAATTAATAATATTACAAATTGGACTAATGAAATAATATTGAAATATCCACCAATAATTTAAGAAAATTATTGGTGAGCCCTGTTGGACTCGAACCAACGACCCATTCCTTAAAAGGGAATTGCTCTACCAACTGAGCTAAGGGCCCAACGCCGTTTCTTATATTGATTTTTACTTATTTATCAATATTAAAAATTTATAATAAGTTAATATACTTATCGTGAAATTGATCAAAAGTTCCATTTTTAATATTTTTCCTAATTTCACTCATCAACTCTTGATAAAAATTGATATTATTCAAGGTTAATATCATTGAAGCTAACATTTCGTTGGTATTAAATAAATGGTTCAAATAATTTTTAGAATATTTATTTATATCAAATTTGGTTACATTTAAATCTAGAGGAGAATTGTCTTTTTTATATTTTGAATTACGTATTTGTATTTTTCCATTCCAAGTAAATGCCAATCCTGTTCTACCAGATCTTGTTGGAAGTACACAATCAAACATATCTATACCTCTTTTTACAGCACCCAATATATCAGACGGAGTACCAACACCCATTAAGTATCTAGGTTTATTTTCAGGTAAATGATTTTTTAATATATCTAATATATCGAACATTTGTTTTTGTGACTCACCTACTGCTAAACCTCCTATAGCATAACCATCAAAATCAATTTTTATTAATTGATTTAAAGATTTTAATCTTAAATCATTAAACAAACCTCCTTGAACTATACCAAATAAAGCTTTGTGAGGATTATAACCGAATTCATTTTTAGACCTTTCGGCCCAATATAAAGACAATTCCATTGATTCCTTTATTTTTTTATAATCATTGCTTTTTTTTGGACATTCATCCATGACCATTACAATATCCGAATTAAGTTTTTTTTGAATTCGAATGCTTTCTTCTGGACTCAATAAAAAAGTTTTTCCATCAATATGAGATTGAAATATAGCTCCTTTCTCTCTATCAATCTTATTAAATTTAGAAAGAGACATTACTTGAAAACCACCAGAGTCTGTAAGGATTGGTAATTTGCAATTCATAAACTCATGAAGTCCACCAACACTAGCAATTCTATCAACGCCAGGTCTTATCATTAAATGATATGTGTTTGATAATATTATTTGACTACCTGTATTAATTATATCATCAATAAAAGCACCTTTAACCGTTGCTTGTGTTCCTACGGGCATAAATGCAGGAGTATTAATAACTCCTCTATGAGTTTCTATAATGCCAGTTCTATAATTATAAATTGAATTATTTACATTAAAATTAAACTTTTTTAATGTCATTCATTAATAATTTTTATTGTGATTTAAAACTAATAATTTTATCCGGATTAGAAACGGAACCGTTTGATCCTTCGCCTCTTTTAATTTTATCTACTAAATCCATTCCCTCAACAACTTTTCCAAAAACTGTATATTGTCTATCTAAAAAAGGAGCTGGATCAAAACATATGAAAAATTGACTATTAGCGCTGTCAGGATCTGAAGATCTGGCCATTGAAACCGTACCTCTGTCATGAGGTAAATTGTTAAATTCTTGTTTTAAATCAGGTAGATCAGATCCACCCATTCCAGCTTTTCTTAAATCAAAATTTTTGGAAGATGAATTGCCAAATTGCACATCTCCAGTTTGTGCCATAAAACCATCTATAACTCTATGAAAAACAACATTGTCATATCTTCCATCATCCGCCAACTCTTTTATTCTTTTTACATGATTTGGCGCAACATCTGGAAAAAGTTCTATTTTAACATCTCCATTTTTCAGTTTTAAAATCATAATATTCTCCTTTGCATTTGTAATGTTTGTTAATGTAAGCGTTAAAAAAATTATTAAATTTAAAAATCTAAGCATATTTATTTTTTAAATATTTAATTGTACTTTTGGTTGTAAATTTTTTTAAATCTCCATTATGCTGAGCTATCTCCTTAACAAATTTTGAAGATATTATTTGATTTTCAACATCTGACATAAGAAATAATGTTTCAACTTTATTATATAATTTTCTATTCATCCCAGCTAATTGAAACTCGTATTCGAAATCAGAAACTGCTCTTAGTCCTCTTAGAATTACATTTGATCTATATTTTTTACACAAATCAGTAGTAAGTGAGTCAAATGATATTATTTTTATTTTTTTATTTGAATATTTTAGATCAGCAAATAAAGCTTTTTTAACTATTTCAATTCTTTCATCTAAAGTAAAAAGAAAATTTTTTTGATTTGCATCAGAAATACCTACTATTACTTTTTCAAATAATTTTAAAGATTTTTTTATTACATCAATATGACCAAATGTAATTGGATCAAAAGTGCCAGGATAAATAGCAATATTTTTCATTAAATTAAATTATCATCTAATTTTATTGCAGATACAACTTTTTCATCACCAGTAAGCTTAATTATTCTTACTCCTTGAGTATTTCTTCCAGCAATTCTAATTTCTTTAACTGTAGTACGTATAACTCTTCCTTTATTAGTTGAAATTAAAATTTGATCAATTCCATTTACAGGAAAAGATGAGGCAACATTACCATTACGAGATGAATTAATAATTCCTATTATTCCTTTGCCACCTCTATTAGTAACTCTAAAATCATAATGAGAAGTTCTTTTTCCATATCCATTTTCTGTGATAGATAAAATAAATTTTTCTTTTGCTATTAGTTCAGATTTAAAATTCTTGTCGTTTTTTTTATTTTTAAGGTTGTCATGATCTATAATAGAAAGTGACATTATACAGTCTTTTTCAGACAAACTTAATCCCCTTATTCCTTTTGATGATCTACCTTTAAAAACTCTTAATTTTTTTGATTCAAATCTTATACATTTACCAAATTTGGTACTTAGCATTATATCTTGATCATCTCTACATATCTTAACACCTATGATTTTATCATCGTTATCAAGTTTCATTGCAATTTTTCCTGAAGTATTAATTGAAGTAAAGTCATCCAAATTATTTTTTCTTATTTTCCCTTTAGAAGTTGCAAATATAATGTGAAGATTTTTAGTATCTATAGATTCTTCGGGAAAAGGCATTATAGAACTAATAGATTGATGATTTTTCAAAGGTAACAAATTAAATAAAGATTTACCTTTAGAAGAAGAAGAGCCTTCAGGGATTTTCCATGCCTTAATTTTATATGCCAAACCTTCAGTTGAAAAAAATAATACTGATGTATGCGTATTTACTGATAGTGTTTGAACTACAGAGTCTTCGTCTCTAGTTTTAATACCAGTTTTTCCTTTCCCTCCCCTTTTTTGTTGTTTAACATTGCTTAGTGCCCCTCTTTTAATATATCCTTGCAATGTAATTGTAATAATAACAGATTCTTTTTGTATAGTTTCTTCTATATCGTAATTTAATACCGCGTTTATAATATTTGTTCTTCTAGGAGTTGAAAATCTTTCTTTAATTTTTTGAAGATCGGTACTTATAACTTTTAATAATTCATTTTTAGAGTTAATTATTTTTTTATACATAATTATTAAATCTGCTAATTTTTTTATCTCAATTTCTATTTCATTAATACCTAAAGCGGTAAGTTTTTGAAGTCTCAATTCCAATATTGACACAACTTGATCTTCAGTAAAAAAATATGCTCCTTTATAACTTTTTTTATCAACTAATTTAATAAGTTTAGTTGTTTTATTTATTTTGTATTTTGTTTTTAATAAAGATTTTTTTGCATCTTCTGGATTCTTTGATGATCTTATAATTTTAATTACTTTATCAATATTTTCTACACTAACAGAAAGTCCTAGTAATATATGAACTCTATATTCTGTTTTTTTTAAATCAAATTTAGTTCTTTTAATTATAACATCTTCTCTAAATTTTAAAAAATTTTCTAAAAAATCTTTAAGATTACAAGTTTTAGGTTTATTATCTACTATTGCTAAAGTATTAAATCCAAATGAACTTTCTATAGATGTGTATTTATAAAGTTGTCTTTTAATTGTTTCGGGTTCAACATTAGATTTTAGATCAATAGCAACCCTAATTCCTTCTCTATTAGATTCATCTCTGATATCTCTAATTCCTTCAATTTTTTTTTCTCTTACTAATTCAGCTATTCTTTCATTTAAACTCGATTTATTTACTTGATAAGGTATAGAAGTAACTACTAATCTTTCTTTTCCGTTTTTAATTTGTTCAATTTTAATATCACCTCTAATTTTGAAAGAACCTCTACCAGATTTATATCCTTCTTTAATTATATCTTTGCCTATTATGACTCCACCTGTAGGAAAATCAGGACCAGGTATATATTTCATTAATTCTTTTATTTTAATATCTCTATTTTTTATCAATGCCAAAGTTCCATCTATAACTTCACCTAAATTATGAGGAGGTATACTTGTTGCCATACCAACTGCTATTCCACCTGCGCCATTAACTAATAAATTTGGATATTGAGCTGGAAGAACTTCAGGTTCAAGTTCAGTTTCATCATAATTACTTTTAAAAGATACTGTGTTTTTTTCAATATCATCTATTAAATATTGTGAAATTTTAGCAAGTTTAGTTTCGGTATATCTCATAGCAGCAGGAGGATCTCCATCTATTGATCCAAAGTTCCCTTGCCCATCAATTAAAGGAAGACTCATTGAAAAATCTTGAACCATTCTAACTAAAGCATCATACACAGCCTGATCTCCATGAGGATGATATTTACCAATAACATCTCCTACAATTCTTGCAGATTTCCTAAATTGTTTAGACCAATCAAAACCACCCTTGTACATAGCAAAAAGAATTCTTCTATGAACAGGCTTTAAACCATCACGTACATCAGGCAATGCTCTACTTATGATTACACTCATCGCATAAGATAAATAAGATGAACTCATCTCATCATATAAAGTGATAGGTTTAGTGTTTAAATTTTTTGTAATTTCAATTTTTTCCATAAAAACTAAAATGGAATATCGTCATCTAAATCAGATTGATTTGATATATTGTTATCCTCATGAGTCTGTTTAGCATCTTGAGAAGCAATAGAATTTTGATTTCCCCCACCCAACATTGTCAAAGAAGAATTGTAACCTTGAATTAAAATTTCTGTAGAATATTTATCTTGGCCAGTTTGTTCATCTTTCCATTTTCTTGTAGATATTTGACCTTCAACGTATACTTGTGCACCCTTTTTAAGATACTGCTGAACTACGTTTACCAAACCTTCGTTGAACACAACTATTCTATGCCATTCTGTTTTTTCTTTTTTTTCACCTGTATTTTTATCTTTCCAAGATTGACTAGTTGCAAGACTTAATCTGGCTACACTTTTGCCATTTACCATTTGCTTAATTTCTGGGTCAGCTCCTAAACGACCAATTAAAAGTACTTTATTTAAACTACCTGCCATAATATTTTAATAATTTGATTTTTTTAAGTATAACACTATTTAACTTGAATATTAATTTTATTAATCTAAAGCAACAAAAATTATGCTTAAAAAGATAGTTATTAAAGGTGCAAAAGAGCACAATTTAAAGAATATTTCTCTAGAAATTCCAAAAGATAAATTTATTGTCATTACAGGCATATCAGGATCGGGAAAATCTTCATTAGCTTTTGATACTATCTACGCTGAAGGACAAAGAAGATACGTGGAAAGTCTATCTGCTTATGCAAGACAATTTCTTGATAAAATGAAAAAACCTAAAGTTGATTTAATTGAAGGTCTAAGTCCCGCTATTTCAATTGAACAAAAAAATACATCTAAAAATCCTAGATCAACAGTAGCTACAGTAACCGAAATATATGATTATATGAGAGTTTTGTTTTCTAGAGCAGGAATACCATATTCTCCCTTCACCGGAAAACCAATTGAATCCCAAACTATAAGTCAAATTGTAGATAAAATTAAAGAATTACCAAAAAAATCTACAATATACATATATTCACCGGTAGTTCGAGGTAGAAAAGGAGAATATAAAAAAGATATTATAAATTATAAAAAAAGAGGATTTAGAAAAATTAAAATAGATAATGAAATTTTTGATATCGATAAAGTTCCAGATTTAAATAAAAAAATTAAACACGATATTTCAATTTTAGTTGATAGAATTATTATTAATTCGTCTTTAGGAAATAGATTGGCTGAAAGTGTTGAAATGGCAGTAAATTTATCTAATGGTTTAGTATATGTTGAGCATGAAAACGAAACACTTCCAAAGAAATTTAGAAAAATTGAAACATTAATATTTTCAACAAAATTTGCTTGTCCTGAAAGCGGTTTTACAATTGAAGAAATTGAACCAAGATTATTCTCATTTAATAGTCCTTATGGAGCTTGTGAAGATTGCGAAGGCATTGGAATAAAATTGAATGTAGACCCTAAATTAGTCATTCCTAATGAAAAAAAATCTATTTCTGATGGTGCTATAGAGCCATGGTCAAAATCTTCAACTTTATATTATGCTCAAACATTATCTTCTTTATCAAAACATTATCAATTTTCGCTTAATGACAAATGGTCAAAACTACCAAATAATATAAAAGATATAATTTTATATGGTTCGGACGATGAAGAAATAAAATTTTATTATGATGATGGATATGAAAAATATTCTCACAAAAAAACTTTTGAAGGAGTAATAAATAATTTGGAAAGAAGATATCTTGAAACAGATAGTGATTGGAAAAGAGAAGAAATATCACAATATCAATCTGATACAAAATGTGAAAGGTGCAAAGGTTTTAGATTAAAAGACGAAGCATTATGCATTAAAATAAATGAATTAAATATTAGCGAAGTAACCGAAAAATCAATAACTGAAGCTAAAATATGGTTTGAAAATTTAGAAAAAAAATTGAATAAAAAACAAATAAAAATTGCTCAACATATATTGAAAGAAATAAATGAAAGATTAAATTTTTTGTTAAATGTAGGACTTGATTATTTAACTTTATCTAGAGAGTCCGGAACACTTTCAGGAGGAGAGGCTCAAAGAATAAGGTTAGCTTCTCAAATTGGATCTGGCTTAACTGGAGTTTTGTATGTGCTAGATGAACCATCAATAGGTCTTCATCAAAAGGATAATATTAAATTAATAGAAGCATTAAAGAGGTTAAGAGATCTTGGTAATACAGTAATTGTAGTTGAGCATGATACAGAAACAATGGAAAAAGCTGATCATATCATAGATTTAGGACCAGAAGCGGGAAATAAAGGTGGTGAAATTGTTTTTGAAGGATCTTTTGAAGAAATTTTAAATAACGATAAAAGTATTACAGGAAAATACCTGTCAAATAGAAATTTTATTCCAATTCCTAAAAATAGAAAATTGGCTAAAAATGGAAGATTTTTAGAAATTACTGGTGCGACTGGAAATAATTTGAAAAATGTAAATCTAAAAATACCATTTGGTAGCTTTACTTGCGTAACAGGAGTATCAGGAAGTGGAAAATCAACATTAATTCTTCAAACATTGTATAATGCATTAAATCTTACATTGAATAATAACAAGTCTAGAAAAATTCCAAAACCATTTAAAGGCTTTAAAGGTATAGAATTAATGGATAAAGTTATTGATATAGATCAATCTCCAATAGGAAGAACTCCTAGATCAAATCCAGCCACCTATACAGGAGCGTTTGGTCCAATAAGAGACTGGTACACAAATTTACCAGAGTCAAAAAGTCGCGGATATAAACCTGGCAGATTTTCATTTAATGTTAAAGGTGGAAGATGTGAAGCTTGTGAAGGAGATGGTGTAATAACTTATGAAATGCATTTTTTACCAGATGTATATATCACTTGTGATGAATGCAAAGGAAGCAGATATAATAGAGAAACTCTAGAAATTAAATTTAAAAATAAAAGCATTGCAGAAGTTTTAGATATGACAGTAGATGAAGGATGTGATTTTTTTGAAAATATATCAAATATAAGAAACAAACTTTTAACTCTTAAAAAAGTTGGTTTAGGTTATATAAAAATTGGACAACAAGCCACAACTCTATCTGGTGGAGAGGCACAACGAATCAAATTAGCAAAAGAACTTTCAAAAAGATCTACTGGCAGAACTATGTATATTTTAGATGAGCCTACAACAGGTTTACATCAACACGACATTAAAAAATTACTTGAAATTTTACATACTTTTGTTGCCACAGGAAATACCGTTGTAGTTATAGAACATAATCTAGATGTTATAAAAACAGCTGATTACATTATAGATATGGGCCCAGAAGGCGGTATAAAAGGAGGTCAAATTATAGGTGAAGGAAAACCCGAACAAATTTGTGAGCTAAAAGAAAGTTATACTGGTATTTATTTAAAAAAATTAATTAACTCAAAATTTAAAAAAATTGCTTAAAATTATAAATTAATAGTATATAATAAATTTATGAGCAACATTCTGCAGTCACTTTCTAAAACAATACATTTCTCAATAGGCTTAACAATATTATTATTTTTAGGATTATTTTTTGATAACGGTGGTTTTGATTTTGATAGATTGTTTTGGAGTTGGTTATTTCGATATATTCATGTGATTGTTGGTATAATGTGGATTGGCTTACTATGGTATTTTAATTTCGTTCAAATACCTAATATGCCAAAAATTCCAGATGAGCAAAAACCAGCAATTGGAAAAATAATTGCACCTTCTGCTCTATTTTGGTTTAGATGGGCTGCTTTTTTTACAATATTATCTGGATTGATATTATCATGGATAAATGGATATCTTCATGAAGCTATGACTTTAGGAATTGGATCAGGCGGTGGAAAAAATACAGCAATAGGTATAGGCATGTGGCTTGGAATTATAATGGCTTTCAATGTTTGGTTTATTATTTGGCCAAATCAGAAAAAAGCTTTGGGTATAATAGAAGTTGAAGCAGATATAAAAGCAAAATCAGCAAGAACAGCAATGTTATATTCTAGAACCAATACCCTTCTGTCTTTGCCGATGTTGCTTTCTATGGTATCTGCTCAAAATTTATATTAGTTTTTATCTTCTTTAATTATTGTTCTCTGACTGACTTTAAGCAAAACCAATATAGGATTAGCTATATAAATAGAAGAATAAGTTCCAAAAATAACTCCCAATATCATTGCTAAAGAAAAACCTTTTAAAACTTCACCTCCAAATAAATAAATTGAAAATAATGCTAACAAAGTTGTAACAGAAGTTATTATGGTTCTTGATAAAGTTTCATTAATTGAAATATTAGTTAATTCGAAAATTTTAATATCTGAATATTTTTTTAGATTTTCTCTAACTCTATCAAAAATTACAACTGTATCATTCATTGAGTAACCGACTATAGTTAAAACTGCAGCAACAATAGATAAATTTATCTCTAAAGAAAATATAGAAAATATACCAAGAGTAATAATTACATCATGAAATAAAGCTAAAATTGCACCTAAACTAAATTGCCATTCAAATCTAATCCATATATATACAAGCATAGCAGTTAAAGAAACTAATATTGCAATAATACCTGATTTTAATAATTCAGAACTTACTTTAGGACCAACATTTTCAACTCTTCTGAAATCAACATTTCCAATTGAATTAGATATTTTATTTTTTAAATTTTCTATAAAATCTGGATCATTAGAACTTTGTTTTTCAAATTTAACAATAAAATCAGTATTGTTACCAAATTTTTTAACCGAAACATCACCTAAATTCATTTGATTAAAACTATCTCTAATAATTGTTATATTGTTTGATTTTATATCGGTTCTTAATTCAATTAAAGTTCCACCTTTGAAATCAACACCATAATTCAATCCTTTAAAAAGTAGAAATATTAAAGATAGAATAATTAATATAATAGATAGAATATTAAATTTTTTGTAAAATCTATTGAAAGATACACTTGTCATTTAAATAATTTTTTCTCTGTTTTTGTTTTTAACTACGTAAAAAGAAGTAAATAATCTTGCTATAAAATAAACTGAAAATAAAGTGGTAATTATTCCTACACCTAATGTTAATGAAAAACCTTTTATAGGACCAGATCCCATAAAAAATAATATAAATGCTGCAATTAATGTAGTTACATTAGCATCAAGAATTGTTGTTCTTGATTTAGTATAACCTGAATCAAAAGCAACTATAGAATTTTTTTCTTTTTTAATTTCTTCTTTAATTCTCTCAAATATTAATACATTGGCATCAACAGCCATACCTACAGTTAGTATTATTCCCGCAATTCCAGGTAATGTTAAGGTCGCTTCAAATAAAGTCAATACTCCAATGAGCAAAAATAAATTTGTTAATAAAGCAAAATTGGCTATAACACCAAAAATTTTGTATTTATAAGTCATAAAAAAAACAACTAAAATAAAACCTATTATTAAAGATAAAATACCGGCATCAATAGAATCTTGACCTAAATCAGGACCTACTGTTCTTTCTTCAATAATAGCTAAAGGAGCAGGCAATGCACCAGATCTCAGTAACAAAGCTAGATCCGTAGCTGACTGAAAAGTAAAATTACCTGAAATTTGACCAGAACCGCCAATTATAGCCTCTCTCACTGTAGGAGCGCTAATAATTTTACCATCTAAAATTATAGCTAATCTTTTTCCAACACCTGAACTGGTTGCTTTCCCAAATTTTTTTGCACCAACTCTATCTAAACTAAATGAAACAACGGTTTCATTGGTTTGAGAATTCATTGTTGGCTTAGCATCAACCAAGTTGTCACCGCTCAATACTATACGTTTACTTACTATTGCCTCTTCCACTCCATCTTCAAATTTAATTATTTCTGTTCCAAATGATTGCTCAGAATTTTGCGTTATAAATTGAAATGTAAGATTTGCTGTTTTTCCTAATAAAGCTTTAATTCTGCCAGGATTATCAAGTCCCGGTAATTCAACTAAAATTCTGTCATTACCTCTTTTAAGAATATTTGGTTCGTTTGTTCCAATTTCATCAACTCTTCTTCTTACAATTTCAATAGCTTGATCAAGTGAAGAGTTTTTTAATAGAATTAAACCATATCTAGAAAAAGAAAGTTTAAAAACATTATTCTCTTCTAAAAAATCAAATTGATGTGATTTAAATTGATTAAAATAAGGATTAATTTCACTGTCATCATCATCAAGTATACTTTTAATTTTTTCAACATCTTCATAGTTTCCTTCAAAAACTATATGGTTTTTATCTAAAGAAAAATTTTTTAAAATTACTTTTTTATCTTTAAAATATTTTTTAAATTCCAAAATTTTACTTTGAAGTTTTTGAGTAATAACTGGTTTATTGTCAATCTCCAGTAATAAATAAGACCCGCCTTGCAGATCTAAACCTAAGTTAATTTTTTTTGAAAAAAAATTATCATCAAATTTAATAAAATTTGATAATGCAAAATAAGAAAAAATAAGAGTGAATAAAAAAACTAAAATAATTCTTATTTTGGAAAAGTATAACACTTTAATATAATGTTATTTTTTTGTTTCAGCTGAAGTAACTAAACCTTGAATTCCTGTAGATCTGATAATTTCAACATTTACATTTTCTGAAATTTTAATTTCTACTTTTTCATTATCAATTATTCTTTCAACAACTCCAACAATACCTCCAGATGTAATTACTTTGTCACCTCTTTTTAAGGCTTCCACCATAGCTTTATGGTCTTTGACTTTTTTTTGTTGAGGTCTTATCAAAAAGAAATAAAAAATTACAAAAATTAAAATTAAAGGTATAAATTGACCTATTCCAGCATCCATATTAATATCTCTATAAGTTAAGATTATTTATACTATCTAATTTTTAAAGACAACTCTTAATTGACAGATATTTTATCAATATTTCCCATATAAGGTTTTAATGGGTCGGGTATAATAATTGAACCGTCTTCATTTTGATAATTTTCTAAAATAGCTATCAGTGTTCTTCCTACTGCCAAACCACTTCCATTCAAAGTACCAACAAAATTACTGTCTTTGTTTTTATTTTTATATCTAGCTTTCATACGCCTTGCTTGAAAAGTACCACATGAAGAACAACTAGATATTTCTCTATATTTATTTTCTGAAGGTAGCCATACTTCGATATCGTAAGTTTTTTCTGCACTAAATCCCATATCACCTGTGCTTAAAATTATTTTTCTATAAGGAAGTTTTAGTTTATCTAAAATCATTGTTGCGCAATTCGTCATTCTTTCCAATTCATCTTTGCAATTACTATTTTCTACAATACTTACTAGTTCAACTTTGTAAAATTGATGCTGCCTAATCATTCCCTTTGTATCTTTTCCATAACTACCGGCTTCTTTTCTAAAACAAGGAGTTGAAGCAACAAGTCTCATTGGTAGGGATTTTAAATCAACAATTTGATTCTTAACCATATTTGTTAATATAACTTCAGCAGTAGGTATAAGAAATTTTCTATCACTTTTAGCATCAATTTTAATTTCAAATTGATCATTTTCAAATTTTGGCAATTGGCCTGTTCCATACATAGTATCGTCAGTTGCCATTAGAGGAGGTGAAATTTCAGTATATCCATTTAATTGAGTATGCGTATCAATCATAAAATTTGATATTGCTCTTTCTAAAGCAGCTAGTTTACCTTTAACAAAAACAAATCTTGAACCAGTAGTTTTTGTAGCCAGATCAAAATCTAGCATATTTAATTTTTCACCTATTTCATAATGAGACAAGGGTTTAAAACTAAAATTTTTTATGTCCCCATGTTTTGATAATATTTTATTAAAATTTTCATCTTTGCCTACCGGAACATCTTTTAAAGGAATATTAGGTATTGAAGATAATATTTCATTAAGTTTTTGATTAACTAGATTTTGATTATTATTTATGACTTCTATATTTGATGAAATTTCTTTAGATTTTGAAAATAAACTTTTATCTTTTAATTTTGAAATTTTCTTTTTTTCCATTTCAAGAATTTCTTTTTCTTGAATTAATTTTCTATTTTCTTTATCCAAATCCAATAATGAATCTAAATCAAAATTTACATTTCTAGATTTCATTATTTTTTTAAATTCTTCAAAATTCTCTCTTATCACTTTAATATTATGCATTATTTTTTTCTTGTTTATTTTCTATTATTTTTACTGAAATAATTGACAATTCATATAAAATTAATAATGGTACAGCTAAACCAATTTGCGTAATTGGATCTGGCGGTGTTAAAATGGCAGCACACGCAAAAATAATTACCACGACATATTTACGTCTTTCTTTTAAAAATGTTGAGTTTATCACACCAATTCGTGCTAATAAACTTAATACTACAGGTAATTGAAAACTCAGTCCAAAAGCAAATATTAATTTCATCACCAAAGACAAATATTCATTAACTTTAGCTTCTAGTTGAATAGGTAAATTTGTATTTATACCAATGCTTTCAAAAGATAAAAAAAATTTTATTGCTAAAGGCATTATTAAATAATAAACAAGCATTCCTCCTAATAAAAATAAAATTGGTGTTATTGCTAAATAAGGCAATATTGCTTTTTTTTCATGTAAATATAAACCTGGAGCAATAAATTTCCAGATTTGAATTAGTATGAATGGACTAGTAATAAAAAAAGAAGCAAAAAATGCTACCTTAAGATATGTAAGAAAAGTTTCTTGTAATGCTGTAAATATTAATCTTCTATTTACATCATCATTTTTTACTGCTTCAGCGTATGGTTCAACTAAAAAACCATAAATATATTCTGAAAAATAGTAGCAAATAACAAATAAAATAGCTAAAAATATTAATGAGTGAATTAATCTGCTTCTTAGTTCAACCAAATGACTGACAAAACCTATTTCTTTATCTTTATTTATCATTTACTTCATTTTTATTTTCATTATTCAGATTTTCAACTTCAGTGTTGTCAGTTTCGTTAGTAATATCTTTGACTTGAGTTTGAACATCGCTTATGTATCTTTTAATTGAACCAATCCAAGTTCCAATTTTTTTTAACATAATTGGAAAATCTTTAGGACCTACAACTAAGATTGCAATAGTTACTACAATTAAAATTTCTAGCCAGCCAATTTGTGGCATTGGTTAATCTTTATTATTAGAATCTTTATTTTCTGAAATATTTTTTGGCTCATTATCATCAGCAATATCTGTGGACATGCCCTTTTTAAAACTTTTTATTCCTTTAGCTACATCTCCCATCAAACTTGATATTTTTCCTCTTCCAAAAAGTAAGACGACCAAGATAACTACAATTGCGATTTGCCAAAATCCTATACTCATTAATTATATATATCCTTAATAATCTATTTTTAAAAGTAACTTTTTTACTCTTTATCTTCAGTTTTAAGAGTACCACTTAACATTTCATCTATATTTGAATAAATATTTTCTTTTTTGTCTTCTTGCTTTTCTTTATAAAATTTTCCAGTACCAAATATAGATGAATCTATGCTTGAATTATCTATTAAACCAGCGCTTCCAAGTTCATCAACTGTAGGTAAATCTGATAATTTTTTAAGACTGAAATGACTTAAAAAATCATCAGTAGTACCATATTGAATTGGTTTACCAGGAACTTCTTTTCTTCCAAGTGGTCTTACCCAATTTAATTCCATAAGTATCTCAATTGTATTAGTTCCAAAAGCAACACCTCTAATTTCTTCAATCTCAGCTCTAGTGACTGGTTGATTATAAACAATAATAGATAATGTTTCTATAGCTGCTTTTGACAATTTTCTTTCAACTGTTTTTTGTTGTGACATCAATGAAGATAAATTTTCTGAAGTTCTAAAAGACCATTTATTTGAAATACAAACTAGGTTAATTCCTCTGCTAGAATATGTATTTTGTAAATTTTTTAAAACAGTTGAAACATCACCTTTTTTTGAAATTTTTGATTCTATAGTTTCTACAGTCAAAGGTTCAGCTGCAGCAAATATTATAGCTTCTACCTCACGTTCAATTCCAGAAATTTTTCCTGGAAAATTAACTATATTATTTTTTTTAATTTTATTCATAATTTTGCCTTTATGTAAATTTTATCAAATAAATTATTTTGTTTTATTGAAATATTTCCTTCTCTGGATAATTCTAATGCACCAGAAAATATACCTGCATGTCCTGTTTTTTTTAAATCAGGAGTTGTGTATTGTGTAGGTATTAAATCTTTCATTTCTTTCCAATCATTTAATTTATCTATAAATTTTTTAATTGTTTTGATTCCATCTTCAGCGGTAAAGACAGGTAATTTTGGAATATTCATTTTTTTAAAATCTTTTGCCATTACAATATTGGAATATGTTTTTAAAATTTCAAAAATAGTTAATGAATACTTGGAATTATAAATTGCATTAATACCACTTTTTGATCCTCTCATAAAAACATCCTTACCAAGTCTTTTTCTGTTTAACATTTGTGAAGATAAAATTCTTATTAATTCAAGTTTTTTTAATTGCAATTTTAATTTTTCCGCTACTTCAAAAGCTTTAAATTCTTCATCATCAGTTTCCGGTAAGAGTAATTTAGATTTAAGATAAGCCAACCATGTAGCCATTAGCAAATATTCTGAAGCTAATTCTAAATTTACATTTTTGGAATTAGTGATGTATTCATAAAATTGATCAGCAAGTTTTGTTATTGAAATTTTTTCAAGATCAACTTTTTGTGATTTAGCCAAGTCCAATAAAATTTCCAATGAACCAGAATAATGATTAAGATCGACATTAAATTCAAGAGAATCACTATTAATCATATTTAATTCTAACTTATTATATTGTTAAATTGTGATGTTTTTTTTAATACAAATTTATTTATTTTTGGCGAATTCATTGCAACTTTTAACATTTCTTTTAAATTTCCATTACAGTGTAGAGCTAAATTACAACCAGCTTTAAATGATTGCCTTGTATTGAATTCTATCGAATATTTTAATGCCTTCATTGATAGATCGTCAGTTATTATTAAGTTTTTAAAACCTATATTTGTTCTTATAATTTTTATTATTTTCCTTGAATGTGTTGATGTATGAGATTTATCTATTTTTGGAAATAATAAGTGTCCAGTCATTGCAAACAAAGATTTTTTATTTTTAAAAATTTTAAAATCATACTTGTTTAAATAATTTATATTTTTATTAATTACAGGTAATTTTTTATGACTATCAACTTTAGCTAAGCCATGACCGGGAATATGTTTAATTATAGTAGCTATCTTATTGTTATGAAAATCATCAATACAAATATCACCAATTTTAGATACTACATTTTTATCTGTAGAATATGATCTATCGCTTATCACTTTATGTGAATTTTGTCTCCGCAAATCTAGGACTGGTACTGTATTTGTATTAATTCCTAAAAATCTAAGTAAATAAGATATTTGTTTAACATAAACTTTAAAATATACATTAAATTTCTTTCGATCTTTTTTATACATGTCTCCAAAAAATTTTGCTGAAAAAATAGAGCTATCTATAAAATTTTTTAATCTAGATATTTTTCCACCTTCTTCGTCAATTAAAATAGGGTAATTTTCATTTTTAAAAATAATTTTAATAGATTTAGTAAGATTTTGAGTTTGTTTAATTGATTTAATATTTCTTGAAAATAAAATAATTCCCCAAGGACGATATTTTTTTAAAAATTTAATTTCACTTTTTAAAAGTTTAATGCCTTTGATACCGCAAATAAAAGCCCTATGATTATTCATTGTATAATAATTTCCAAAAATTATATTTTTTATTTTTCTTGTTTTTTTTATTTTCAACATGTTCAATAATGTTCTCAGTATCATTATTTAATAAAATTAGTTCTTTTTTAGAATCTTCAATTTTTTTATCTAAAAGATTTAGGTATCTATAAGATTTCTTTTGATTTTCATCAGAAAAATAATATCTCAATGTAAAAAATAGAAAGAAAAAAATAACGACCATAAAGAATAAATATTTCAATTCTTTAATCATTACATTTTTTCTGGAGTTTCCACTCCCAAGATATTCATACCAGATTTGATAACGTTAGAAATTATTTTTAAAAAAACTATTTTATCATCATTAATTTTATTATCTTTTGTAATAAATCTTTTTGATTCATCTTCTTTACCCATATTCCAGTAAGAATGAAAATCAGATGAAAGCTCGTATAAATAAACAGGAATTCTATGTGGCTCAAATTTTTCAGTTGTTACCTCAATACATTTTGGCCATTCAGTAATTTTTTTTAAAATTTTTATTTCATCTTTTGAGTAATCAAAATCATATTTTTTAATATCAATTTCATTATTAATATTTTGATTAATATTTCTGAATACGGATGAAATTCTAGCATAACAATATTGCACATAATACAATGGATTATCTTTAGATTTTTCTTTTACTTTGGAAAAATCAAAATCTATTTCGACATCATTACTTCTATTAAGCATAATAAATCTAGTAGCATCTTTACCAACTTCATTTATTAAATCTTCAACAGTTATATAATCACCTTTTCTTTTTGACATTTTAAAAGGTTTTCCATCTTTAATTAATTTTACAAGCTGACTAACTTTGCAAATTAATTTATTTTTTTCACCAGACAGTGCTTCAACGGCTGCAGTAATTCTTTTAATATAACCTGCGTGATCTGCACCCAATATATTAATCAGCAAATCATATTTTCTATTAAGTTTTGTATAATGATATGCAACATCGCTAGCGAAATAAGTCCATGATTTATCTGCTTTTTGTATTGGTCTATCTTTATCATCACCAAAATCTGTTGATTTAAATAAAAGTTGCTCTCTTTCAACCCAATTAGAATTATCTTCACCTTCGGGAGCTTTTATCTTGCCATTATATACAAAGTTATCTTTTTTAAGTTTTTTAATTACTTCTTCTACTTCATTGTTTTTAACAATTTCAGTTTCACTAGCAAAGTTATCATGATTAACTCCAAGATTATTTAAGTTAAACTTAATTAATTTAATAGATTCTTTAACAGATAATACTGTAAGTTCTCTAGAAATATCATCAAAATTATTAAAATTTAAATTTGAATTTTCATCAATTATATTTTTAGCTATATGCTTAATATATTCACCTGGATATAAATCGGGATTATCAGTAGGAAAAACTTCCTTATTTAAAATTTCACACGCTCTTAAGTATACAGATTTAGTAAAGTGTAAAATTTGATTACCATAATCATTTACATAATATTCTTTTGTAACAATTTGATTATTAAATTTTAATAAATTTGAAATAACATCACCCAAAATAGCTCCTCTAGAATGTCCCACATGTAAAGGTCCGGTTGGATTTGCTGAAACAAATTCAACAAGATATTTTTTTTGATTTAATGATTTTTGAGAGCCGTAATTTTTATCATTTATAATATTTTTTAAAAAATAATTCCAAAAATCTTTATTTAATTTAAGATTTATAAATCCTGGTTTTTCAATTGAAATATTATCAATGTAATGATCGTTTTCTTTAATTAAGTTTGATAAAATTTCAGCTAACGCAATTGGCGATTTTTCATTAGGTTTAGACAAAACCATAGCTACATTAGTTGAAATATCACAATTAAATTTTGAAGGTGGTATATCTACATTGATAGAATTTAAATTTTCTGGCAATTTAATTAAGCTTTCTTTACTTGCTGATTTTAAAATATCAATAATTTTATCTCTATATAATTTAAATATATTCATATTTTAGATTTGTATAAGCTAATTGCAAATCTGTCAGTCATACCCGATATATAATCAGCAATAGCTCTAAATTTATTTTTATCAAGGTCTGTATTATTAATAAATTTTTTAGGTTTTTTTGTTATAATTTTAAATAAATGTTTTACAACTTTCTTTCCATTATTATTTCTATTTAAAACATTTTTATTATTATACATATTATATTTCAAAAATATTTTAATTTCTCTTTCTATTAATTTAAACTTACTTGAAAATTCAACAATTTGATCTTTATTATTATATACACTAGATAAAAATAGTTCATTAGAAGCACAAATAGCATCGATTTCTGATGATATAGCTTACAATAATCATGATATTCAAGATGGAATTAAAGCTAAACTTTTCACATTAAATCAACTTACCGAAATAGATTTTTTTAAGAAAATCTATAATTCTTACAAAAGAAATATTAAAAAAAGTAATAAAGAAATTATAATATATCAAATAATAAGAGATTCTATTAATTTAATGGTTAAAGATGTTATAAAAAAAACGATATCAAATATAAGAAGAAAAAAAATTAAAAATATATCTAGTTTAATTTTATTTTTTAAATTATTTATTCCAATAATATTTTCTAATTTTTTCTTTTCATAAAAAGGTCCATTATGTTTCAATAAACCATCTAAAGTATCAATGGTAAGGTTTAAACCATTAAATCTTAAATATTTATTTTCTAAAAACATTACAATTCTAACAGTTTGAAGATTGTGATCAAAACCACCATAATTTTGCATGCATTCATTAAGAGCAACTTCACCAGCATGTCCAAAAGGAGTATGTCCCATATCGTGAGATAGGCTTAATGTTTCGGCCAAATCATCATTTAAGTTTAAATATTTAGAAATTGTTCTAGCTATTTGAGCAACCTCTATTGAATGGGTAATTCTAGTTCTATAATGATCTCCTTCAGTGTTAACAAATACTTGGGTTTTATGCTTCAATCTTCTAAAAGAAGCTGAATGTATAATTCTATCCCTATCTCTTTGAAAGGGTGTTCGAAATTTATTAGGTCTTTCGTGATATAATCTTCCTTTTGATTTAAATAGTCCTAATTTTGAATATTTTTTCATACTTTAAAATTATCAAATTATAATTATATTAGTAATAACAGTGTTCAATAATGATTAAAGAAATTAAATTTACTGATAAAGCATTAAAACAAATAACTCAATTGCTATCATCTAAAGATAAAGGTTCTTTTTTTAGAATCGCTATTAAAGGTGGTGGTTGTTCAGGTTTTCAATATGATTTTTCATTCGATAAATCACCTCAAGAAGACGATTTAAAACATGAAAATATACTTATAGATAAAGCTTCAGCGGATTTATTAAAGGGATCAGAAGTTGACTATGTAAAAGAACTAATAGGAGATTCTTTTAAAATTACCAATCCACAAAGTAAATCTTCTTGTGGTTGTGGTGTTTCTTTTTCACTTTAATGATTATTAGTTCTTGGAATGTTAATTCCGTAAGAGCTAGAATAGAAAATATTAAAGAATATATTAAAAAATTTGCTCCTGACGTTTTAATGATGCAGGAAATCAAAACTCCTGATGAAACTTATCCTTATGATGATATAAAAACATTGAAATACGAAAATTATGTATTTGGTCAAAAAAGTTACAATGGTGTAGCAATAATTTCTAAAAAAAAACTTTCTAATATTAAAAATGATATTTTTAAAGATAAATTAAAACAATCAAGAATTATAACTGCTGATGTTAAACATAAAAATAAAAATATCCAAATTATTAATATTTACACTCCTAATGGTAATCCTGTTGATACAGAAAAATATGATTATAAAATTTATTGGTTAGATAGTTTAATTAAAAAGCTTAAGAATCTTTTAAAAGAAAATGAAAATATTATTATAGGTGGTGATTTTAACATTATACCTGCTGCTGAAGATGTTCATAATCCGAAAAACTATGAGAACGATGCTTTATTTAGATTGGAAATAAGAAAAAGATTAAGAGAAATAATTAACTTAGGTTTTCATGATGCCTATAGACATATATATCCTGATAAAGAAGGATATACATTTTGGGATTATACAAGTGGTGCTTGGCAAAAAAATAATGGGATGAGAATTGACCATTTTTTAGTTTCCAATTCATTAATAAATATAATTAAAGATATTAAAATAAATAAATATCCTCGTGGAAGAACCAAGCCATCGGATCACACGCCTATTGAAATTGAATTAGCTTAAAGATTTAATTTTATTAATCAATTCTTCGTTAATGTTTCTTGGTCCTTTATCTAATCTATTTTTATGTCTTCTCTCACCTGGAAGCCTAACTCCATCCATAGATATCATTTTATCAAAAAATTCTGATGAATGTTTATCCCAATCATTTCCAGACAATTTATCAGGAGATATTGCTAAAATAAATTCTCCACCACTTGGGGGACCGCCATCATTATTATCTTTAGCTGCCGTCTCATAACTAAAATTATCACCAACTAAAGCTCCAGCTAGTAATTCAACCATCATCGCAATCCCTGAGCCTTTATAGCCGCCGAATGGTAATAAAACACCGCCATCTGCTATTTCTCCTGGATCGGTAGTTTCTTTTCCATCTTTAGTTAAACCTGTCCCTAAAGGAACTTTGTGACCTTCTCTTTTAGCAACTTGAACTTCACCCATTGCCATTGATGCTGTTGCCATATCATAGACAACAGGAGTTTTTCCTTTTCTTGGCCACGCAAAAGATATTGGGTTAGTTCCATACAATGGTTTAATTGCACCAGCAGGAGCCACAGCGGGCTTATATGAGGTGCAGGCAAAGGCTACTAGCCCCTGCTCTGCTATAGCTTCTGTTTCAGGCCACATGGCAGCCATATGATGAGAATTATTTATAGCTAATACAGCTACACCATTTTCTTTTGCGGCTTTTACTAATTCTGGAATACCTTTATTTAAAACTACGGGAGCTAAGCAATTATTCCCTAAAACTTTAATTACACTTGGCGATATTTTTTTTACTTCTGGTTTTCCTTTACCATTTATTTTACCACTTTTAAGACCAGTTACATAAGCGGGTAATCTAAACAAGCCGTGTGATAAAGAGCCATCTCTTTCAGCTTTCATTATTAGATCAGCAAGAATAGATGCTGTTTCATCATCACATCCATTAGTTAAAAGAGTTTTTTTTGCTAAATCAAATATTTCATCTAAGGTTAAGGGAACTGTAGTCATATATAATATTAAATATTATTTATGACTAAAGTTCAATTTTTAATTAACAGCCTTTAAATGACTTAGACATATTTCTGATCAAATCAAAATATAAGCCTTTTCCTGGATTAAGAGTTGATCCTAATGGATCTAAAACACCAGTTTTAATATCCATATCTTTAGCAACAGCATTTATTATATCAGGGTTAAATTGAGGCTCAGAAAATATACAACTAACTTTATCGTGCTCTATTATTTCTCTAATTTCTGCTAATTGCTCAGCACCAGGCATAACGTCAGTATTTACGGTAAAAGCTCCTAACACATTGACATTAAATCTTTTTTCAAAATATTGATAGGCATCATGAAAAACAATTGATGATGTGCTTTGGTTTAACTCAGCTTTTACATCTTTAACAAGTTTATCAATATCTTTAAGAGCTTTGTCTAAATTACTTTTATAAGTAGAGGTATTTTTTGAATCATTTTCTATTAAATGCTCAACCATTTCATTTAAAATTATTTTTGCATTAATTGGATCCAACCAAATGTGAGGATCATATTCGCCATGCGCGTGATCATCGTGGTCGTCATGATCATCTTTTTTCTTATGACCGTGATCATCGTGGTCGTCATGATCATCTTTTTTCTTATGACCGTGATCATCATGGTCGTCATGATCTTCAAAAATATTTCTTTCTCTAAATTTTAATTTTTTCAATCCTTTTATTTTAATTAATTCAATTTTTTCGGCTTTCTTTGCAATTGAGTCTAAAGGCTTTTCTAAAAAATTTTCCAAACCCTCTCCTATCCAAAATATAAGATCTGCTTCTTGCAACATTTTTGCATGTGAAGGTTTCATTGCAAATCCGTGTGGGGACGCATATCCATCCACTATTAAATCTGGTTTGCTTACTCCATCCATCAGATAGTTAGCCAATGAATGTATTGGTTTAATAGATGTTACTACCTTTAATTCAGCATTTGCCGGAGTAAAGAATGTTAAAATTGATAATAATGCATAGATAAATGGTATATTTTTTATATTTTTCATAATTTAATTGTTAATTTATTGTTATAATATAACATTATGTAATAATATAACATTTTAAAGTCAAGCGACAAATGAACACAAATAATAATAAATTAGTTAAACTAATTAATGCAGGTTTTCGACAAAACAATAAGTGGCTTGTGGAAGGTGTGTCGTTAGAGGTTGAAAAAGGAAAAATTGTAACTCTTATAGGTCCAAATGGATCTGGAAAAAGCACAACAGCAAAAATCGCATTAGGTATTTATAAAAATATTGAGGGTAGCGTTGAAAAATATACTAATAAAGTTGGATACGTTCCTCAAAAAATTTCAATAGATTGGACATTACCGTTAAGAGTTAATGATTTTATGGTCTTAACTGAAAATATTAAAGACGATGCAATAAATGAAGCTTTATCTTTAACAGGGGTAATACATCTTAAAAATAAAAATTTAGGTAATTTATCGGGAGGTGAATTTCAAAGAGTTTTACTTGCTAGAGCTATTTCAAAAAAACCAGAACTATTAGTACTTGATGAACCTGTTCAAGGAGTTGATTACACTGGAGAAATAGCTTTGTATGAATTAATTAAAAAAATATCTGATACTTTAAATTGTGGAATTTTATTAATATCTCATGATTTACATACAGTAATGAGTGCAACAGACCATGTTGTTTGTTTAAATGGTCATGTTTGTTGCTCAGGTTCACCTAGTGATGTTGCGAGAAATAACGAGTACAAAACCTTGTTTGGTGAACAAGCTTCTCAAATACTTTCAGTTTATGAACATAAACATGATCATGAACATTCTCATGAGGGAGTTATAAAAAAAAATTAATATGTTTGATGATTTTTTTATTAGAGCGTTAGTTGCCGGTATAGGTGTTGCAATCGTAACAGGTCCACTTGGTTGTTTTGTTGTGTGGAGAAGATTATCTTATTTTGGAGACACACTATCACATTCAGCTTTACTTGGAGTTACTTTGGCATATTCCTTTGATTTAAATATTGCCCTATCTGTATTTATAATTTCATCTTTAATAGCATTAATTTTAATACAACTTCAAAAAAAAACTAATTTACCAGGTGATGCTTTGCTTGGACTTTTAGCTCACTCTTCATTGGCAGTAGGTCTTGTGGTAATTGGATTTTTGACGTTTATAAGATTTGATATTATGGGATTATTATTCGGAGATATATTAGCAGTAACAATTAATGATATATTGATGATATGGATTGGTGGTGC
>CACDAL010000010.1 GCA_902550805.1 uncultured Pelagibacteraceae bacterium
TTTCGGGAACAATACAAACATAATTAGGCTTGTATTTAATGGGAAATTTAATCATAGAAATGTTAGAAGATATTTCCAAATTTAGAGGTATAGATTTATTTAAAGAAATTATTTTTAAATCTTTATCCTTAATGTGCCTTCTGTCTTCTCTTAAGTGAATAGTTATAGAATCTGCTCCATATTTAATTGATTTTTTTGCAAGAAAATATAAATCTGGATGATTTTCACCTCTAGCATTTCTTAAAGTAGCAATATGATCTATATTCACACCTAATTTTATAGTCATTTAATAAATCTACTTCCGGGTTTTGTAATGGGTATATTTTTTAAAAAAGGTGGTAAATTTTTCTTTTTAAATACCGGAACTTCTAATTTAATTTGAGAAACAATTCTATTATTTTTAATTTTTAAACTTAGTTTATTAGATCTATCAATTAAGCATGCAAATCCTACTAATTTAGCTTTTGACTGTTTAATTAATTTAACACATTCTAAACTTGATTTACCGGTAGTTATAACATCTTCTATAATTAAAACTTTAATATTTTTTTTAATTTTAAAACCTCTCCTTAATTTGAATTTACCATTTACTCTTTCACAAAAAATAGTTTCTTTTTTTAATAAACTTCCAATTTCATAACCTATTATAATTCCGCCCATAGCAGGTGCTAAAACTAAATCAATTTTTTTAAATTTTTTTTTTATTTTTTGACTTAAAGATTTACAAAATTCTTTAGATAATTTTGGATGGCTTAATAATTTAGCGCACTGTATGTATTTAGATGAATGTAAGCCAGAAGATAAAACAAAATGACCTTCTAATAAAGCGTTAGTTTTTTTTAAAACCGCCAAAGAGTTTTTTAAAGAAAGCATATTTTTTGTTTTTATGTCTAATTATTTTGAAATTATATTCCTTTTGTTTTAGCTCACTAATTAGTTTTGTAAAGTTTTTCAAATCACTGATTATTAAGTTAAATCTAAAATTTATAACTTTTTTAGTTTTTTCAACCATTTCAACGCTTGATATATTAACTTCATTTATACCTATCATTGAAGTGACTTCGCCAAGTTTACCAGGTAGATCAGGAAGTGAAATCCACAGTGTCGTATTGTATCTTTTTTGTTTTAAGGGTTTAGTGTTTTCCCGATATTGCCAATATCTTCTTATCGCTGCTCTAGCCTTGCCAGTTTTTGTTGTGCCCAACCAATGCAAGGAAGGAGATACTTTTTTAGAAGTTATAATTTTAACTACATCGCCATTTCTTAAAATAGACTGCAATGGACTTTCCTTTCCATTAATTTCACATCCTATTGCAGTATCACCAATTTGTGTATGTACAGCATAAGCAAAATCTATTGGAGTTGCATCTTTTGGTAATTTAATAACTGATCCTTTAGGTGTAAAACAAAATGCGTTTTCTTGAAACATTTGAAGTTTTGTATATTCATAAAAATCTTCAGGGTTCTCGTTTTTATCTATAATTTCAACCAAATCAGCTAACCAATCATATTCTTTCCATGTTAAAGAATTAAATTTTTCGGATGATTTATATTTCCAGTGGGAAGCTATACCTCTTTCAGCAAATTCATGCATTTGCATTGTTCTTAGTTGAATTTCAATAGGTCTCTTATTAGGTCCTATTATAGAAGTATGAATTGATTGATATTTATTAATTTTAGGAGAAGAAATATAATCTTTAAATTTTCCCGGTATACAATTCCATTTACCATGAAGTATGCCTAAAGACTTATAACATTCCTCAACATTATTTAGTATTATACGAAAACCAATAATATCCGTTATTTGCTCAAGTGAAGTTCTTTTTTTTTGAATCTTTCTCCATATAGAAAAAGGGGTCTTTTCTCTGCCATAAATAATTGGATTGATTTTATTGTTTTCTAAAATTTTTTTAAATTCATTAGAGATATAGTTAAAATTTGTAAGATTATTTTCTTTAATTTTATCTAATCTATCTTTAATTAATTTTCTAGCTTGAGAATTTAAAACATCAAAAGACAAATCTTCTAGTTCATCTCTAATACGATGCATGCCCATTCTATCGGCTAATGGAGCATAAATTTCCATAGTTTCCTTCGCTTTTCTAATTTGTTTATCTCTATCAGAAACAAATTCGATCGTTCTCATATTATGAAGTCTGTCTGCTAATTTGACAAGTAAAACTCTTATATCTTTTGAGGTAGCTAAAATTAATTTTCTAAAATTTTCTGCCTTAGAATTTGAAATTGCTTGATTTTCAAATTCTGAAATTTTAGTTACACCGTCAACCAAGTCCGCAACTTCTTTTCCAAACTCTTGTTCTATATTTTTATAAGTAGCATGCGTGTCTTCGATAGTATCATGCAAAAGTCCAGTGGCAATGGTAGCACTATCAAGTTTTAATTCAGTTAATATATCCGCAACAGCTATAGGATGAATGATGTAAGGCGAACCTTCGTCTCTTTTTTGTTTTTCATGAGCCTTAAGTGCAAAATTATAAGCTTTTGACAAAGTTTCAGGATTAAGGAACTTATTGTAACTTTTAATTTTATTTATTAAATCATCTGATTTAAGCATATATTTATTATATCATTAAATTAGATATATTTAATACTTCTTAGGTCTCTAATGTCTAAATTAAGCAATAATTTAACTATATTTTTTTTAAGTTTAGGATGAAACCATGTTTGGTTTATCTCATATAGTGGTAATAAAACAAAATTTCTTTTATGCATTAAATTATGTGGTACAGTTATTTTATCACCCATGTAAATTATGGTTAAAATTTTTTCATTAAAATCTATTATATCAATATCACATATTCTAGGATAATTTTTTGGAGCATCAGTTCTACCCATCTGTTTTTCAATATTTTTAATTATCTTAAATAATGTCAACAAAGTAAATTTAGTTTTAACTAACAATATTGCATTATAATATTCGGGAAAATTATTATTGGGCCATGATTTCGAGATATAAATGCTTGAGCTTTTTAATATTTGAATACCGTGAGAGATTAAATGAAATTTTGCAAATTCAATATTTTTCTTTTTGTTTGTCAAGTTTGAACCTATGCCTAGGTAAACTTTATTAGCTTGATTTCCTAAAATATCTCGTTTTTTCACGATTCCAATCTCTAGTTTTTTTTGTATTACGTTTATCGTATTGTTTTTTTCCTTTTCCAACTGCAATTTCTATTTTTGCTTTTCCTTTTTTAAAATACATTTTGGTAGGAACCAAAGTTAGGCCATCTTCATTCACTTTACCTATAAGTTTATTTATTTCTCTTCGATTTAATAATAATTTTCTTTCTGAATAAGGATTATGATTAGAATAACTAGCTTCTTTATATACAGGTATATGTGAATTTATTAAAAAAATTTCACCTCCTTTCTCTATTGCATAAGAATCAGAAATATTAATTTTTCCAGATCTTACTGATTTAATTTCAGAACTCTTTAAAACTATTCCAGCTTCATATATTTCTTTAAAAAAATAATTATATGATACTTTTCTATTAAGAGTAATTATTTTTAAACCACTATTGGGTTTTTTATTCATTTAATAATTTTGCAGAAATAAGAGATTTTTTAACTTTTAATTTTGTTTCATCCTTTATTTTTACTAGTGGCAGTCTCACAGAATCATCGCATAACCCAAGAAGTTTAGCTGCATATTTAACAGGTGATGGGTTGCTTTCAATAAATAAAGATTTATGCACAGGCTGAAGCAAAGCATCAATTCTTTCGGCCTCTTTCATTTCGTTATCGCTATTAGATTTAGAAAATTTTTGCATGTCAGAACATAATTTAGGTGCAATATTTGCTGTAACTGAAATAATTCCTACTCCACCCCGTTTATTAAATTCAAATGCAAGTCCATCTTCTCCTGTCAACTGTATAAATTCAGGGCCTAATTTTTTTATAGTTTGATGAAGTCTATTCAAATCGCCAGTGGCATCTTTAACGCCAACAATATTTTTAAGTTCAAATAATCTTGCCATAGTGTCAACCGACATATCAATTACGCATCTGCCAGGAATATTATAAATTATAATAGGAAGGTTTGTGTTATCATTAATAGCTTTATAATGTTGATAAAGCCCTTCTTGAGTAGGCTTGTTATAATATGGGGTCACTACTAAAGCACCATCAGCACCTGCTTTTTCTGCATGCTTGGTGAGAGATATTGCTTCTTCGGTAGAATTAGATCCCGTTCCAGCTATCACTGGGATTTTGCCTTTTGATTCATTGATGCATAATTCAATCACTCTTTCATGCTCTTCGTGACTTAATGTAGGGGACTCACCGGTTGTACCTGCTGGAACAAGACCATTTGTTCCATTTTCTAAATGAAAATTGATAAGTTTTATATATGTTTCTTCGTCAAGTTTATTATTCTTGAACGGCGTAACTAAAGCAACATTTGAACCTTTAAACATAAATATTTATAACATAAGTTGTCATTTATTTTAAAAAAATGAATTTTAAACCAATTACAATTATAATATCAACTATCTTTTTTTTAGCTAGTATTCAATTAACTTTTTCTAATGAATTATTAATACCATTAAAGAAACCCTTATTATCTGATGAAATAATTAATAAAAAATTGTCACATACTTTTATAATTCCTCAAAAAAAACCAAATCAAAAATCAAAAAATCAAAAAATTACAAATAATACAAAAAAAATTAAAGAAAATAGAATTACTAAAATAAATGGAATAATCATTCCAAAAAACAAACCTTTGATAGTAAAAAAACAACGAGCAAGAGTCATTAAAAAATCAAATTATTACAGTGAAATAGATATAAATTACGCAAAACAAGCTATTACTTTTATGGAAAAAGGTAATTGGAGAGACGCGAGAAAAATTGCAAAAAAAGCTAGAGCAAAATCAATATACGATTTTATAGAATGGAGGCATCTTTTAACAACTGGTAATAAAGCTACTTTTACAGATTATAAACAATTCATAGAAAGAGTAAAAAAATATCCAAGATTAGATAGAATTAAATACTTAGCTGAACACAAGTTGTCAACAAACAATCACAGTCCCAAACAAATAATTAATTGGTTTAATATTCACAAGCCTCTGAGTGGTTTTGGTGAATTAATATTGGGAGAAAGTTTAATTTTAATTGGTAAAAAAAATGAAGGTATATCATTAATTAAAAAAGGATTTATTAGAGCAGATTTATCTAGAAATGACTTAAAATTTTTTAGAAAAAAATTTAAAAAATATTTGACTAAAGAAGATTATTTAAAAAGAGCTGAATACTTGGCTTGGGAAAATAAATATTGGGATTTAAAAAGAATGATTAGATATCTTCCAAAAGATTATCAACTTTTATATACTGCTAGACAATTATTGATGAGCAAATCATATGGGGTTGATACAGCTATAAAAAGAGTTCCTAAAGAATTAAAAAATGATCCAGGTTTAAATTATGACAGACTTAAATGGAGAAGAAAAAGAGGAAGAGTGGAAAGTTCTTTGGAAATTTTATTAAACATTAAAAATACCAAAGAATATATGGTAAGGCCTGAAAAATGGTGGATAGAAAGATCTATTATTGCAAGATCATTAATTTACAAAAAAAAGTATGAAACTGCATACAAAATAGCAAGCAGACATGGGTTAATAGAAGGTCCAGAATTTGCCGAAGCTGAATGGATGAGTGGATGGATAGCATTAAGTTTTCTAGAAGATCCTTTATTAGCAAAAAGTCACTTTGATAAATTTTATAATAATGTTGGTTATCCAATAAGTTTAACGCGAGGAGCCTATTGGATTGGTCGAACTTATGAAAAATTAAACAATATGCAAGAAGCTAACAAATGGTATCTGGAGGGATCTAAATTTCTTACTACATATTATGGTCAATTATCTCATTTAAAAATTAAACCAAATACAAAATTTGAATTAGATGGATTAATGAACATAGATAAAGATTACGCTGAATCTTTTTATAAATATAAATTGGTAGCTATTGTACATTTGTTAGATCGTTTAAAAAAAGACAAATACACAAAACACATTTTAAGATTTTTAGCTAATGATAATATTGATAATGGAAGTGAAGTTCTGGCTGCTAAATTAGCTACCGATATATCAAGATTTGATTTTGCTATTCAAGTTGCAAAAATATCTTCATATCAAAAAAGATTTCATAATAAATATAACTATCCTATTATTAGTGTACCATACAAAGTAGGAGGTAGAAAGATTCCTGAACCTGCATTAATTTTATCTATAATTAGACAGGAAAGTGAATTTGATACTTCAGCAAGAAGTCGTGTTGGAGCTCAAGGATTAATGCAGCTAATGCCTTACACGGCTAAGACGGTTTCTAAACAAGCCAAACTTAGTTATTCAAAAAATAGATTAACTAGGAGTCCTGAATATAATATAAATCTAGGATCTTTCTATATTGGAGGTTTACTTTTAGAGTATGATGGAGCATATCCTTTTGCTATTGCAGCTTATAATGCTGGACCAAAGAGAGTTAAAAATTGGAAAAAAATAAATAAAAATCCTCAAAAAAATCAAATTGATTATGTTGATTGGATAGAGTTAATTAAATTTAAAGAAACTAGAAATTATGTCCAAAGAGTTTTAGAAAACTTTAATGTCTATCGATATATTTTGTCTCAAAAACCGATTTATCTTAAAGATTTCTTTAAAGATGATCCTTTATATTGATGGCGGAAAGGGAGGGATTCGAACCCTCGGTACATCTTTCGACGCACGACGAGTTAGCAACCCGTTGGTTTAAACCAGCTCACCCACCTTTCCGTTGATTAGTGTGTAACTTGAAATCATTGAATATTCAATATTAATCAAGTAATTTCGTGCAAATTATGAAAAACAAATACTCTATTTTTTCTCTAATTAAGAATGCTTTTAGCCATCATGAAAATTGGCAAAGAGTTTGGAGAGATCCAGAGCCAAAAAAAGAATATGATGCTATAATTATTGGTGGTGGAGGTCATGGTTTAGCTACAGCTTACTATTTAGCCAAAAAACATAATTTAACAAATATTGCTGTTGTTGAAAAAGGATGGATCGGTGGAGGAAATACAGGAAGAAATACTACTATAATTAGATCGAATTATTTATGGGATGCTAGTGCCGGATTATACGATCATGCATTAAAAATCTGGGAAGGATTGTCTCAAGAACTTAATTACAATGTAATGTTTAGCCAAAGAGGAGTAATGAACTTAGCTCACAACCTTCAAGATGTAAGAGATTTAAAAAGAAGAACTCATGCTAATAGACTTAACAATATTGATGCGGTTTGGCTAAATACTGAAGAAGTTAAAAAATTTTGCCCAATAATAAATACGTCACCTGATATTAGATATCCTGTTTTAGGTGGAACTTTACAGAGAAGAGCTGGTACTGCACGTCATGATGCTGTTGCTTGGGGCTACGCTAGAGGTGCAGATGGTATGGGAGTCGATATAATTCAAAATTGTGAGGTTAAAGGAATAAAAAGAAATGGAGATAGTGTTGAAGGTGTAGAGACGACTAAAGGATTTATTAAAACAAAAAAAATTGGAGTTGTTGCTGCTGGACATTCCAGCGTCATTGCTAACATGGTAGATATAAAACTACCTTTAGAAAGTAAACCCTTGCAAGCTCTAGTGTCTGAACCTGTCAAACCAATCATAGATACAGTAGTTATGTCAAATGCAGTTCATGCATATGTTAGTCAATCTGATAAAGGTGAATTAGTTATAGGTGCAGGAACAGATGCTTACGTCTCTTATACGCAAAGAGGCAGTCATGATGTTGTTGAAGGAACTTTAAAAGCTATATTAGAGCTCTACCCTATTTTCAGTAGAATGAAAATGTTAAGACAATGGGGAGGTATTGTAGATATTTGTCCAGATGCTAGTCCTATAATTAGTAAAACTCATATTAAAGGATTATATTTTAATTGTGGTTGGGGAACTGGTGGTTTTAAAGCTACACCGGGTTCGGGTGATTTATTTGCACACACTATTGCTAACGATGAGCCCCATAAACTAAATGCTGATTTTAATATTAATAGATTTATAAGTGGTGATCTTGTTGATGAACATGGAGCAGCTGCTGTAGCACACTAATGTTTTTAATTAATTGTCCATATTGTGGTGAAAGAGACCAAAGCGAATTTTCCGCTGGTGGAGAAGCTCATATTGTGAGACCAAAACAACCTACAGAATTAAGTGATGATCAATGGGCAGAATTTTTATTTATGAGAAAAAATATTAAAGGGGTTCAATTAGAGAGATGGAATCATGCTCACGGATGTAGAAAGTGGTTCAATATGGTTAGAAATACATCAGACGATAAAATTCATGCTGTATACAAAATGGGCGAAAAACCTCCTATAAAATAATGAGCAAAAATTTAAGAATAACAAATAGCAAGTTTATCGATCAAACATCTAGAATATCTTTTAAGTTTGATGGTAAAACTTTATACGGATTTAAAGGTGATACTTTAGCGTCTGCTTTATTAGCAAACGATATTCATCTTGTCGGAAGAAGTTTTAAATATCACCGCCCTAGAGGAATAATGACTTGTGGTTCCGAAGAACCTAATGCAATTGTTCAACTGGGAAATGATTCTTCTATGACTGAACCCAATACAAGAGCAACTGAGATAGAGTTGTATGAAGGTTTAGAAGCCTCAAGCCAAAATTGTTGGCCGAGTGTAAATTTTGACATAGGTGCAATAAATAATTTCTTCTCCCCTTTTATACCGGCAGCTTTTTATTATAAAACATTCATGTGGCCTGCTAGTTTTTGGGAAAAATATGAATATTTTATTAGAAAATCTGCAGGTCTTGGTAAATCTCCAACAAAACCTGACAAAGATATTTATGATCATAAGTATTTACACTGCGATGTTTTAATTATTGGAGGGGGAATATCTGGAATAATTGCAGCTAAAACAGCTGCTCAGAATAACTTAAATACAGTTTTGTTAGACGATAAAAATAACTTAGGAGGAACAACTCTTTTTCAAAATAATGAATGTTTTAAAATAAATAACACATATTCAAGCGAATGGTTAAAAAAAGAAATTGAATCATTAAATTCATTTAAAAATTTAACTATAAAAACAAGAACAACATTAGCTGCTTATCATAGTTACAATTATCTATTAGCTAGGGAAAACTTAACTGACCATTTAAGTTTAATTGAAAAAAAAGATAAAATTCGCCAAAGACTTTGGAAAATTAGAGCCAAAAAAGTAATTATAGCCACAGGTGCTATGGAAAGACCATTGATTTTCAATAATAATGATAGACCAGGTGTTATTCTTTCATCGTCTATCAAGAAATACATAGATTATTACGGTGTTAAATGTGGTCAAAAGATATCTTTGTTTACTAATAATGATACGACTTATGAAACTGCTATCTCTTTAAACAAGAGTGGTGTTACCATAAATTCAGTAATCGATATAAGAGATAAATCAAATTCATCAATTGTTAAAGAAGCTGAAAAATTAGGAATTAAAGTTCATTGGAAACATACTGTAGTAAACACAAATGGTTATAAAAGAATTAGCTCAATTGAATTAATGAAATTATCTGATGACGGAGCAGGTGTTGTAGGAAATAAATCAAAAGAAGAATGTGATTGTTTGGGTATTTCTGGAGGTTGGACTCCAAGAGTACATTTATTTACTCAATCGGGTGGTAAGCTAAAATTTAGAGATAAAGATAATATTTTTCTACCTGATAAATCAGAATCAGAACAAATAAGTATTGGTTCATGTAATGGTGATTTTGAATTGGATGATATTATAAAGAATTCTAATAAATCAATTAAAGAGTTCTTAAATTTAAATAGTTCAGATTATGAAAATTTAGAAATTAATTGCTCAAAAGAAACAGATAAGAAAAATATATGGTTACTTCCATCAAATAAACCTTTAGGCAAAACTAAACCTTTCTTGGATTTTCAAAATGACTCTACCGCAAAAGATGTAAAATTAGCTTTAAGGGAAGGTTTTAAATCAATCGAACATGTAAAAAGATATACAACAACTGGTATGGGTACCGATCAAGGTAAATTATCAAACATGCATGCTTTAGGAATTATTGCTGAAACTGCAGGTGTTAAAATGGGTGAATTAGGAACAACTACATTTAGACCTCCATATACACCATTAACTTTTGGAACAATTGTTGGAAGAAATGTTGGTGAATTTTTTGATATTACAAGAAGAACACCAATTCATGATTGGCATGTAGAAAAAAAAGCTGAATTTGAAAATGTAGGACAATGGAAGAGAGCTTGGTACTATCCTATAAATAATGAAAGCATGCATGAAGCCGTACAAAGAGAAGCTAAAGCCGCAAGAGATAGCGCTGGTATCTTAGATGCTTCTACTCTTGGTAAGATAGATATACAGGGAAGTGACGCCTCAGAATTCTTAAATAGAGTTTATACAAATGCTTGGTCAAAATTAGAAATTGGTAAATGTAGATATGGTCTTATGCTTAATGAAGATGGAATGGTTTATGATGATGGTGTTACAACAAGGTTGGATGAAAATCATTATATAATGACTACTACAACAGGTGGTGCCTCTAACGTTCTTTCTAAATTGGAAGATTATTTACAAACTGAATGGCCCGAATTAGATGTTTATTTAACTTCAGTCACAGATAATTATGCAACGGTTAGCATCTGTGGACCAAATTCAAAAAAAATTCTTTCAAGAGTAATACCTGATTTAGATTTATCAGATAAAGAATTTTCACATATGTCTTTTAAAAATGCATTAATAGATAATATAAAATGTAGAGTAATGAGAATTAGTTTCACCGGTGAACATAGTTATGAAATTAATATTCAATCATCATATGGAAAATCTCTTTGGGAAAAATGCTTCGAGGCCGGTAAAGAATTTAATATTACTCCTTACGGAACTGAAACCATGCACTTGCTTAGAGCTGAAAAAGGATTCATTATAACTGGTCAAGATACTGATGGAACAATAACTCCTGTGGATTTACAAATGGATTGGATAATTAGTAAAAAGAAATATGATTTTATTGGTAAAAGATCTTTGTACAGAAGCGATACAATTAGAGAAGATAGAAAACAATTGGTAGGATTAGTAACAGATGATCCTAAAGAAGTTTTAGAGGAAGGTGCACAAATAGTTTCAGAAGCAAACAAAAAGCCGATTGAAATGGTTGGACATGTAACTTCTAGTTACTTTAGTCCAAATTTAAATAAATCAATTGCTCTAGCAGTATTAAAAAATGGTAAAAAATTAAAAGGACAAAAAATGTTTGTTCCTATGAAGAATAAAACTATTAATGTGACAATAACGGATACTGTTTTTCTAGATAAAGAAAATAAGAGGTTAAATGCTTAATTATAATTCTCCAATTATGGACGCCAAAAATTATTCAGGAATAAAAATTTCGGTGACTGAATCTGTCATTAAAATAAATTTAAGAGGTAAAAATAGAGATTTTATTACTAAAATAGGAAAAGAATTGTCAATAATCCCTCCAACAGACCCAAACATATCATCTGGAAATGAAAAATTAAATATTCTTTGGTTAGGTCCTGATGAATGGTTGCTTTATTCAAATGATAAAATTGATTTTAAAAATAATAATTCATTAGAAGATAGGCTTTTTGATCAAATTTCAAAAGTAAAACTTGGTTCTGTGACAAATGTAACTGATCACTGGGTAATGATTAATTTAAAAGGCGATAATGTATTTGAATTATTGTCATCAGGCTGTCCATTTAATTTTAATGATTTTAAAAATTCAAAAGGTGCCGTGACTCAAACTTTGCTTAATCACATTGATGTAATTATTCATAATAAAAATATTAATGATTTAAATTTATTTGTTAGAAGATCTTTTTCAATTCATTTATGGTCATGGATGAACGACAGCGCTAGATTTATCTAACCTAGATCTAAAATAATAGAGTATTATAAAAAAATACGATATTGAAAAAAACCAGTTAATCCCAACCCATGTCCAAAAAAAAGTATCAAAACTGGCATTAAAATATTTTGCTATATAAAAAACTAATATTGGGTTCAGCACATTCCTAAAAAGGTTGGAAATCATAGCATTTTCAGATTTTTTTAAAGCCATAAAAAAACCATTTGAAAGAAAAAAAACTGGGTAAGCTGGTAAAACAAATGCTGATATTCTTAGGTATCTTTTGCCAAATTCTATAACTTCAGGGTCACTTGAAAAAAAACTTGTAATTATATTTGCTGAAAGAAAAACTAATATTCCAGCAGTAATCATTATTATAAATGCGTATTTAATTGCAGTAAAATAGGCTTCTTTTATTCTGTTAACATTGTTAGCACCATAATTTTGAGCAATTATAGATATGATAGCAGTATTAATTCCTAATATTGGAAGAAGAACAACTTGTTCAATCCTAGTTCCAACTCCATATCCAGCCACAGCATATTCGCCAGATTGACCTACGTAAGTGAAAATAATAGCTGATGCTAACGCATAACCACAAATTGAGACCGAAATTGGCATTGATTGAAAGAAAATATTTCTAAAATATAAAAATTTTAGTGATAAAAAATCTTTAGTTAATTTTTTAACTCTATTATTTTCTAATATTTTAAATAATACAATTACAAAAGATACCAATTGAGAAATTATTGTAGCTAAACCTATTCCTTTAACGCCCATAGCTGGAATAAAAGCAAAACCAAAAATTAAAATTGGATTTAATATAATATTTAGAAAAAAAGATAATATTAATGCATTTCTATAAGTTTTAGTATCACCTTCTGCATGCAATAAAGAATTAAATGATACTACTAATATAAATAGTATTGCTCCACTATATATAATATTAGTATAATCTAGACCTAAAGAAACAACCTCATTTGTTGACCCCATTAAGATAAAAACCTTCTCGGCGTAAGACAAGCCTAAAAAAGTAATTATAATAGAAATTATAATTCCATAGAAATTAATATGAGTAAAATAGTTTAAAGTTTTGTTTTCATCTTTTTCACCTATGCTATTACCAATTAATGATGTTCCGGCAACAGTTACTCCAATAGATGCTGCTATTATTATAAAATAAATAGGAAAAGATTTACTTAATGCTGAAAGTGTTTCGGGTGATATTTTTCCTGCAAAAAAAGTATCAACAACATTATAAAGAGTTTGAAATAAAGTACCTACCATTGCTGGAACAGATAATTTTCTAACTAACTTTGGAATATCTTCTTTTAATATATCCATATTTTAAAATTCTTTCTGGAAAATATGTTTTTTTCCATATTTTTTTGCAATATTTATTTGCTTTTGTCTCATTCTAAATCTTTCTTTTTGTGAAGTTGATAATGCATCATGACAATTTGGACATGAGACACCTTCTTCATATTTTTTAGATTTTTTGTTTTTATTTGATATAGGTTTTCTACAGCCACTACACATTGAAAAACTTCCAGGTATAAGACCATGTTTTATAGAGACTCTATTGTCAAAAACATAGCATTCACCTTTCCATAAGCTCTTATTTTTTTTGACTTTCTTTAAATAATTTATAATGCCACCTTTTAATTGGTAAACATTATTAAAGCCCTTTTTTTCAAGATATACACTTGCTTTTTCACACCTTATTCCCCCAGTACAAAACATAGCTATGTCTTTTTTTTTATCTAACTTTTTAAGATAATTCGGAAATTCTCTAAAATTATCAATTTTAGGATTTATAGCATCTTTAAATGTTCCAACATTGTATTCAAATGGTTTTCTAGCATCGATTAAAAAAGTATTTTTTTTTTTAATTAATTTATTCCATTTTAAAGGTTCCAAATGATTGTCTAGTTTTCTTTTTGTAATTTTCATACCCATTGGAACAACTTCTTTTTTAATTTTAACCTTCCCTCTATGAAATGGTTGAAATTTACTCTTAGATAGATTTTGACTATCAAAATTAACAAATTTAAAAATATTTTTAATTTTTTTAATTCCTAATTCTAAATTTTTTTTCTTAGCAGCTATGGTTCCATTAATTCCTTCATTGGAGATAATTATACTTCCTTTGATATTTTTTTTGATAAAAAAAGATTGTAAAGATTTTTTAATATTTTTAATATTTTTTAATTTTTTAAACTTATAAAACCCTGAAATATGAAACATATTATAACTTTCTACAAATAGTTAGACCATCACCTACTGGTATGATTAGATTTTCCACTCTATTATCGCTATTAACATAAGAATTAAATTCTCTAATGCCAGCAGTTAATTTATCTTGTTTTGTTTTATCTACAACTTCACCATGCCATAAAACATTATCAACTATAATTAAACCATCTTTATCAATTAAATCTAAAGATTGATTAAAATAATTTTTATAATTTTCTTTGTCAGCATCAATGAAAACAAAATCAAATTTCTGTTTGATTTTTTTCAAATATTTTAAACTTTCAAGCGCAGGTTTAATGATTGTATTAATTTTTCTTTCTTGGCCAGCTTTTCTAAAAAAATTAACTGCAATCTCGTTAGTTTTTTGATTTTTGTCCAATGCTATTATTGATCCATCGTCTGGTAATGCTAAAGACATTGTCAGTGTGCTTAGGCCTGTAAAAGTTCCAATTTCTAAAATTTTTTTTATTTTTGAAGTTTTGACTAACAAGTGTAATAAATGACATTGAGAAATAGAAATTTGCATTCTCTTTATCTCTCCTAGGCTATCGTTATATGAAATTATTTCTTTTTGAATTGGATTTAGTTTTAATGAATGATTATTAATGTATTCTTCAATTTCTTTATTAACACTTAAATTTGAACCCATTCTATTTAAGTTTCTTTTTTAAAATTTCATTAACTAATTGAGGGTTAGCTTTTCCACCAGAAACTTTCATTGCTTGACCAACAAAGAAACCAAATAATTTATCTTTTCCTGATATGTATTCTTTTACTTTTTCTTTGTTATTTTCAATTATTTTGTCTATTAGTTTTTCTAATTCTTTTGGATCACTCTGTTGTTTAAGCCCCTTTTCATTAACTATTAATTCAGGGTCTTTATCCTCATCAATCATTAATTCAAAAACTGTTTTTGCAATTTTTCCTGAAATTGTGCCGTTTTTAATCAAATTTATTAACTTAGATAAGTTTTTGGCACTTATTGGACTATTAGAAATTTCAAGATTTCTATCATTTAATAAGGCAAATAACTCACCAGTAATCCAGTTTGTAGATAATTTTACATCAGAATCTTTAATAACTTCTTCAAAATATTTAGATGTTTCTATATCAGATACTAGAATGGTTGCTTCATAAGGAGTTAGTTTAAATTTTTCAATAAATCTTTTTTTCTTCTCATCTGGAAGTTCTGGTATATCAGATTTAATTGAATCTATAAAATCATCACTAACTTCTAAAGGTAATAAATCAGGATCAGGAAAATATCTATAATCGTGAGCATCTTCTTTGGTTCTCATTGATCTAGTTTCATTTTTCTTAGTATCGAAAAGTCTTGTTTCTTGGTCTATATTTTTACCTTCTTCTAACAAGTCAACTTGTCTATTAGCTTCATATATAATAGCCATTTGCATGAACTTTATTGAATTTACATTTTTAATTTCACATCTGGTTCCTAATTTATCTTCACCTTTTTTTTTAACAGAAACGTTAACATCGGCTCTTAATGATCCTTCTTGCATATTTCCATCGCATGTTCCCAAATATCTCATGATTGATCTCAATTTTTTTATATAAATATTTACTTCGTCAGGTGAACTTAAATCTGGCTTGCTGACTATCTCCATTAATGCAACTCCAGATCTATTTAAATCAACCATTGTGTTTTCTGGATCTATATCATGTATACTTTTTCCTGCATCTTGTTCTAAATGCAATCTTTCAATTCCAATTTCTTTTTGTCCATAAGGCATATCAAGTATAACTTTGCCCTCACCAACTATTGGATACTTATACTGAGATATTTGATAACCTTGAGGAAGATCTGCGTAAAAATAATTTTTTCTATCAAAGACTGATTTATTATTTATTTTTGCTCTTAAGCCAATTCCTGTTTTTATAGCTTGTTTAATACAAAATTCATTAATAACAGGAAGCATACCAGGAAAAGCCGCATCAACTAAGCTCACTTGAGTGTTTGGTTCTGCTCCAAATTTAGTTGAAGAACATGAAAATAGTTTTGAATTTGATGTAACTTGAGCATGAACTTCCAATCCTATTACTACTTCATAACTTTTACCTTCTCTGATTATTAAAAATTCATGATTATCTTTTGTCATTTAATCCACCAGTCAGTAATTTTATTTTTAAAATTTATTTTTTCTTCCATTGAATAAGCTATATTAAGAATTGTCTGCTCATCAAAAGCTTTACCTATTATTTGTAATCCTAAAGGATAACCTTTTTTATCAACTCCGGCTGGTATAGATATGCCTGGTAAGCCAGCTAAATTAACGGGAACAGTGAAAATATCATTTAAATACATTGATATTGGATCGTTAGTTTTTTCTCCAATTTTAAAAGCGGAACTTGGCGTAGAAGGAGTTAAAATAGCATCTACTTTACTATAAGCTTGATCAAAATCTTTTTTAATAAGTCTTCTTACTTTTTGTGCTTTTAAATAATAAGCATCATAATAACCTGATGATAAAACATAAGTGCCTATCATTATTCTTCTTTTAACCTCATTTCCAAAGCCATCAGATCTAGTTTTTTCATACATATCAATTAGATTTTCTCCTTTGGTTCTAAATCCATATTTTACACCATCATATCTTGCTAAATTTGAAGATGCTTCGGCAGGAGCGACTATATAATATGCAGGTAAAGCATAATTTGTATGGGGAAGTGAAATATCGATAACTTCAGCACCACACTCTTTTATATACTCAATACCTTTTTTCCACAATTCTTCAATTTCATTAGACATACCTTCAACTCTGTATTCTTTGGGAATACCAATTTTTTTTCCTTTTATATTATTAGTTAGTTCTTCAGAATATTTATTTCTTTTAAATTCAATAGAAGTTGAATCCTTTGGATCGTAAGAAGAAATAACTTCTAAAAGTAATGAACAATCTTTAACATTCTTGCTCATTGGTCCAGCTTGATCTAAAGATGATGCAAAAGCTACTATACCGTATCTTGAACAACTACCATAAGTGGGTTTAAGTCCTACCGTTCCAGTAAATGAAGCTGGTTGACGTATAGATCCTCCTGTGTCAGTTCCAATAGTTACTGGTGTTAAATTAGCAGTTAAAGATGATGATGATCCTCCTGAAGAACCTCCTGGAACAAGGTTTTTATCTATTGGATTCTGAACATTTCCAAAAAAACTTGTTTCGTTAGATGATCCCATTGCAAACTCATCACAATTTAGTTTACCTAGTAAAATAGCCCCTTGATTCCAAATATTTTGGGTTACTGTTGATTCATAAGTAGGTATAAAATTATTTAGAATTTTACTTCCCGCAGTTGTCTTCACTCCGATTGTGCAAAATAAATCTTTAACAGCGATTGGGATACCGGGTAACTTTAAATCAAAATTTGGTTTTTCATCAAATTTTTTTGCTTTATTTATAGCAGAAGTAAAGTCTTCAGTAATATATGTATTTAATTCTTTTGATTTCTCAGATCTTTCTACAAATGCTTTTGTTATTTCTGTGGAAGATAAATTTTTATCTTTAATATTTTTTACTAATTCTGTTAATGTTAATGATGTTATATCTGTCATTATTCAACAACCTTAGGAACAACAAAAAAATCTTCATTATCTGAAGGTGAATTTTTTAATATTTTCTCTCTTAAATTTTCACTTTTAACTTCATCTTTTCTAAATTTTAATGTTGTTTCCGCTATAGAAGTAAGTGGCGCTACATCTTTTGTATTAAGTTCATTTAATTTTTCAATAAATTCAAAAATTGAGCTTAAATCAGTAGCTAATTTTTGGGCTTTTTCATCTTCTAAAGATATTCGAGATAATTTTGCTATGTGCTTTATTGTTTTAAGATCTATTGTCATGTGATAAAAAAAATATGTCGCAAAGTATCATTTAAGTTAAAGATATACAATATGATCACAATTGAAGAATTCAAAAAAAAAAACACTAATAAAGTAAGATTATTAGGGTTAGATCTTGGATCAAAAAAAATTGGAGTTTCAATATCTGATGAAAATCAATCTATAGCTACTCCCTACAAAATAATCATTAAAAGTACTACAAATGATCTTATAAATAATCTTAAAAAAATAATTGACGAAAATAATATCAAAGGAATAATTATAGGAAACCCAATTAATATGGATGGTTCATTGGGAAGATCTGCTCAATCAGTTAAGGATATAAGTAATAATATTGCTAAATTAGTTGACCTTCCTATATGTCTATGGGATGAAAGACTTTCAACGGTAGGAGCTTTCAATCTTTCAAGCCAATTAGATGTGAATGTTACTAAAAGAAAAAGAGATATTGATAAAAATGCTGCTGCCTTTATTCTTCAAGGGGCACTAGATTATTTAAATAATTAACTTGCAATAGAAATAGTTTATAGCTATAGAGTTGCTTTTAATGGCAACCAAAACAAATAACGCTATTAAAATTTCCCAAAAACATCTTTTAGGTATTCAGGATTTATCGATAAATGATGTAAATATTATATTAGATGAAGCTAGCAAATTTATAGAATTAAATAGAAGTAAAAATAAAAAGCTAGATACTTTAAAAGGAAAAACTCAAATTAATTTATTTTTTGAACCTTCAACTAGAACACAAAGCTCTTTTGATCTCGCGGGTAAAAGATTAGGAGCAGACGTAATGTCAATGAATATAGTTAACTCTGCAATAAAAAAAGGTGAGACTCTAATTGATACAGCAATGACCTTAAACGCAATGCATCCTGATATAATTGTAATTAGACATCAAGACTCGGGGGCCTGCAATCTTCTATCTCAAAAAGTTAATTGTGCTGTACTAAATGCTGGTGATGGAAGACGTGAACACCCTACTCAAGCTTTATTAGATGCTTTAACTATTATTAATAGAAAAAAGAAAATTGAAGGGTTGAAAATAGCTATTTGCGGAGACATTGTTCATTCTAGAGTAGCAAGATCTAACATCTATTTACTAAATATGCTTGGTGCAGAAGTAAATATTATAGCACCATCAAATCTTATGCCTAAAGACATAGAAAAATTAGGTGTAAACATTTTTTCTGATATGAAAAAAGGTCTTAAAGATTGTGATATTGTAATGATGTTAAGATTACAAAATGAAAGAATGACAAGTTCATTTTTATCGTCAAATAGAGAATATTATGAATACTATGGTCTTACACCTGATAAACTAAATTATGCTAAAGATGATGCATTAATTATGCATCCAGGACCAATGAACAGAGGTATAGAAATAGATACCAATTTAGCAGATGACATAAATAAAAGTGTAATTAAAGAACAAGTTGAGCTTGGTGTGGCTGTAAGAATGGCTTGTTTAAAAATTTTTTGTATATAGATGAAAAAAAAATATTTTATAAATGCAAATATAATAGATCCTCATAATTCTATTAATGAAAATGGTGGATTAATTATTGGAGAAAATGGAAAAATTGAAGGTGTAGGAAAAAAAGTTAATACAAATAACATTCCATCTCGTGAAAAATTCATTGATCTTAAAGGCAAATATATATTTCCAGGCTTAGTTGATATGCGTGTATTTGTTGGAGAGCCTGGTTATGAATATAAAGAAAACTTTAGAACTTTAAGTAATGCTGCCTTATCAGGAGGAGTTACTTCGGTTGTAACTATGCCAAATACAAATCCTGTTATAGATAATGTTTCTATTGTTGACTTTCTTAAAAGAAGAGGCAGAGACAAATCTAAGATAAATATTTATCCATCGGCATCTTTAACAATGAATACAGAAGGCACAAATATGACAGAGTTTGGATTACTTCAAAATAAAGGAATTATTGCATTCACCGATGGAACAAAAACTATTCAAAATACAAGAATTATGTCAAGAATTATGAATTCAGCTAAAGATTTAAATTCTTTAATATTGCAACATGCCGAAGATTATGAATTATCAAAAAATGGAATGATCAATGACGGAATAATATCTACGAAACTAGGTTTACAAGGAATTCCCGAAATAGCTGAGCAGGTAATTATTGAAAGAGATCTAACTTTGCTTGAAAGCATTAACTGTAGATATCATATATCTCAAATTTCATCTGCAAAATCTGTTGAAATAATTAAAAATAGAAAAGAAAATATTAAATTTTCATGTGGTGTATCTATAAATAATTTATCTTTAAATGAAAATGATATTGGTGACTTTAGAACATTTTTAAAATTATCACCTCCTTTAAGAACAGAAGCAGATAGAATTGCTTTAGTTAAAGGTTTGTCTGATAAAACTATAGATGTAATTGTGTCAGATCACAAACCTGAAGATGAAGAAAAAAAAAGATTAACTTTTGCTCAAGCCGAAACTGGAGCTTCCGGTATAGAAACTTTGTTATCTTTAAGTCTTGAACTTTATCACAATGGTTCTTTAAAATTGGAAACTATAATTAAAGCTTTAACATCAAGTCCTGCAAATATTCTTAAAATTGATAAAGGTAATTTAAATGTTGGTAATGATGCTGATTTCTGCATTGTGGATTTAAATAAACCTTGGATTGTAAAAAAAGAAAATTTGCTTTCTAAATCAAAAAATACTTCGATAGAAAATAAAAAACTACAAGGTAAAGTAACAAATACATTTGTAAAAGGTGAAGAATTATTTAAATTATAATAATGGATTATTTAATTGTTATAATAATTTCTTATTTGCTAGGATCTATCCCATTTGGTTTAATATTAACCAAAATATTTTTAAAAAAAGATATTAGAGATATAGGTTCTGGAAATATTGGAGCTACTAATGTTTTAAGATCAGGAAATAGATTAATTGGTTATTCAACTTTATTATTGGATATTATTAAAGCTATACTCCCTGTATTATACATAAAATTTAACCATCATGACCTAGTATATATTTCAGCTTTAAGTGTTTTTTTAGGACATGTTTTTCCAGTTTGGTTAAAATTTAAAGGAGGTAAGGGTGTTGCCACATTTGTTGGTATACTTTTTTGCTTAAATATAATTTATGTTTTAATTTTTGTAATAACTTGGATTTTAATTTTTTTAATTTCCAAATATTCTTCTCTATCATCTTTAAGCGCTACTCTTTCAATTCCAATATATTTATTTTTTACTAACGGAAATCAAGTAATCTTTTTTGTAATTATGTTTGTATTAATATTTTATACTCATAGAGAAAACATTAAACGCTTGAAAAACAAAGAAGAAATAAAGACTAAAATTTATTAATTTGACACTGAATACCTTTTGAGTAATTTGTAAAATTATGAATCTTGTGATAGTCGAAAGTCCTGCAAAAGCTAAAACTATAAACAAATATTTGGGATCAAATTATACAGTTTTGGCTAGCTACGGTCACATTAGAGACCTACCATCAAAAAATGGTTCAGTAGATCCAGAAAATAAGTTTAAAATGATTTGGGAAGTTGACAGTTTCTCTAAAAAATACCTAAAAGAAATTACAGACACAGCCAAAGATTCAGATAAAATCATTCTTGCTACGGACCCTGACCGAGAAGGCGAAGCTATAGCTTGGCATGTTAAAGAATTTCTTGATGAAAAAAAACTCTTAAAGGACAAAAAAGTTGAAAGAGTTGTATTTAATGAAATTACAAAAAAAGCTGTTACGAATGGTATAGACAACCCCAGATCTATAGAGACTCATCTTGTTGACGCATATATGGCTAGAAGAGCACTAGATTATTTGGTCGGTTTTAATATTTCACCAATTTTATGGACAAAGCTTCCCGGATCAAAATCAGCAGGAAGAGTACAATCTGTTGCCTTAAGATTATTGACCGAAAGAGAACATGAAATTGAAGTTTTTATACCTCAAGAGTTTTGGAATTTAAATGTAATTTTTAAAACAAAAGATAATTTTTTAATAACTTCAAATATCAATCAATTAGATGGTAAAAAAATTGAAAAATTTACATTTAAAAACAAGCATGAAATAAATATTGCTGTCGAAAAAATAAATAAAAATAAATATCAAATAGCAGATATCAGTTCAAAAATAATCAACAGAAATCCATCAGGTCCATTTACAACATCAACCTTGCAACAAGCAGCTTCAAGTAAACTATCCTTTGGAGCTTCAAGAACTATGCAAATTGCTCAAAGATTATACCAAGGTATAGATATTGAAGGAGATACTGTCGGCTTGATCACTTATATGAGAACTGATGGTACAAATATTTCAAAAGATGCAGTTCAAAATTTCAGAAAGTATATTTCTAATAACTACGGAAAGGATTACTTGCCTGATACTCCGTTAAATTATTCAGGAAAAAAAGCAAAAAACGCTCAAGAAGCACATGAAGCAATTCGACCAACTGATATAACAAGAAATCCTGAAATTCTAAAAAAATATTTAAGTACCGATCAACTAAAGTTATATAATTTAATTTGGTCAAGAGCTCTCTCTTCGCAAATGGAGTCTGCACAATTTGATAGAAAAACAATAACTATTTCTTCTTTAGATGGGAATAATATTTTCAAAGCTAGTGGTTCTGTTATAAAATTTGATGGTTATTTGAAACTTTCAAAAATTGAAGATGATAATGAAGATGAAACTATTTTACCTGACGTTTCAAAAGGTAATGTTGAGATTAATGAATTTAAAGATGAACAACATTTTACACAACCACCTCCTAGATATTCTGAAGCTAGTTTAGTAAAAAAATTAGAAGAACTAGGTATAGGTAGACCTTCTACTTACGCAAGTATAATTTCTGTTATAGCTAATAGAGGATATGCAGATATTATTAATAAAAGATTCTTCCCTACAGATAGAGGAAAATTACTATCAGCATTTTTAGGAAAATTGTTCAAAAAATACGTAGATTATGATTTTACCGCACAATTAGAAAATCAACTGGATGAAATTACTTCAGGTAAGGAAAATTGGTTAAAAGTTTTAGAAAATTTTTGGAATGACTTCAATTCAAATGTTTCAGATGTAAAAGAAAAAAGAACCAGAGAAGTTCTTGACTTATTAAATGAAAGTCTTGGATCTTTAATATTTGAAATAAATAAAGAAGGAAAAATTGACAGAAAATGTAAACTTTGTGACAATGGAGAATTAAGTTTAAAAAATAGTTTTAGAGGTGGTGCTTTTATAGGTTGTTCAAATTATCCTGATTGTAAATTCACTAGACCTCTTTCAAAAGCTAAAGCTGCTCTACAACTAGGCTTGGCTGAGCCAAAGCTAATTGGACAAAGCGATAATCAAGAGGATATATATTTAAAAAATGGAAGATTTGGACCCTATTTACAATATGAATCAAAAACTGTCTTAATGGAGCAAAAAACAAAGAAAAAAGGGAAATTTAAAAAAAAAGATACCAATATGAAAAATGTTTCAATACCAAAAGGTTTAGATATAGATTCTATAGATTTATCAAAAGCAAAATTTTTGTGTTCATTGCCTATCAGTTTAGGAACCAATCCTGATAATGAAAAAGAAATTACATTAAATGTAGGAAGATTTGGACCTTATTTAAAATGTGAAAATAAGTCTGCAAGAATAGAAAATGTGGAAGAACTGTTCTCTATAGGTTTAAATAGAGCGGTAACATTAATTGCTGAAGCAAAACCTGGAAGAATCTCTTCATCAATAATTAAAGATCTTGGAGAACATCCTGAAGACAAAAAACCTGTAAGAGTTATGAAAGGTCAGTATGGTCCTTATATTAAATACAAATCATTAAATGCAACAATACCTGAAGAAAAAGACCCTACTGAACTTACTATGGAAGAGGCAATAATATTAATTGAGAAAAGAAAAGAATACGATAAAAGTAAAAAATTAAAGAAAAGAAAATAATATGAGTTATGATCAAAAAATTAAAGAATTAAATATCAATCTACCAAATGCAGCAGATCCTGTGGGTTCTTATGTTGCTGCAAAAATTTCAGGCAAAATGTTATTTATATCTGGTCAGATTTCTATTGATGAAAATGGGAAGCTAATTAAAGGAAAGCTAGGTAAAGATTTAAATACTGACGAAGGTTACAATGCCGCAAAAAGATGTGGATTAAGTATTGTTTCTCAAGCGAAAAAAGCATGCAAGGATGACTTATCAATAATTAAATCATGTATAAAATTAACAGGTTTTGTTAACTCAACTGAAGATTTTACCGAACAACCTAAAGTTATAAATGGTGCCTCTGATTTAATTGCCTCTATTTTTGGTGAATCTGGAATGCATACAAGAGCTGCTGTAAGTACAAATAGCCTACCTTTAGGAGTTTCTGTAGAGGTAGATGCTATATTCGAATTAAACTAAATTATCTACCGATACCAAAATAATTAATTTTATTTTTTTTCATTTTTTTAAGAGAATATAAATTTCTCATATCAAAAACATTAATTTTTTTTTTTCTAATTATTTTTTTGAAATTTAATTGTTTAAATTCATTCCATTCAGTATGAATAATTATTAAATCTGATGAGTTGCATGCATCTTCGATATTAGTAAAAAATTTCACATTTTTTAATTTATTAAATTCTTTTTTTTCTCCCGTAGGTTCGTAGTATCTAATTTTTGCATTCTTCTTATGTAAATATGGTATTAATTTAATACTAGAAGATTCTCTCATATCATCTGTTCCAGGTTTAAATGTAACTCCTAAAAAAGTTATTTTTTTATTTTTTAAGTTTTTACCCAATATTTTATGGATTTTATTCACGGGAAGATTTTTTCTTAACTCATTAGCTTTAATTGTACTTTTAACTATAGAAAGATTAACTTTGAATTTATCGGCTGTATGAATTAGAGCTTTTGTATCCTTAGGAAAGCATGATCCACCATAAGAAGGTCCGGCTCTTAAAAATCTTTCTCCAATTCTTTGGTCTAAACCTATGCCTTTTGAAACATCTTTAACATCAACAGATGATTTTTCACATAAATTAGCCAATTCATTTATATAAGATATTTTTGTGGCTAAAAATGCATTTGAAGCATATTTAATCAATTCTGCGGCTCTTCTGGATGTATTAAAGTATCTACTTTCTTTTTTTATTAAAGGTAAATAAAGAGACTTAATAATCCTGTTGGTTCTTTTATTGTTAGTGCCAACAATTACTCTGTCGGGATAAAAAAAATCTCTAATAGCATCACCTTCTCTCAAAAATTCAGGATTTGAAACAACTTCAAATTTGTTTCTGTTTTTCTTATTCATTAAAATTTTTTCTATTTTATCACCAGTAGTTATTGGTACCGTAGACTTGTTAACAATTATTTTATATTTATTTAAATTGTTTTTAATAGATCTTGTTACTTGAAAAACATATTTTAAGTCAGCATTATTAGTTTTTTTATTAATTGGTGTGCCAACGCAAATAAAAATAATATTTGATCTTTTTATTGAAGAATTAATATCTGAAGAAAATTTTATTCTATTATGTTTAATATTTTTTTTAACAAGCTCTTCAAGTCCAGGTTCAAAAATAGGAATTTTTCCAGATTTAAGATTTTTGATTTTTTCTTTATCTTTATCTACACAAATTACATTGTTGCCAAGTTCAGCAAAACATGTTCCGCTTACAAGACCAACATAACCTGTTCCTATTATACATAATTTCATAATTTTGATATAGATATAGAAGATTTAATATAACCATTCATAGTTCCACAGTCTAAATATTTACCTTTAAACCTGTGTCCAATAAATAATGATTTTTCATTAATTAATTTTTTAATTGCATCAGTAATGTGTATTTCACCACCTTTTCCTTTAGTTTGGTGTTTTAGTATTTTAAAAATTGATTTTGGCAAAATATATCTACCTATTACAGCTTTATTGGATGGAGCTTGATATGTTTTAGGTTTTTCAATTATATCTGAAATTAAAAAATTATTTTTATCTAAATATTTGCTAATTGAAAAAATACCCCATCTATTAACCATTTTTTTTTTAACATTCATACTTGCTATAACTGAAGATTTATATTTATTATGGACTTTCATCATATCCTTAATGCAATTTCTTTTCATTATCAAATCATCAGCAAATAGGATTAAAAAAAATTTATCTTTGATTAAATTTTGAGTTCTTAAAATCGCATCGCCAGTCCCTAAAGGTTTGTTTTGATAAACAAATTTAATCATTTTTCTATATTTTAATATTTTTTGGTATTCATTTATAATTTTTGGATCTTTCTTTTTTCGGATTATTTTTTTATAATAAATATCATTATAAAAATATTTTTTTATCATTTGTTTTCTTTTAGAGATAATAAATATAATTTCTTTAACACCTGAATCTATGCATTCATCAATTATATATTCAATTCCAACTCTACCATTTATGGGTAATAATTCTTTAGGAAAAATGCTTGAAAGAGGCAAAAGTCTTGTGCCTAGACCCGCTAAAGGAATTATTGCTTGTTTAATCATTTAAATGTTTTACTTATAATTTTATTTATTACAAATGAAAATACTTACAAATATTTTTGAACTAAATAAGGCAATTAATAATCACTCAAATTTAGGATTTGTGCCTACAATGGGCGGTTTACATAATGGTCATATTTCCTTAATTAAGATTTCAAAAAATAGATGCAGCAAGACGCTGGTAAGCATATATGTGAATCCAAATCAATTTAATAACAAGAAAGATTTTGCAAAATATCCAAGAAATATAAAAAATGATTTTAAAATTTTATATAAATTAAAAGTTGATTATCTTTTTATTCCCAAAACTTCTGAGATTTATAAAAAAAAAAGAAACAAAAAAATCAAGCTAAATAAAAATGATAAAATAATGTGTGGCAAGTATAGAAAGGGTCATTTTGAAGGAGTTTTGGACATAATGGATAGATTTTTAAGAATTATTAAAGCCAAATATATTTTTATGGGTGAAAAAGATTATCAACAATTATATTTAATTAAAAATTATATTAAAAAAAAATATAAAAGCGTTGTAATTAATTGCCCAACAATAAGAGATAAAAATAAACTAGCTTTATCATCAAGGAATTTTTTACTAAGTAAAAAGGAACATTATAACGCTGGTTTAATATCTAAATTTTTAATTAAATTCAAAATTTCTTTTTCAAGAAAAAAAAATAAAAATTATTCTTTATTAATTCAAATAAAAAATCTACTTGAAGAAAAATTTAGAATTAGAATTGAATATCTTGAATTTAGAAATACAAGCGATTTAAAAATATCTAATTTTAAAAAAAAATATAAGCTTTTTATAGCTTACTACATAAATAATATAAGACTTATAGATAATTTTTAATTATAAAAAATATGCACCCACGCCCAAAAATGAAACAAAACCTATTACATCTGTTATCGTTGTCACAAATACGCTTGATGATATAGCTGGATCTATATTCATTTTTTTCAATGTTACTGGAACAAGTATTCCAAATAAACCGGCAACTATCATTGTTAATATCATTGAAATAGAGATTATCATAGATAGATTTATATCTTTAAACCATAATTGAACAATAAATGAACTAATTATTGCAAATATAATTCCATTTAAAACACCGATATTAAATTCTTTTAAAATATTTTTTGTAAAATTATTTTTAGTTAAATCTTTTGTTGCTAGAGACCTAACTGTTACAGCCAAAGTTTGCATGCCAGCATTTCCTCCCATAGACGCAACAATAGGCATTAAAAAAGCTAGAACTACCATTTGTTGAATGGTGGCACCAAACAAACTTATACAATATGTTGCTATAAATGCTGTAAACAAATTAAGTAGAAGCCAATTAAATCTTCTTTTTGTTTTGGTAATAACCCCATCTGTAATTTCTTCATCGCCAACACCAGCTAATCTTAAAGTATCTTCTTCAGTTTCTTCCTTTAAAACAGTTAATACATCATCATAAGTAATCATTCCAACTAACTTATTAAGTTTATCTATTACACATGCTGAACTTAAATTATAATTTTCAAATAAAATTCCTACTTCTTCTTTATCCATATCAACTGGTATAAGAACTTGAGACTCTGACATAATAGAAATCATTTTTGTATCTCGAGAAGTTCTTAAAACTTTAGATGATGGAACGCTTCCAATTGGTTTAAAATCTTCATCAACAATAAATATTTCTAAAAATTGTTCAGGAAGTTCTTTGTTTTCTCTTAAATAATCGATTGTTTGACCTACTGACCAGTTGCTAGGAATTGCTGTAAATTCTCGTTGCATAATTCTAGCTGCGCTATCTTCAGGATAGCTTAAGCTTTCCAGCAATGCAAAACGATCTTTGGGTGGTAAAGAACTTAGTATATTATTTTTATCATTTTCTTTAACATTTTCTAATATTTTTATTGCATCGTCAGATTCTAAGTTTTTTAAAATTGTTACTATAGAATCTGAAGACAAATATGTAATAATTTCTGATTGAACTGATTCATTAAGTTCAACAAATACCTCTGGATCAATTTTAAAATTATTAAGTTTAATTAAGTTTTCTCTATCATTTTCATTTAAATGTTCGATAATATCAGCTGCATCAGCAGGGTGCATTTCTTTGAATGAATTTGTAATAAATTGAGCATCATTATTTGAAATTTTATCAGTAACAACTTTTATGAATTCCTTATTAAATTCAAAATTTACCTTTTTATCTTTAATTTTTTTTACTAAAGTCATAAATTTACCTATAATTTAGATGGCACTATTAATACAATATAAGAATAATACAATTTTTAAATGAATATAGAGATTAAAAAGTCAATAAAACCAATAAAATATAAATATGCAATCTCAATGATGGAGAAGAGGCTGGAAGAACTAAACTTGAAAAAAAATTATGAGTTAATTTGGATTTTAGAACATGAAGAAATTTATACAGGTGGTACTAGCTATAATAAAAATGAAATTTTAGATAATTCGATTAATTTTGTCAAAACTAATAGAGGTGGTAAAATAACTTATCATGGTCCAGGACAATTAATTTTTTATTTTGTGTTAGATTTAAAAAAAAGAGGAAAAAATATTAAAAAATTAATTACAACAATAGAAAGTACAATTATTGATACTCTTAAAGATTTTAAGATTCATGCTTTTGCTGACAGAAAAAATATTGGTATATGGTATAAAAATAAGAATAAAATTGAAAAAATTGGAGCAATCGGAATTAAAGTAAAAAAATGGATTGCTTATCATGGATTTGCAATAAATATATCTAATGATTTGAATAAATATAATAAAATTATACCTTGTGGTATAAAAAATAAATCTGTCACGAATTTACATTCTATAAAAAAACAAAATTATAAAAATTTAAAAAAGAAATTATTAAATAATTTTTTATCTAATCTTCAAAATTAAGTCTTTTAGTGTTTAATATTTTTTTAAAATACTCAGGTAATAATGCTCTATATGTATATTTCTTTTCATTAATCATAAATTTAATTTCATAAGAATGTAACATTAAATTTTTATTAATTGATTTTGTGTCAACTTGATTATTATATTTGTTATCCCCTATAATAGAATGTCCCAAAATAAATAATTGTTTTCTTAATTGATGTTTTCTCCCCGTAACAGGTTTCATTTTAACTAAAGATGAATTAATATTTTTATCTAAAACTTTAAATGATGTTTCAGCATGCTCAATAATTTTTTTTTTTCCTTCATATCGAACTAGATCATTTTTCCAAAAACCTTTATCTTTTAACAATTCTCCATGACAAATAGCAAGATAGGTTTTATGAACTTTTCTTAAACGAAATAATGTTGTTAAAAGTTGAGCTGTTTTTCTATTTTTTGCTAATAAAAAAACTCCAGATGTATCTTTATCTAGTCTATGTACTGAATATGGTTTAGTATTATAAAAAATTTCACTCTTTGAAAAAATATCAACAAGATTTTTTTTTGATTTAGTTCCTCCTTGGACTGATATTCCAGATTTTTTATTAATAACAATAAAATCATCATTATTATCAATTATTAAATTTTCATTTTCTTTTATAATTTCATTAGAAGGTTTAAATTTATTTTGTCTTAAAGTTATTTTTTCTTTAAAATTAAAATTAAAAATATCTATCTTATCGTTAGTTTTAATTTTTACAGAACTTTTTATTTTCTTATTATTTAATTTAATTTTTCCGTTTCTTAAATTTTTTTCTATAAAACTTTGAGGAATTTTGCCAAATCTATGTCTCAACCAACGATCAATCCTCATTTCGTTGAACGTTTCTTCAACGATATAGTTTTTTTTCATCAGTAAATATTATTAAAAATATTATTTAGAGGCTATTTTTGGTTCTTCTTGTTTAGTTTCTTTTTTTGCTTCCTTTTTCTTTCTGTCTACTCTTTTTGCCTCAACATCTCTATCAACAAATTCTATTACAGCCATTGGTGCTTTATCTCCATACCTAAATCCTGATTTAATAATTCTAGTATATCCACCTTTTCTATTTTCATATCTTTTAGATAAAGTTTTTCTAACTTTTGATGTTGATTTTGAGTCCTGTAATTTTGAAATTAATAATTTTGTATTTTGTAATGTATCTTTTTTTCCCAAAGTTATTATCTTATCTGCCTGTGGCTTTAACACTTTAGCTTTTGGAAGAGTTGTGGTTATCTGTTCATACTTTATTAAAGAATTGAGCATATTTTTTATTAGAGCTTTTCTGTGTTCTGATGTTCTATTTAATTTTTTATAACCAAATCGATGTCTCATTAGATTGCTTCCTCTAATTTCTTTGACAATTCTGCTATATTATCAGGTGGCCAATTAGGTATTTCCATTCCAAGATATAGGGACATGCCTGTTAAAACTTCTTTAATTTCATTCAAAGATTTTCTTCCAAAATTTGGTGTTCTAAGCATCTCACCTTCTGATTTTTGTACCAAGTCTCCTATATAAATTATATTATCATTTTTTAAACAATTCATTGATCTAACTGACAATTCTAACTCATCGACTTTACGTAACAAGTTTTTATTAAACTCTGGTTCAGTAGATTGTTCTCGTACAATTACTTCTTGAGGTTCATCAAAATTCACGAACATTTTTAATTGATCTTGAAAAATTCTAGCTGAATATGCCACAGCGTCCTCTGCCGAAATTGATCCATTTGTTTCAACTTCCATTATTAATTTATCATAGTCTAAAGCTTTACCTTCTCTTGCTGTGCTTATTGAGTAAGAAACTTTTTTAACTGGACTAAATAATGAATCTATAGGTATCAATCCTAATGGTGGCTCTTCTGGTTTATTTAGCTCGGCTGATACGTAACCTTTTCCAGTACCTACTGACATTTCCATATGAAAATTAGTATTTTCATCAAGATTACAAATGACTAAATCTGGATTTAAAATTTCAATATCAGTAACAGAAGTTATATTTGATGCTTTAATTTCGCCTGGGCCTTTTGCATCTAATATTAATTTTTTATTTACATCTGAATTACTTTTTAAAGCTAGTGATTTTACGTTTAAAACTATATCTGTAACATCTTCTCTAACACCTTTTATAGAAGTAAATTCATGTAACACTCCATCAATTTGAACTGCTGTTACTGCAGTTCCTCTAATTGATGATAATAAAATTCTTCTTAATGAGTTTCCTAAAGTTAAACCATATCCTTTTTCAAGTGGTTCGGCTATTATTTTGGCGTAAGATTTATCATCACTTAGTTGAATATCCAATTTAGGTGGTTTAATTAGTGATTTCCAATTTTTTGTATTTACTGCTGATGTTTCCATTTACACTCTCCTTTTTTTTGGTGGTCTTGATCCATTGTGTGGCATAGGTGTAGTATCTTTAATTGACACAATTTTAAATCCTCTTGCTTGTAATGCTCTTAATGCTGTTTCTCTTCCAGAACCAGGTCCTTTTACTTCAACAGATAATATTTTCATTCCTACTTCAAGAGCTTTAGCGGCTGCTGAATCTGCGGCCACTTGTGCTGCGTAAGGAGTAGATTTTCTTGAACCTTTAAAGCCCTTTTGACCAGCTGATGCCCAAGATATAACATTGCCATTTGTATCAGCTATAGACACTATAGTATTATTAAATGTAGATTGAACATAGGCTATTCCATTAAGAATATTTTTTTTCGTTTTTTTCTTTTTAGAGTAAGAACTTTTTTTTGATTTTTTTTGATCTTCATTAATTTGATCTTTGGTTTCAATATTATCTTTTTTCATTTTTATTTTTTAAGTGGTGTTAGTTTTTTCCCTGCAATTGCAATTGCCTTACCTTTTCTAGTTCTAGAATTACAGCGTGTTCTTTGGCCTCTTACTGGAAGTTTTTTTCTATGTCTAGTTCCTCTGTAAGTTGCTAAATCAATAAGTCTTTTAATACTTAAAGAATTTTCTCTTCTTAAATCTCCTTCAACAGTAAACTTCTGATCAATATATTCTCTTATTTTTAATATTTGTTCATCGGTAAGTTCATTCACTCTTTTAGATTTAGGTATCTCTAGTGCATTACATATTTCATTTGAAAATTTGTCTCCTATTCCAAATATATATGTTAAACCTATATGAACTAATTTGTTTTGTGGAATATTTACACCTGCGATACGAGCCATAATATTGTGATAAAATTTAGCCTTTTATATAAGAAGTTGTTTTAAAGTCAATGTATTATACTTTGAAAATTTGCTCAATTTTCCTTGAAATTTGTTCGATTTTATTACTTCCATCAATTTCATGAAAATAACTTCTTGATGAATAAAAATCTAAAACTGGTTTTGTTTTTTTCATATATTCATCGTATCTATTTATAATGGTTTCTTCATTATCATCCTTTCTTTTAATCATGTAGTTTTCTCCGCAAGGATGATTATCAATCTCATTACTATCAATAAATTTATTAAATATTTTATTACACTTTTCACATGTAACTCTACCTAAAATTCTTTTTTCTAAAATATCTCTTGATACTTTTAAAAATAATATAAAATTTATAGATTGATTATCGGAGTTAAGAATTATTTCTAAATTTTCAGCCTGATTTATATTTCTTGGATAACCATCAAAAACAATTCTATTTCTGTAGTTTGAATTAGTAATAACTTTTTTTAATAGCCTATTAACAATATCATCTGTAGCAAAATCTCCCTTTGAAATTATATGTTCTATTTCTTTTCCTGTATCTGTTCGATTTTTTATCTCACTTCTTAAAAGATCACCTGTAGATACTTGATGAAGATTAAACTTATTTACAATATACTGAGCTTGCGTTCCTTTTCCAGCACCTGGTGGGCCAAAAATTATAACATTCACTTTCTTTATCTTCCAAACTTTGTTTTTTTTATCAATTGTTCATACTGTGAGCTCATAAGTCTAGTTTGTATTTGGGTAACAGTGTCTATAGCTACAACTACAACAATTAATATTGAAGTTCCTCCTAAATAAAAAGGAATAGGATAATTTGCAATTAAAAATTCTGGCATCAAACAAACTAACGCTAGATACAGTGAGCCTATAGTTGTCAATCTTGTTAGAATTGTATCTATGTAGATAGCTGTACTTTCGCCTGGTCTAATTCCTGGTATGAACCCTCCATACTTTCTTAAATTTTCCGCAGTTTCATTTGGATTAAATGTAATTGAAGTATAAAAAAATGTAAAAAAAATAATACCTGATGCATATAAAATCATATAGAGAGGTTGTCCTTGGGAAAAATAAGAAGTTATATTTAAAAAAATTTCATTTTGCGAAACGTTAAAATTAGAAAATGTAACTGGAAGAAGTAATAAAGCAGAAGCAAAAATTGCAGGAATAACTCCAGCGGAATTTATTTTTAAAGGTAAATGAGAAGAGTCTCCTCCATAAATTTTATTTCCCATTTGTCTTTTTGGATAATTTATTAAAATTTTCCTTAATGCTCTCTCCATAAAAACGATAAACATAATTGTTATAACTAGTAAAACAAAAATAAAGATTATCATAAGTGTTGATATGGCTCCTGTTCTTCCTAATTCAAATGTTGTAACCAAGGCTCTAGGTATTTCTGCAACAATTCCGGAGAATATTATAAGTGATATACCGTTTCCTATACCTCTTTGCGTGATTTGCTCACCAAGCCACATTAAAAACATTGTACCGGCGACTATTGTCGTTACTGTTGTTATTTTAAAAAATAAACCAGGATTTATAACTAAATTAACTGAAGATTCTAAACCTACAGATAATCCATACCCTTGAATGGTGGCTAGTAATACTGTTCCATATCTTGTTATTTGTGTAATTTTTTGTCTTCCTATTTCTCCTTGTGCTTTTAAATTTTTAAAATAATCAGAAACTCCTGTTAACAATTGAACTATGATAGATGAAGATATATATGGCATAATTCCTAAAGCAAAGATTGCCATTCTGCTTACAGCTCCACCAGCAAAAACATTAAACATGCCAAGTAAACCTTTTTGATTACCTTCCATCATAATTTGCAACTGTTCAGGATCTATGCCTGGCAATGGTATAAATGTACCTAATCTATAAATCGACAGAATAAAAATAGTGAATAAAATTCGATTTCTTAAATCGCTTGTTTGGGATGACTCGCTCATTTACTATTTATTATTTTTTAGAGTTACTATACCGCCAGCTTTTTCAATTTTTTCTTTAGCTGATTTTGATGAAAAATCTGCCTCAATATCAATTTTTGTTTTTACTTCTCCTGTGCCTAATATTTTAAATTTTAAATCAGAGTTTTTTAAGATTCCAACTTTAATCAATGACTTTAAATTTATTTTTTCTTCAGGTTTTATAACTTTATTATCAATAAAAATTTGAATATTTGATAGGTTTATTTTTGCTATATTAATTTTTTTAATAGAATTAAATCCTCTTTTAGGAAGTCTTCTATATAAAGGCATTTGACCACCTTCAAAGCTTTTAATTGCTACTCCAGATCTAGATTTTTGACCCTTCACACCTCTGCCACAAGTTTTCCCTTTTCCTGATCCAATTCCTCTTCCTACTCTAATTTTTTTTATTTTAACTTGCGATGTTGTGTTAAGTAATGACATTATCCTCTTTTTTCAATTATCTCTGATATTTTTTTATTTCTCAAATTAGAAATATTTTTTGGTGAATTTTGTTTTGATAAAGCTTTCATACATGCTCTGATTACATTGTGCGGATTAGCCGTACCTAATGATTTAGCAACTATATCTTTTATGCCCAATACTTCACATACAGCTCTAACTGGTCCACCGGCTATTATACCTGTTCCTTTAGGGGCTGCTCTTAACTTAATTTTTCCTGCCCCATCTTTACCTGAGATGTCATGATGTATTGTTCTACCTTCTCTTAATGGAATTTGCTTTAAATTTCTTTTTGCTAAATCGTTGGCTTTTTTTATTGCATCAGGAACTTGTTTTGCTTTAGCGTGTGCTATGCCAATTTTTCCGTTTTGATTTCCTACTACTACCAATGCTGAAAATCCAAATCTTCTTCCACCTTTAACAACTTTAGTAATTCTATTAATGTGTACTAATTTTTCCAAATATTCTGTATTTTTATCCATAATTTAAAATTCCAATCCATTTTTTCTTAAAGTTTCTGCAAATATTTTAACTCTACCGTGATATTTATAAATTCCTCTATCGAAATATACTTTTTTTATTTTTTTTTCTTGTGCTTTTTTTGCTAAATTTTCCGCAACAATTGCAGAAATTTCAGTTTTTGTTTTTTTTTGTAATTTTATTTCTTTTTCTAATGATGATGATGTAACCAAAGTCACTTTATTTATATCATCTATAATCTGAGCGCTTATATTTTTTGAAGATCTAGAAACGCTTAATCTAAATCTATCTCCAGAGCTTACTTTTTTAATTTTTTTTCTAACTCTGTATCTCTTCCTATCTACTGTTGACAACTTCATTACTTTTTCTTTCCTTCTTTTCTTAAGATATATTGGCCTTTTTCCTTAATACCTTTTCCTTTATAAGGTTCGGGTGGTCTTAAACTTTTAATCTTAGAAGCTACCATCCCTACTAACTGTTTGTCTGAACCATTAATTTTTATTGTAGTTTGTTTTTCAACAGAAATTTTAATTTCTTCAGGTATATCAAAGATAACTACATGGCTAAATCCTAATTCCAAACTAAGTTGGTTTCCTTTTAAAGTAGCTCTAAAACCTACTCCACTTAGTTCTAGAATTTTTTCGTATCCTTTGCTTGCTCCAATTATTGCATTATTTATTAAACTTCTGTTCATGCCCCATAGTCTTTTTGAATTTTGATCTACTTTTTTTGGTTTAATTGAGACAGCTTTCCCTTCATTTATATTTAAGTCAAACATATCTAAATCAATACCTATAGTTTTTTTTCCT
>CACDAL010000011.1 GCA_902550805.1 uncultured Pelagibacteraceae bacterium
TATGATTCTTATCCTGTGTCAAAATTTCATTCTTTAATTATTCCCAAGAGGCATATTAAAAATTATTATGATTTAACTAATGATGAATTATTAGCTTGTCACGATCTGATTAAAAAAATTAAAAATAGAATAAAATCTGATGATGTTTCAGTATCAGGTTTCAATATTGGAAATAATTCTGGAAAATCAGCTGGTCAATCAATACTTCACTGCCACATTCATTTGATTCCTAGAAGAGAAGGAGATGTTGAGAATCCTCAAGGTGGTGTAAGAGGTGTCATTCCCTCTAAACAACATTATACTCGTAAAACTAAATAAAAACTAAGTTATCCACACAATTAATGTCTATAATGCACTGTTGATCTATTTTAATAAGTGTACTAAAAAACATTTTCAAAAAGGGAGACAAATCAGAGTGATATCAACCAATCCATTTTCGGTGCTAGCAGAGACTGTTCCGCCACTTTTTATGCAATGGTTTGTTATTGTCATGGCAGTACTAGTGATTGCAGGAACTCTTTTAGACATCATTCATAAAAAGAATGTTAAGTATTTTTTTGAAAACGCAAAAAAAGCAAAATTATCTGCTAAAAAAACTTTAAGTTATGGTGAGAAAATATCTGTAATTTCCAAAACTATTGTTAGTGATATTGCTACTACATCCGAATTAGGAGCTGGAAAAAGAAGAGCAGCACATCTTCTTGGTATGTATGGAACTATTTTATTTTGGATTGGTTCAGCAGTAATGATTTTTTGTTATTCAAGTCCATCCTCAGAGACTCCATCAGTATGGCCAATTATCTGGCACGCAGGTGCTATAATGACGATATTAGGTGGATCATGGTTTTGGTTTTTTTTAAGAGTAGATGTTTATTCTGAAGCTCAACCTTGGTACAGAATTATTAAAGCAGACTTATTTGTACTTGCGCTTATTGCAACTTCTTTATTTGGATTAATTTGGTCTTATTTACAATCGTTGAATTTAAATGACAGATGGGATGATAAAGTATTTTTAGTTCTATTTATTGTATCTAACCTAATATTATTTGGTGGAGTATATTGGTCTAAATTTGCACACATGTTTTATAAACCTGGGGCAGCAATTCAAAAAAATTTAGCAGAAGCTGATGGATCAAGAGACAATCTTCCTCCAGAATCGGAAGCACCAGAACAATTTGGAAAAGGAATAAAAAGAGAAGAGCCAAAACATTATTAATATGATACTGAAAGGAAAAAAATAAAATTATGTCAACTTTTGTATACATGACCAGATGTGATGGATGTGGACACTGTGTAGATATTTGTCCTTCTGATATCATGCATATAGATGAAACTATTAGACGAGCAAAGAATATAGAACCAAACTTTTGCTGGGAATGTTACTCATGTGTTAAGGCTTGCCCTAATCATGCTATTGATGTTCGTGGCTATGCTGATTTTGCGCCAATGGGACATAGTGTAAGAGTTAGAAGAGAAGAGGAAAAAGGAACTATATCTTGGAAAATAAAATTTAGGAATGGAACTGAAAAAGATTTTGTATCTCCAATTACAACAAAACCTTGGGGTAAATTTATTCCAAAACTTGCTGATGGCGAAAAACCTAATCAAGGAGAAATAAATTCTCAAATTCTTTATTCAGAACCAGAGGGTTTAAATACAAACAAAGAATTACCAAAAGTAGAAAAAAGTGCATTTAAAAAAGGAGTTTATTATTAATGGCCAGAAAAACAGTATTAGAGGATTGTGATATTTTAGTTGTAGGCGGAGGTATGGCTGGAACAGGTGCAGCTTTTGAAGCTAGGCACTGGGGTAGAGATTTAAAAATAATTTGCGTTGAAAAAGCAAATATTGACAGAAGTGGAGCTGTGGCTCAGGGTCTTTATGCAATAAACTGCTATATGGGTATGCAATGGGATGAAAATCAACCCGAAGATCATGTGAGATATGCTCGTAATGATCTAATGGGTATGGTGAGAGAAGATCTTGGTTATGATATGGCTCGTCATGTTGACTCAACGGTACATATGTTTGATGAGTGGGGATTGCCTATGATGAAAAACGAAAAAACTGGTCGTTATTTAAGAGAAGGCAAATGGCAAATAATGATACATGGTGAAAGTTATAAACCAATTGTTGCCGAAGCTGCAAAAAAATCTGCTGACAAAATATACAATAGAATTATGATTACTCATCTGCTTATGGATGAAACAAAAGAGAATAGAGTGGGTGGAGCTGTAGGATTCAACATGAGAACAGGTGACTACCATGTATTTAGAGCAAAAACAGTAATAGTTGCTGCTGGTGGTGCATCTCACATATTTAAACCAAGAGCTGTAGGAGAAGGAATGGGTAGAACTTGGTACGCACCATGGAGCAATGGCTCAGCTTATGCTTTACCAATTGCTGTTGGTGCCAAAATGACTCAAATGGAAAACAGAATTGTGTTATGTAGATTTAAAGATGGATATGGTCCAGTTGGAGCTTATTTCTTACACTTAAAAACTTATACCCAAAATGCCAATGGAGAAAATTATGAAAAAAAATGGTATGACCATACAAAAGAAATGGTTGGTGAATATATTGATCATCACCCAACACCAACTTGTTTGCGTAATCATGCCTTTATTCAAGAAACAATGGCTGGTGGCGGACCAATTCACATGGTTACTACAGAAGCATTTCAAGATCCTCATTTAGAAACAGTTGGATGGGAAAATTTTCTAGGAATGACAGTTGGACAGGCAGTAGTATGGGCATCGCAAAATATTGATCCAAAATACACTAATCCTGAACTAACTACATCAGAACCATATGTTATGGGTTCACACGCGACTTGCTCAGGTGCATGGGTGAGCGGACCAGAAGATCTTTCACCTCCAGAATATTTTTGGGGATATAATAGAATGTTAACTGTAGAAGGTCTTTTTGGAGCAGGAGATACAGTAGGAGGAAGTGCACATAAATTCTCATCAGGGTCATTTACAGAAGGAAGATTAGCCGCAAAAGCAGCTGTTAAATATATTGAGGATAAAAAAGCCACAGACATAAAAGTAAGTGATAAGCAATGTGAAGATTTTAAAGAAATTATATTTAAACCATTAGAGAATTATACTGTCGGTAGAAATGAAATTACTGGAGGAACGGTTTCTCCAAGTTATATATCTCCAATCCAAGGTCTTCAAAGACTTCAAAGAATTATGGATGAATATGTAGGTGGTATTGCTACCAACTACATGACTAATGCCAATATGCTTAAAAGAGGGCTAGAGTTATTAGAATGGCTACAAGAAGATTTAGAAAATGTTGGTGCTGAGGACTATCACCAACTAATGAGAGCTTGGGAGCTAAAACATCGAGCTCTTACTTCACAGTGCGTAACAGAGCATACGATGTTCCGTGAAGAAACTCGTTGGCCAGGCTATTATTACAGAGGTGATCATATAAAGCTAGATGACGAAAATTGGCATTGTTTAACAGTATCAAGAAGAGATCCTAAAACTGGTAAGTTTACTCTAGAAAAAGTTCCTGTTTATCACATTGTAGATGAAAAAGAGAAAAAAGAAGCTTCTTAAGATATAATATCAAATTAATGAGTATTACAGACAAGTCTGATGATGAAATAATCAAAATTGCTGAACCAATTTGGGCTAATTTAGTAAAGTCATCAAATATAAAAGACTATGGTGGTTTTACTAAAGATTTGTCATCTCAGATGCTTTACGGAGCTAATGAGGTTGAGTTAGGTAAACAATGGGCTAACAATGAACTAATATCAACATTATCAGAAGGATGTAAAGCTTTTGGATGTATTAGAAGAGGTTTGTATGTTACGGTACTGTATAAGCAGACAAGCACCAAGATACCAGGAGAGTTCTTGGGTCGACTCGTTTTAGGAGACGAAGGAGATATAATTAAAGTTTTTGGAGCCACAATATTTTAAAATATTTTTTTAATTTTTATTAAAATCTACTTGCAAAATATTTAAACTGGGTGTACTTGGCATCTATGTTTAACAAATTTGAAAAAAATATTAAAACTTACGTTAAACAAATCCCAAATTTTCAAACAATAATTAGCACTAAATCAGCTATATATTTTGGTTTAACTGCTTATTGGGGTGTTATTATTTTTGGAACGATTTTTAATATTTAATCAAATAGTTGACATTAATATTCTATAAGAATAGTTAGGAGCATATGGAATATTTTCTTCCAATAGCAGAAGTATATGTAAACCTTCCGTTAATTTTTATTCTTAGCTTAGTTGTTGGAGTTCTTTCAGGCTTATTTGGTGTAGGTGGTGGTTTTTTAATGACTCCATTTTTAATTTTTTTAGGCATTCCTCCAGCTTATGCTGTCCCCAATGAAGCCAATAATATTCTAGGAACATCAATATCAGGATCTACCACACATTATCTAAAAGGTACTTTAGATTATAAAATGGGATTAATGATTGTTATAGGAGGAGCGATTGGAACAATTTTAGGTATTATTACTTTTTCTTATTTTAAAGATATAGGTAAAATTAATATCGTTATTTCATTAGCCTATATGTATATTTTAGCAATTATTGGCACAATAATGTTAGTTCAAGGAATTAGCGAAATAGATAGAGCTAGAAGAAAAATAACAATAAAGAAAAAACTCCATTCGCACTATTGGATACACGGTCTTCCATTTAGAATGAGATTTAAGAAATCAAAATTATATGAAAGTGTATTTACACCAATCATAATAGGTCTCTTAGTTGGTTATCTCGCAGCTATAATGGGTATTGGTGGAGCTTTTATTTTAGTTCCTGCAATGATTTACATTATTGGTATGCCAACTAAACTTATCCCAGGCACTTCATTATTTGTTACTATTTTTGTAAGTGCAATAGTAACAGTTCTTCACGCTTTTCACTATGGATCAATTGATCTTATGCTTGTTATGGTTTTAATTCTAGGTTCTATTTTAGGTGTACAGATAGGTCAAAAAATTGGTGAAAAATTTGATAGTTCTCAGTTTAAAACAATTTTAGCAATTTTATTATTACTTGTTGGTATAGCTATTGCTTACGATGCTTTTTTTGCAGAAAAAACAATTAGAATGGTATCTGACAGTAATGGAATTAAATCACTAAGTCCATTTGCAAAATTTATTAAAGATATTTCTATAAATGCTCCAATTATTTATGGAATATTCTCTATAGGTTTGGCACTTGTGCTTGGTGTTGGTGCTGCAATTATTAGAAAAATTATTTCTGATTTTAGAAAAAAAGCTAAACAAGCTTCTTAAATTTAAGCACTTCTGTAAAGTTTTGTCATAATAAACTCTTTATGACCAAGTACTTCAGCACATGTTAAACGTCCACTAGCAGCCCGAATAGTAGTTTTTATTAATTCATCTCCAGCTTGATCCATATTCATTTCTCTTTTTAAAATTTTTGAAACATCTAAATCAATATGTTCTTTCATATTAACAGCAGTGCTGGGGTTACCTGTTAATTTCACTACAGGTTCAATTGCATTGCCAATAATATTACCTTGTCCAGTTGGAAACAAATGAATATTAAAACCTGCGGCAGCTTGTAAAGTTAAACATTCTCCTGCTGCAGAAGAAGTGTCCATAAAATATAATCCAGGGCCATTTTTTGGCTCTTCAGCTGGCGTTAATACATCGATGAATTTTCTTGATCCAATTTTTTGAAAATTTCCAAATGCTTTTTCTTCAATTGTAGTAAGACCTCCGGCAATATTACCTGCTGTTGGTTGACTTTCTGAAAGATCATCAGTAGCTTCCTTAAGTATAAAATCGTTATAATCACTCCATGTTTTCATAAATTTATCAGAAGCTTCTGGTGTGGCGCCTCTGGTAGCACAAACTTTCTCAGCTCCAGTTAACTCTGAAGTTTCTCCAAAGCAAAGATGCACTCCTAAGGGTTCTAGTTTATCCATTAAATTACCAACCGCTGGATTAGCCGCCATACCTGAAGTCGTATCAGATTCTCCACACTTAACAGATATCCATAAATCACTTAAAGGGCATTCTTCTCTTTGTTTCTCAGATGCCCATTGTGAAAATTCTTGTGCTTTTCTAGAAGCTTTCATTATAGTTTCAATATCACCAGCTCCTTCAATACTAAAACCTTCAACAGGTTTTCCTGTCGTTGCTATTGCATCAACAATTTTTTTAGTCCACTTCGGTTCTATGCCAATGACAACACATGCTGCAACATTTGGATTTTTTCCGGTACCAATCATTGTGTCAAAAAATAATTCAAGGTCAGCACCAAATTGAAGTCTTCCATAAGCATGAGGTATAGCAAAAGTTCCTTTAATATTATTAGCAACCGCTTCTGCACAAGCATTAGAAATATCATCAACTGGTAGAATTACTACGTGATTTCTAGTTCCAACTCTTTTGTTTTCTCTTTTATAACCTAAAAAACTTTCTGGAATTTTCATAAAATTACCACTTCTTAGTTTTTACATTGTGAACATGAACATGTTCACCTTTTTTTATTGATTTAACTACTTTACCAATATCATGGCCATATTTGATAATTGTGTCACCTTCTTTAAAGTCAGTCATTGCTATTTTATGACCTAAAGGAATTTCATTTTTTGATTGTATTTGAACAGAACTATCATTTTCCATAACCCAACAGTTACAATCTTGATTTGGTATAATTTTTTCAATAACAACAACACCTACGTTGTCTTTTTCATCGTGAATTATAATATCTGTATTTGCCATTGCGACGTATTCTTTGTTTGAAATTTTGAGCAATTTATATATGAATTGATTTCTTTGACAATTAAAAAATAAAATTTATTAAGGTTTTGATATGACAAAAATGACAACAGAAGAGGCTTTTGTAAAAGTTCTGCAAAAACATGGCATAGAGCATGCTTTTGGAATTATAGGTTCTGCCTTTATGCCTATTTCAGATTTATTTCCAAAAGCAGGAATTACTTTTTGGGATGTTGCGCATGAAACTAATGGAGGCTTGATTGCCGATGGGTATACAAGAGCAACAGGAAAAATGTCAATGGTCATTGCTCAAAATGGACCCGGAATAACAGGATTAGTTACTCCAATTAAAACAGCTTATTGGAATCACACTCCTTTACTTTTAGTAACTCCTCAAGCAGCAAATAAAACAATGGGACAAGGTGGTTTTCAAGAAGTTGAACAAATGAATTTATTTAAAGATATGGTTTGCTACCAAGAAGAAGTAAGAGATCCATCTAGAATGGCTGAAGTTTTAAATAGAGTTATTGAAAAAGCTTTTAGAGGATCAGCTCCTGCACAGATTAACGTTCCAAGAGACTACTGGACTCAAGTTGTCGATATTGAACTTCCTCCAATTGTTAGATTTGAAAGACAGGGAGGGGGAAAAGAGGCTATTAATAATGCTGCAAAACTTTTATCAGAAGCAAAATTTCCTGTTATTTTATCTGGGGCTGGAGTTGTAATTGGTAATGCTATAGAAGATTGTAAGAAACTAGCTGAAAAACTAGATGCTCCAGTTTGCAGTGGATATCAACATAATGATAGTTTTCCAGGAAGCCACCCATTGGCTGTTGGACCATTAGGTTATAATGGTTCTAAAGCTGCTATGGAATTAATTTCAAAAGCAGATGTGGTTTTGGCTTTAGGAACTAGATTAAATCCTTTTTCAACTTTACCAGGCTATGGAATTGACTATTGGCCAAAAGAAGCAACCATTATTCAAGTAGACATGAATCCAGATAGAATTGGTTTAACAAAAAAAGTAACTGTAGGTATCTGCGGTGACGCAAAAATGGTTTCTCTACAATTGTTAGAAAAACTTTTACCAAACGCAGGAGACAATGGGAGAGAAAACAGAAAAAATTTAATTCATCAAAAAAAATCAGCATGGTTACAGACTTTAACAGGATTAGATCATGAAGAAGATGATCCTGGCACAGTTTGGAATAAAGAAGCAAGAGAAAGAGATAGCGATAGAATGTCACCAAGACAAGCATGGAGAGCTATTCAGTCTGGAATGCCAGATGATGTAATTATATCAAGTGATATTGGAAACAATTGTGCAATTGGAAATGCATATCCAACTTTTGAAAAAGGTAGAAAATATTTAGCACCAGGCTTATTTGGTCCGTGCGGTTATGGTTTCCCATCAATATTAGGTGCAAAAATAGGCTGTCCGGATACACCAGTTATAGGGTTTGCTGGAGATGGAGCTTTTGGAATTAGTATGAATGAGATGAGTTCATGCGCAAGAGAAGAGTGGCCAGCAATTACAATGGTTATTTTCAGAAATTATCAATGGGGTGCTGAAAAAAGAAATTCTATTTTATGGTTTGATGATAATTTTGTTGGAACTGAACTTGATCCAGAATTAAGTTATGCAAAAGTTGCTAACGCATGTGGATTAAAAGGAATTTCAGTTAAAACAATGGAAGAAACTACTAAAGCTATAAGACAATCTTGTGAAGATCAAAAACAAGGTATAACAACATTTATTGAAGTAATTCTTAATCAAGAACTAGGAGAACCATTTAGAAGAGATGCTATGAAAAAGCCAGTTCAAGTAGCCGGTATTGATAAGAACGATATGAAACCTCAAAAATCAATATCAAATTAAAAATAAGTATTTAAATTATTGTTGAGTATCTAATTCGTTTTAATATCATGTATAATAATTATACATAATTTAAACTATGGAAGTAGATTTAAACAAATATTATAGATGTAAAGTCGACAAAGAAGTTCTTAAAGGACTTTCAAAAAAATCTGATTTAAAAGGATTTATTCACATTGTAATATTTTTTTCTTTATTAATTATTACAGGATATTTATCATTTTATAACTGGGGTACTTGGTGGGGAATATTTTGGATTTTAATTTATGGAAATATTTATTGTTTTTCAAATCCAATTTGGCATGAAACAGGACATAAAACTGCTTTTAAATCTAAATTATTAAATGAAATTTTTTATTATATTTCTTGCTATATGTCATGTTTCGAACCAATAAGATGGAGATATAGTCATTTTATTCACCATGGAAACACTTATTCAACTGAAAATCCTTATGATCATGAAATTGAATATGGAAATGATTTAAAAAATACAATTACAAGATTAATAAAAGAAATAATTCCTTTTGGAAATTTGGTTTTTATAAAAAATGATATAACATTTGAAATTATCAAGCACTCTCTAGGAATTAACACAAAAGTTATGAATGATTGTATTCCCGAACAAGCAAAATCAAAAAGTATTTTAATTTCTAGAATATATGTTTTTATATGGTTATCAGTAATACTATTTTCTATTTACATTAATTCTTGGCTTCCTGCTTTATTTTTAGTTTTACCTCATTTTTATGGAAAGACATTGCATAAACTTATTGCATTTACTCAACATGCTGGGTTGGCAAGAGATGTTAAAGATCTTCGTTTATCAGCTAGAGACATGTATCTTAATCCAATTTTAAGTTTTTTATATTGGAAAATGGAATATCATTGCGTTCACCATATGTATCCAACAATTCCATCATATAATCTTGATAAATTGTATGAACATATAAAAGATCAATTACCAAAGACTAAAAATGGAATAATTGATGCTTACAAAGATATAATTCCAACACTACTAAAACAAAAAAAAGATCCAAGTTATCATTTACCTGTTTCTTTACCTGATAACCAAAATATTTAAATTGAACTTAATAAACGATAATGGATGTGGTTGGCTAAATCAGTTGCCCAAAAGAATAAATATTAAAACATTAAATAAAGATTTATTATCAGACTATTTGATTATTGGAGCTGGTTACACCGGCTTGTCAACAGCCAGAAAACTTTATGAAATTGATAATAAAAAAAAAATAATAATAGTGGATGCTCAAATAGCTGGAGAAGGAGGTAGTAGTAGAAATTCAGGATATCTTGTTGATACAACTTTAAATGATGGATTTACTTCAAATAAAGATATTGATGCTTACAAGAAGAAAGTAAAAATTTACGATCTAGGCATAAAAGCTGTAAAAAAATATATCAAGGAACATCAAGTTGATTGTGACTGGAACGAGTGTGGAAAATATTTTGCTTCATCGAAATTAGAAGATGAAACTATAGCAAAATTTTTTAGTAATTTGTTAAATGATCTGAATTATGAAAATAAAATACTTTATAAGAATGAATTAGAAAAAAAATTAGGAACATCTTTTTATAATATAGCTGTATATACGAAAGGTGGGATTCTTCTAAATCCAGCAAAACTAATTAGATCAATGGTGGATACTTTGCCCGAAAATGTTGATCTATTTGAAAATACTCAATTATTAAGCTGGAAAAAAATTAATGATAAAATTATATGTCAGTTTAAAAACAGTCAAATTCAATCGAAAAAAATAATTTTTTGTACTAATGGTTTTTTAAGATCTTTAAATATAAAAAAAAACTATAGTTTCCCAATTACCTTAACAGCAAGTATGACCAGGCCATTAAATGATCAAGAATTCAAAAGCATAGGTTCTCCAAATGAATGGGGGGTATTACCTATTAGACCTATGGGAGCCACAATTAGATTGACAAAAGATAAGAGAATACTCATTAGAAATACAGCTGAAGTAAAAAATCCAAATTTAATGGATTCAATTACTTTATCAAGAAGGGTAGAACTACATAAGTTAGGAATTAAAAAAAGATTCCCAAATTTGGCTGCAGATTTAATTCAACATAGTTGGTCAGGCGTAGTATGTAGAAGCGCTAATAGTTCACAAATCTTTGAAAGAATAGACGATAAAATATTTGCCGCTGGCTGTTATAATGGGTCAGGTATAGGAGTAGGAACATTATTTGGAGAACAAATTGCTCTTATGTCTTCAAATCAACAATCAGAGGAAATTTCTATTATAGAAGAAAGAAAAAAACCCAATAGATTACCACCACAACCCTTTTTAAATATTGGAATATATACTAGATTAGCATATGAAAGAATTAAAGCTAAATCCGAAATTTAAATGAAAAAAAATATTAAATTTATTGTTTTTATTATTTTTGCAATAATTGCTCTGTATTTAACAAGAATTAATTACAGCGAACACGGTATAAACAAATCTATTTTGGCTTGTGTTATTGCTCAAAAAAAAATTAATTCTTCAAATATGTCAAAAGCAGAAATTAAAAAATATTGCGAGAACGAAATAAATAAAAAAATAAATAAATAAATTGGTGAAAAAAAAACAACTAGTAATTTTTTTTATAGTTTACCTATTATCCTTATTAACATATTCTGATCTAATGGCTTATGAAGAATCTGGATATAGAGTTATAAACAAAAATGATATTTATGAAATACGACTTTATTCGGACCGTATTGCCGTTCAATCTAAAAATAGTAATCAAGATAGAAGTTTTAGGAAGCTTTTTAATTATATTTCTGGATCAAATCTTACATCTGAAAAAATAGATATGACCACACCTGTTACTCAAACAGAAAGTGGAAATGATTTTTTTATGCAGTTTTATCTTCCATCAAAATTTAACGAAAAAACAACACCCATTCCATCCAATCCTGAAGTTGAGATAGTAAAAATGAGGGGTGGTTATTATGCTGTAATAAGATATTCTGGAAGATCTTCAGATAAAAACTTTATTAAACATAGAAAAATTTTAAAACAAAAACTCTTGGAAGACAATATCGCAATCAAAGGAACGGCTATTAAAGCTACTTACAATGGTCCATTTACTCTTCCACCTTTTAGACGAAATGAGGCCATGTACAATATTGATTGGAAAAAATAAATGAGAAAAATTAAATCATTAAGAAGAAAATTTTTGAAATTGTTGAGTTTATCATATTTATCAACACTTTTATTACCTTATAGCCCTATATATTCATCAGCTAAAAAGATTATTAACCAAAATCTTACCAATGAGCAGAAGAAAATTTTGTTCAACGAGTCCACTGAACGACCATTTTCTAGTCCTTTAAATAACGAAAATAGAAAGGGTTTCTTTCATTGTGTTAATTGTGGAGCTAAGCTTTTTGCATCTACATCAAAATTTGATAGTGGTACTGGCTGGCCATCTTTTACAGAGTCTTTACCAGGAGCTTTTAAAACTAAAATAGATTATTCTTTTGGGATGAAAAGAATAGAATATCATTGTTCAAATTGTGGAGCACATCACGGACATGTTTTTAATGACGGACCTGGTCCGAATGGAAAAAGATTTTGTAATAATGGATTATGTTTAATATTTATACCCAAAAATTAAGAATTTAAAAATATGTTTTAAGTATTTATATTTAATTTTTTACTAACAATTTCTTTTTTAAGCTTCATTTCTCTATAAGAAATGATTAATACACCTATAAAAATTATTGAAGCGCCAATCCAGGTATATATATCCGGAACATCGTTGAAAACAAAATAACCAATTATTGAAGAGAATATTAATCCTAAAAATGAATATGGTTGTGTCATTGTTACATCAACAAGTTTATATGCATGGTTAATGCATAAGTGAAATATTGTCCCAGTTAATCCAGCAAAAAATAAAAATATCAAAGCTTTAATTGATGGTGTTTGCCAAAAAAATAAAGCTAATATTAGTGTAAAAATAATCATAAATACATATTGATATGCAAGAATAGTGATTGCACTATCATTAGCGGATATTTTTTTTGTCATTACTATTACAATTGACCAAAAAAATGATGAACATAGAGCCATAGTGATACCAATTGATATATCAATAATACCGGGCCTTATAATAACCAGCATACCAATAAATCCTAAAATTAGTGCAAAAGTTCTATAGAAATAAATTCTTTCACCTAAAAAAATTACAGCTAATAAAGTAACAAAAAATGGTACTACAAATTGTATAGCTGTGAATTTTTCAATTGGTATTAATGATATTGATGCAAATCCTAATAACATTGCAGGAAGATTTAAAGAAGATCGAACAAAATGAAATTTTAAATTTTGTGTTTTAAATATAGAAAATTTTGATTTTATTATTATTGGAGATATTATAATTATGCCAAAAACAAATCTTAAAAGAGCAGCAGTGACAACATTTACTTCAAGTTGAGCTAACTTTGTACAAGCTATCATTATAGTTACAAACAAAATGGAAACTATTATTAAACAAATGGCTAATTTATTTTTATTCATTTGATTAAATTATAGAATTACTAAATCAAGTTTTTGTTTACCCAATCTTTCATTTCCATTTTCAGTCACAAGATATGTTTCTCCTAAATTCATGGCTAATTCATTGTCTGAATCCATTAATATCATGTGCATGAAGAAGACATTCCCTGGCTGAATGACATACGGATTACCCGTGTAAAGCATTGGCCAATCCATCCAATTAGGAGAGAAGGTGGCTCCTAAGGAATAACCGCAAGCATTCATTCTTGCTTTATTATAACCAAGATCATCAAAAGTTTTTGCATGAACATCAAATACTTCTCCAACTTTATTCCCAGGCTTTAATTTGTTTTCACAATTTATTAAGGCTTCAACACACGCTTCGTGCATTTTGTGATGCTTTGGATCGGCTTTTCCAATTAGTATAGTTCTAAACATTGCTGAATGATAATGTCTAAAAGTTCCAGCCCATTCTATACTTAATTGATCATCTTTTTTTAAAATTTGTTTTTCAGCTTGATATCTACAAAGTAAGGCATTTTTTCCCGAACCTATAATAAATTCATTGGCAGGATAATCACCACCTCCTTCAAAAATAACTCTATTCATTTCAGCTAGTATTTTAGATTCACTAATACCTGCTTTTGCATATTTCCAAACTTCATTTAATGCATTATCAGCTAGTTCTGCTGCTTTTCTTACATAATTAAATTCTTCTTTAGATTTAATGACTCTTAACTTGTTAATAAGTTCTGATTTATCTTCAATTGAACAATAATTTTCTAAAGATTTATTTAATGTTAAAGCGTTTTTGCCTGTTAATCCGTAAGCTTCATATTCAATTCCTATTCTTTTTCCTTTTAGATTTAATTCATTTAAAATAATCCTAAGATCATCTGTCGGTTTAGAATTGTCTTTATCTATCCAAATTCTAATATCATTAATATTTGAAGTGTTTTGAGCTTGCCTTAAATCTGGAGCTCTAGTTAATAAAATTACATTTCCTTTTTGATCTAAAATTAAAGTTTGAAAGAAAACATATCCAAAAGTGTCATAACCAGTAAGCCAATACATCGACTCTTGTCTAAACATTAATAGAGCATCAATATTTTGATCTTTCATTTTTTGAATAACTTTTGATTTTCTATTTGAAAATTCTTTGTCTGAAAAATGTAATCCCATATATTCTATATTAATTTGATAAAACTGACATTGGATCTAATCTAGTTTGAAACCAATTTATTCTAAAATCTAAATGAGGTCCTGTAGATCTTCCAGTTGAACCGACTGTTCCAATAGTATCCCCTTGATTTATTTGATCACCAACCGAAACTAAAACATTTTCTAAATGTGAATAAATTGTAGATATACCGTGACCATGATCCATAATTATAGTTCCTCCAGTGTAATACAAATCATCTTCTGCCATTGTGACTACCCCAGTTCCAGAAGATAGAATCATTGTTCCTTGATCAGCAGCAATGTCTATTCCGTAGTGTGGCCATCTGGGTTTACCATTTAAAATTCTCTGACTTCCATAAACGCCTGTAATTATTCCCTCAACAGGAATTATAAATTTGTTTTTGAAAAAAATTAAATCAGAATTAATTGCTCTTGCTTCACCAATTGCATTATTTTCTTTTTTTATTCTTTTATAAACTTCTTCAGGTGGAGTTACCTTGTTTTCTGGAAGTCCATCAATTCTCTGTATTTTATATTTTCTTTTAAAGACTTTTTTTATAATTTTCTCTTTTTTACCATTGTTTATTTTAGTTATTAAAACATCGAATTTTCTATCTCTATCTATTCCAAAAACAAAAAAACCTTTTTTGGAAACTTTGATTTCTTTTTTATTAATAAATATTTTTGAATTGGGTTCGGTTTTTCCAAGTATAAAGTGACCTTGTATAAATTTTCCAGTAAATTCAATTGCAAAAGAGTTTGTTGAAAATGTAATTGCTATTATTAGCAATATTTTTTTCATTATTTTGCTGTCCAACCGCCATCTATAAGCAAAGATGTTCCTGTTATCATTCCAGCCGCATCTGATGCTAAAAAACAAACTGCTGTGGCAACATCACTTTCAGTTGCCGCTTTTCCCATTGGAATATTTCCTAGAGCAAGTTTTTTAAATTTTTTATTTTTAAAGAATCTTTTTACCATTGGAGTTTCAACAAAAGTAGGAGCTACTGCATTCACTCTTATATTTCTGGATGCAAGCTCTACACCCATTCCTTTAGTTAAACCCTCTATACCAAATTTAGTCATATTATAAACATTTCTTCCTGTCATTCCGACATGCCCAAGTTGAGAAGACATATTGATTATAGATCCAACTCTTTTTTTATTTTTTAACATTTTTTTTACAACTATTTGAGCTACATTGAATGCAGCTTTTAAATTTAAATCAACAATGTAATTCATGCTTTTTTGTTGTATTTTTTCAAAAGGTTCTGGAATATTTGTTCCTGCATTATTTACCAATATATCAATTATTTTAATTTTTTTTAATTTATTTGTTAGATCTACATAATTCATTACATCGCAATTAACTTTAATTAGTCTGCCTTTAGTTTTTTTTATATCTTTTTCTAATTTATTAAGATCAGATTGCGTTCTACTTAATCCAATAACGTTAGCACCCGCTTCTGCTAAAGCAATGGAGCAGGCTCTACCAAGACCTTTTCCTGCACCAGTTACTAATGCATATTTTTTTTTAAGATTTATTTTTTTTAAATACATTTTTATATAAATAGTTTTATATCAGTATATATCAAATCTATAGCAACAATAAGTATAGCAATTAACCCTAACCAACCTATCCATTTATATTTTTTTATCCAATTTGAAATTAAAGTTGCTGCAGTAGCCATTAATATTATTGATAAAATAAGACCAAAAACTAAAAGAACATAATGATCTCTTGCGGCGCCAGCAACACCTAATACATTATCAAGGCTCATAGTTATATCTGCTAAAATTACTGTGGTTATAGCTTTTATAAATGATGAATTATCAACTTTTATATTTTCGTTATCACTAGAACTATTTTTAATAACATCCACATATAATTTATAACAAATATAAAGTAGAAGAATTCCTCCTACTAATCTTAGTCCAGTTATTTGAAGCAAGTAAGCTGTTAAAAGAGTAAAAATTATTCTTAGTATTATTGCAGCTCCTATACCCCAGAAAATTATTTTTTTTCTTTGATCTAATGGAAATTTTGAAGCAACCATTCCAATGATAATCGCATTATCACCAGCTAAAACTAAATCGATGAATACAATTTGAAAGAAAATTACTATTTGTTCTGTCATACTTTACTATCTTCAATTATCATATCTGATGCTTTTTCTGCAATCATTATAGTTGGTGCATTGGTATTTCCAGATGTAATATTAGGCATAATAGATGCATCAACAATTCTTAAATTTTCTAATCCATGCACAGATAGTTTTTCATTAACTACAGCATCATCTCCTATGCCCATTTTACACGTACCAACCGGATGAAATATTGTTTGAGAATGTTCACTTGCTGCTCTAACTAATTCTTCATCATCAACAATATTTATACCAGGTCTATATTCTTCAGGTTCATATTTTTTAAATGTTTTAGTTTCCAGCATAATTTTTCTAACTATTTTTAAAGCTTTTGCTGCCACATCTCTATCATCTTGAGTTGATAGATAGTTCATTTTAATTTTAGGATTATCTCTACTATCTTTACTTGTAATATTAATTTCTCCTCTACTTGTAGGTCGTATGTTAGCAATAGTAGGAGTTATTCCCTCAAAATCATGCATTTTAGTTTGACCCAAAACATCCGTGCTGATTGGTTGAACATGAAACTGAAGATTTGGAGTTTCTCTTGAAGAATCACTTTTTATAAAACCGCATACTTGGCTAGCACCCATAGTCATAGGACCACTTTGATTAAAAATATACTCTAATCCAATTAAAAAATTACCAAATAAACTATTTATTTTTTTATTAAGAGATTTTAAATTTTTAACTTTATAAACTGGCCTGAACATTAAATGATCTTGTAAATTTTTTCCCACACCCTTTAGTTCATGAATTACATTTATGTTGTGTTTTTTTAATTTTTCACTATCACCAATTCCCGATACTTGTAAAATATGTGGCGATCCAATTGAACCAGCTGATAAAATTACTTCTTTATTAGCATTCACTGTACTTAATTTATCTTTATTAAAATAATTGACACCAATGGCTTTTTTACCTTCAAAATTTATTTTTTCTACATGAGCATTAACAATTATTTTTAAATTAGACCTATTTTTTACTGGATTTAGATAACCTTTGGCAGCACTACATCTTAATTTTAATAACTTTTGACGACTAGTAGTAAATTGAAAATAACCGATACCAAAATTATCACCCGTATTAAAATCATTAGTTCTGGGTATGCCTATTTCTTCAGCAGCATTTTGAAACTCTTCTAGCATCTTTAAATTAATTTTTTTATTTGAAACTTGAATTGGACCTTCATCATTGTGATAATCATTTTTACCAATTTCATTATTTTCAGATTTTAAAAAATATGGAAGAACGTTATCCCATCCCCATCCAGAGTTACCTTGTTGTCTCCAGTTATCGTAGTCATTGCTCTGACCTCTAATCCACAGAAGACCATTAATTGATGAACTACCACCTAAAGTTTTTCCTCTAGGGTATCTTATAGATCTATTGTTCATTGTTTCATCTTTTTCTGTTCTAAAACACCAATCAACTTTAGGATTATGCATAGTTTTAAAATATCCTACCGGAATGTGTATCCATGGATAGGTATCTTTACCTCCTGCTTCTAATAAAAGGACTTTATTATTTTTAATAGAAGACAATCTATTTGCTAAAACACAACCTGCTGATCCTCCACCAATTATAATGTAATCAAAATTTTCCATAAATTATTATATCTTATTAATATATAGATAAATTTAAATATCTATGATTTATTTTTTAAGATAAGATTATTTTTAAGAAATTAATAATATTATGTCAGACAAAATTGCGTTTATTGGAATTGGCAACATGGGGTTACCCATGGCAAAAAATTTAATGGATGCTGGAAAAAAAGTAAAAGTTTTTGACGTTTCTAGTTTAATGATTGATAAAGCTAAAAATGAAAATTTAGAAGTTGCTGAAAATATTGATAGTTTAATTAATCAAGATCTTTCATTTGTAATCACTATGCTTCCAGAAGGTAAAAATTCAGAAGAGGTTTATTTAGGCGAAAATGGAATAATAAAAAAAGTTCCAAAAAATTGTTTATTAATAGATTGTTCAACAATTGATATCGAGACATCGATAAAAATTGGAAAAAAAGCTAGAGAAGAAAAAATCAAAATGATTGATGCTCCAGTAAGTGGTGGAGTTATGGGTGCAATAAAAGCTACATTGAATATTATGGTAGGAGGAACAAAAGAAGCCTTTGATATTGCTTTACCTATATTAAAGCTTATGGGAAAAAATATATTTCATGCTGGTGAAACAGGTTGCGGAAATGGAGCAAAAATTTGCAACAATATGTCACTAGGGATAACAATGATTGCCGCATCCGAGTCTTTAATGTTAGCTAAAAGATTAAATATTGATGTTAAAAAAGTTCATGAAATAATGAAAAGTGCTTCAGGTAATAGTTGGCCAATTTCAGTCTATCCACCTGTACCAGGACTGATTGAAGGAACTCCTTCAAACAATAATTATCGTCCTGGTTTTTCAACAGCCATGATGACTAAAGATTTAAAACTAGCTAATCAAATTTCCAAATCTGTAAAAGCAAAAACACCACTTGGAGAAAAAGCATTAACAATTTATAATGATTTTTGTGAAAAGGGTTATTCAAATACTGATTTTTCTGCGATTTCTAAATTAATAGGTGATGAAGTTTGGAATTATTCTATAGATAAAAATGAAGAAGAGGATAATTAAACTATAAGTTGTATTTATTTAAATATTAGTTTTCAATAACTATTAATTTATGCTTTATTTCCTTTTTTTTAATTAAAACAAAAGAGGGAAAACAATGAAAAAAATCATTTCAACGTTATTTGCAATTACTTTAGTTTTTGGATTTATATCTAATGCTAATGCTGCAAAAACATTAAAATGCCAAACTGTTATCAGTGCAAAAGCTGATGAAGTTGTTATGTTAAAAGACTTCACAGATACAGTTACTGCTTTAACTGGAGGTTCACTTAAGTTTGAAATTATGCCTGCTGGAACTGTAGTTGGAGTTAAAGAAACTCTAGATGCTGTAGACAAAGGTTTAATTGATTGCGGATTTGCTTGGACACACTATTGGTCAGGAGATCACCCAGCTGCGATGTTATTTGGTTCGCCAGTTGCTGGAGCAGGAGTAGGAATTGATAACTTAGCATTCTTATCTTGGTTTCAATATGGTGGTGGAAAAGAATTATATGATCAACTATGGTCAGAAATGGGAAGAGACATAAAAGGATTTATGCTTCAACCAGTTGGACCAGAAGCTTTAGGTTGGTTTCCAAAACCAATTAAAGACATGGCTGACTTTAGAACTTATAAGTTTAGAACTCCTCCGGGAATTCCAGGACAAACTTACAAAGATATCGGTATAGCTTCTGTTGCTATGGGAGGTGGAGATATTCTTCCAGCTCTTCAAGCAGGAACAATCGATGCTGCTGAATGGTGTTGTCCAAAACCTGATTTAGTATTTGGTTTCTACAAAGTTCTAAAACATTATTACTTACAAGGTTTACACCAAGTAGTGGTTAATGCTGATTTTTACATGACTGGAAAAACATATAATGGTTTAACTGATCATGAGAAAAAATCTCTTGAAGTTGCAGCTAATGCATCTTTAGCAAAATCATTAAGCTACAGAATATACGAAAATGGTAAAGCTCTTGCTGAGTTAACAACTAAGCATGGTGTTATATTAGAAGACACTCCTTCAGATTATTTTAAGGAGTATATGGCAGCAGCTAAAGCTACTTTGAATAAAAATGCAGCTAAAAATGCATTCTTTAAACAAGTTTGGGATTCCCAAAAAGCTTTTGCTGATATAGCTGTTCCTTTCTGGAGTGGTGCTCAAATGTCTAATGCTAAGCTAGGAATGGCTCACGCAGCGACTTTGAAGTAATATAGTTTTAATATAAAACTATAATTAAATTTGAATAAAGCGGACTTTTTTAGTCCGCTTTATTTTTTTAAAAGTATTTATGGTTAAAAAATCTAGTAGACTGGATATTTCCGATGAAATGATTGCTGAACGAAGAAAAGGTTCAGTTAAAATGCCCAAAGATATGCCTAAATGGATGGCAAAATCAATTTTATCAATTGATAAATTTAGCAAGTGGACAGGAAATATCGTTTGTTGGATTTTGATGCCGTTAATTCTTGCAATGACTTACGAGGTTTTTGCAAGAAAGTTATTTTTAGCCCCTACAATTTGGGCTTACGATATTAGTAGATTTCTTTATGGTGCGTTATTTATGTTGGGTGCAGGTTATGCACTGTCAAAAGGAGTTCACATAAGAGCGGATTTTTTATACAGAAATTTTAAAGTTAAAAATCAAGGTTTAATTGATTTTGTTTTATATATTATATTTTATTTTCCAGGACTAATTGTGTTTCTTTATATGACAACTGGATTTCTTCAGGAGTCAATAATGAGAGGTGAAAGAGGAATGGATACTACATGGATGCCATATATGTGGCCAATCAAATCGTGTTTATGGTTTGGTATTATTTTTCTTTTAGTTCAAGGAATATCAGAACTATTTAAGAGCTATTACGCAATGACAAAAGGAAAGTGGCCGGGTGATAAATGATTTCTGAGTTGATTGATCCAGCTATATTAGGTTTTATTTTAATTGGAGTAATGCTTTTCTCTATATTTGTTGGTTTTCCAATTTCTTTTACATTGATATTTTTAGGATTTGTATTTGGTTACCTTGGATTTGGTAAATTAGTCTTTTATTTAATGACTTTACAGTTCTCAATGGTGATGACCGAACAAACCCTAGCCGCCGTACCCCTCTTTGTATTTATGGGAATAATGATGGAGCAAGCGGGTCTAATGGAAAGATTATTTTCCGCTTTCCAACTCATGTTAGCAAAAGTTAGGGGTTCATTGTATTATGCTGTACTTTTTGTTTCAGTAATTTTTGCTGCAGCTACAGGAATAGTAGGAGCTTCAGTTACAATTTTAGGAATTATGGCCGCTAAATCTATGAACAGATCTGGCTATGACGTTAAATTGGCAGCAGGAACAATTACAGCAGGTGGAACTTTAGGAATTTTAATACCTCCAAGTATTATGCTTGTAGTTATGGGTCCAATAATGGAAATTCCTGTAATAGATTTGTTTGCTGCTGCTATTCTTCCAGGGGTTTTACTTGCTAGTTTGTATGCTGCTTATACAACAATTAGATGCATGATGAATCCAAAATTAGGACCACCTTTGCCAAAAAGTATGAGAGCAACAAGCATGAAGACTGTTTGGAAAGAATTTTTTCTTGGTCTAGTACCTCCTGCAGCATTAGTATTTTCAGCTCTAGGAAGTATATTGTTAGGTTTTGCAACTCCAACTGAAGCAGCTGGTTGTGGTGCAATGGGTGCATTATTGTTATCTCTTGCTTATAAAAAGTTAACTCTTAAAAAACTTCAAGATGCTTTAGTTAAGACATTAGAAATTTCTGCACTAATTATGGTTTTAGTTGCTGCATCTAACTTTTTTGGAGCAGTTTTTGCAAGGCTTGGCACTCCAATGCTTCTTACTGAATTTTTATTATCTTTAGAAATGAATAGGTATTTAATTTTAGCTATAATTATGGGAGTAATATTTTTATTAGGTTGGCCTTTAGAGTGGGTGCCCATAGTTATGATTATAGTGCCAATAATATTGCCATTAGTAGAAGCTTTAGGCTTTAATTTAACTTGGTTTGCAATTCTTGTTGCTGTAAATCTCCAGACCGCCTGGCTATCTCCACCAGTGGCACTATCAGCTTATTTTTTAAAAGGCGTTGTTCCCGAGTGGGATTTAAAAGATATTTATCTTGGTATGATGCAATTTATGGTGCTCCAGGTTATTGGTTTGATAATAATAATAGTATTTCCAAAAATTGTACTTTGGCTACCAACAGTCTTATATGGACAGTAAAAAATATTTGTTTAATATGAAAATCTGTGAGTCAGAATATAGAATTAAAAAACTTTGAGCTAGCAGCTGTAAATCCCAGCAATAAGACTTGGGGAATTAGTGATTTATTTTGTTTTTGGGCTAATAATATTCAAACAGTTGTTGGCTTTTCTCTTATAGCTTCTCTTTATCTAATATACGATCTAAATTCAGGAGTTGTTTTATTAGGTTCGTTAATAGCATCTATGTTGATTTATATATTTGTAAATTTGATTGGCCATCCTTCGCAAAAACACGGTATGCCAATGCCAGTAATGCTTAGAATGTCTATGGGACTTAGTGGAGCAAAATATATAGCTTTATTAAGAGCTCTTGTTGGAATATTTATGTTTGGAGTTCAAACATTTTTTATTTCAAAATCAATTGTATACTTAATTAGAATTTTTATTCATTTTAATTTGGGCAATCAAGTACTGGAAGGTGATATATTTTTAACCTTTTTTCTTGGTTTAAATATTATTGATTGGATAAGTTTAGTATTAACTTTTTATATTCAATATCTAATTTTTACCAACGGGCAAAGATTTAATAAAAGTTTTTTAAAATTTTCAGCATTATTTGTTTATATAGGATTATTGATTTTTTTTATTATTATAATTTCAGAGAATTTTAATGAAGTTTTTCAATCTCTTAAATTAAGCTCTAACACAAATAATATGATTGCTAAATCAAATATAGTGCCACTTGTAGGAGTCACAGGTACAGTATTTGCGTATTTTTCTATTATTATTATTAACTTTGGTGACTTTTCAAGATATGTAAAAACTTCAGAAGATCTAAAATTAGGTAACTTTAGTTTATTATTAAATATGGTTTTATTTTCCTTTTTATCCACAACACTAGTTATTGGAGCAGATATTGTTTTAAATAAAAACCTTATTGGAGTTGATCAATTACTTACTAAACCTTTAGATATAATTGGAAAATTAGATAATACATATTTAACTGTAGTTGCTTTAATTTTCATTTTATTTTCTTCAGTCTCCACTAATTTAATAACCAATTATGTGCCATCTCAGAATGCTTTCATAAACTTTATTCCAAAAAATTTAGATTTGAAAAGTGCTGGAATGTTAATTTTTTTATTTGGTTTGATTATTGCAGGTTTATGGCCATCAATCTTAAGTCAAATAGGAATAATTTATATAATTAATTCTATAACATCATTATTTGGTCCTATTTTTGGAATTATGATTGCTGACTACTATTTAATAAAAAAAGAAACTGTAAATCATAAAGATTTATTTTATTTTAGAGAAAATAATATTTATCATTATTCTAATGGATGGAATTATAAAGCGTTATATTCTATGTTAATAGGATTTATATTTTCATTTTCTATTTTATGGAATTATAGTTTAGCTGATATGAAATCATTTTCATGGATTATAGGTTTTTTTATTTCATATATTATTTACTATTTTCTTAACAAGGAATAATCATGAAAGCTTTAGTTTACACTGGTGTCGAAGAATTAACATATCGTGAAGAAAATAATCCTGTCGAAACTAATGGAGAAGGTATTTTAAAAGTTCAAGCTTCAGGTATATGTGGTTCAGATATGCATGCTTATCACGGTAAAGATGAGAGAAGAATTCCCCCATTAATTTTAGGCCATGAAGTTAGTGGAAAAATATTGAATGGAAAATTTAAAGATAAAACTGTAGTTTTAAATCCTTTAATAACTTGTTTAAAATGTGAATACTGCACAAGCGGTAGAGAGCATCTCTGTCCAGATAGAGTTCTTTTAGGAATGAATAGGCCTCACGTGAGACAAGGTGCTTTTGCAGAACTAATTACAGCCCCAGAACAAAATATATATGAAATTCCAAAACAACTCGACACAAAAGAAGCTGCTGTTGCTGAACCCACCGCTGTTTCTTTGCATGCGGTTTTAATGGCAGAAAATTCATCAAAAAAAACACTCTCGGAATGCAGAATTTTAGTTCAAGGAGCGGGAGCTATTGGTTTGCTATGTGCATTGGTATTATCAAAAATCAAAAATGCTAAAAATTTAACTATATCTGACCCAAACAAACTGCGATTAGACGAATGCTCAAAATATGTTGAGGCTAAATTTGTAAATCCTAGCAATAAAGAAATAAATATTGATGCATTCGATATTGTCTTTGACACAGTGGGATTAGAAATATCTAGGCAACAAGCAATAAGCGTTGTAAAACCGGGTGGAATAATTATTCATATTGGTCTTACTCAACCATCAGGTCAGTTCAATTTTAGAAAAGCAACACTTCAGGAAATAACTTTTATAGGTACTTATTGTTATACAAATAAAGACTTTAAAAATACTATTAAAATTTTAGCAAATAAAGATATTGGTGATTTAAATTGGATTGAATATAGAGAGTTGAAAAACGGAGCTAGTGCCTTTAAAGAAATACATGATGGTACATGTTCAGCTCCAAAAATAGTTCTTTTGCCTTAATTAAGTAATGATAAAAAAATCTATATATATATTATTTTTTAGTATAATTTTAATTTTCTCATTGCATGCTCAAGAAATAATAATTTTTGAGTTTACTAATCAAGAGTTAGAAAAATTAAAAGTAAAGAAAGTAAGAGGAGCCAATAATAAAACAAATTATTCTGTAGGAACCAATGAAAATGGCAATTTCTTAAAAGCCGAAGCTGATAATGCTGCTTCTGGTTTGGGAAAAGAGGTTAAAATTGATTTAAACATAACTCCCTTTATTAATATTACTTGGAAAGTAGAAAAAGATTTGAAAGGAATAAAAGAGAATACAAAAAAAGGTCATGACTTTGCAGGAAGAGTTTTTGTAATTAAAAAAACTGGAGCTACACCTTTATCCAATAGAGCGGTTAATTATGTTTTCTCAAGTAATAGTAATGTAGGTGAAAACTGGCGAAGCCCTTATACAAAAAAATCTATAGATAATGTGCTCTCAACCACTAAAGAAAATTTAAATGAGTGGGTAACTGTTAAAGCTAACGTTAAAGAAGATTTTAAAAAATTTCACGATTTAGATATTAACGAATTAGATGGAGTTGCTATTATGACCGATACTGATAATTCCAAAATGAGAGCTGTAATCTACTATCAAAATATTTATTTTTCTGATCAATAAATTATAATTTAAAATATTTTTTTAATCCTATGCTAATCAAAGACAAAATTATAGCAGCCAATACATCTTCAATTGGTTTTGCTGCAGGGTAGCCAAAATTCCACAAGATAACACCGACTAACCAAATAATATAAATTTTCATAATTTTTAATCATTAGTATTAAAAAAATAGGTATTTTGATATGATTATTTAATGTTGAAAGAATTTAAATACGAAACAAAAGTATACTATGAAGACACTGATGCAGGTGGTGTAGTTTATTATGCTAACTATTTAAAATTTTTAGAAAGAGCGAGAACAGAAATGATTAGTTCTTTTGAATTAAATAATAAAAAATTGTTAAACAATTATAAAATCTTAATAATTGTTAAGTCTATAAATATTGAATACAAAAAACCCGCACAATTGGAAGACAAGATTCAAATATATTCATTAATTAAATCTATTAGCAAAGCATCTTTTTCAATGAGTCAAAAAATAAAAAGAAACGATGAAATTATTTTAAATGCAGATATTCATTTAGTAACAGTCAATCAAGAAGGAAAACCAGTAAAAATTCCAGAGATATTAGAAAAATCTTTAAAAAATTAATTATACTAATTTTAATACTTTTTTAAAAAGATTAGTCATTTCTTTTTCATTAATTCTGCCGGTGTTTACATTTCTAGGACTTGGATGATAACATCCAACTAGAATTATGTTGTTCGGTAATTTGTATGTAGCATCATGACCAAAATGAATTTTTTTTTCAAAATTATACTTTGATTTATAAAAGTACATACAAGCATCAAAAGCAATTTTTCCTAATGCCACTATTACTTTTAAATTTTTTAACATTATTATTTCTCTATTAAAAAAATTAAAACAATTATCCAGTTCTTTTTTTAAAGGTTTGTCACCTGGAGGAACGCATTTTAAGGCTGTAGTTATATAAGCTTTGTTAAGCTTCAAACCATCTTCTATATGATCTGAATTCGATTGATTTGAAATTTTAGCATTATGCAAACATTTGTATAAAAAGTCTGATGATTTATCTCCAGTAAAAACTCTTCCAGTTCTAGTTCCACCATGAGCGGCTGGAGCCAACCCCACAAATAAAATTTTTCCTTTAGAATCTCCAAAACCTGTAATTGGTTTTCCCCAATAGGTTTCATTGATATATTGTTTTCTTTTTTCTTTAGAAATTTTTTTTCTAAATTTAACTAGTCTTGAACATTTATTACATGTAGTAATTTTTTTTTTTAAATTATAAAAATTTAAATTATTTTTCTTTTCTATCCGCATAAAAAAGAGCAATTAGCAAAATCGCAGTCCATCCTAGAGCCATTAATCCTTTTTTTATATTTGTTTCTGATCCCCATATATCCATAAATAAAGCTCCTATTACTATCCCAATAACATATATTACAATAGCTATATTACTTTGGCTCATTAATTAATTTCTTTTTAAATAAGGAAATACCGTTTTCAGTCTTATAATTATATGACTCCAGGAAGCTTTCTAATTGCCATCCATCCATTCTTTTTTTAATCTCATTTAAATTTTCTTTTTTCCAGCCATCTGATGTAGTTGGATCTTTCCAGTTTTTTTTTTCTTCTTCACTTCTGGCACATCCATAACAATAGCCCGTTACAGGGTCAGTTTTACATATACTTATGCAAGGTGAAACTATCATTTTTTTTATATATTTATATCCTTTTACACTATTATTCAGATTGGACAAATTTGTTCAATAATATATAAAGCAGCAATAATTTGGGCGAGTGGCGGAATTGGTAGACGCGTTGGTCTTAGGAACCAATAGTGCAAGCTGTGAAGGTTCGAGTCCTTTCTCGCCTACCATTATTATTTATGAAAGTTAAAGTTGAAAATAAAAAAGGTTTAGAGAAAGATATTAAAATCTTTATAGATAAAAAAACAATATCTGGATATCTCGATGAAAAATACGAAGAGATAAGAAAAGATGTTGTGTTGAAAGGGTTTAGACCAGGCAAAGTTCCAACTGAAATTTTAAAAAGACAATTTGGCAAAAGTGTATATGGAGAAGTAATTGATAAAGTTTTAAAAGACACAACAACTAAAGTTCTCGAGGATCAAAAAATCAAACCAGCCGGACAGCCAAAAATTGATCTTAAAACTTTTGGTGAAGGAAAAGATCTTGAGTATGTGATTTCAGTCACAGAACTTCCAAAAATTGAAGTAAATTCACTCAATAACATTAAAGTAGATGAGTATATTGTCAAAATAGATCCAAAAGAAACCGATAAAAGAATTGATCAAATAGCAAAAAGTCAAAACAATTTTAAAGATGCAGAAGAAAATTATAATTCAAAAAATGGAGATTTAGTTGTTTTTGATTACAAAGGAACAATAGATGGTAAAGATTTTAAAGGCAATGAAGGAAAAAATACACAATTAGTGCTTGGAAAAGATTTATTCATAAAAGGTTTTGATAAACAATTAGTTGGAGTAAAAAAAAATGATACTAAAAAAGTAGAAGTGAATTTACCAGAAAACTTTCCTGAAAAAGAACTAATTAATAAAAAAGCAATTTTTGAATGTTCTGTGATATCAGTAAGAAATTCAGTAGAAGTAAAAATAAATGATGAATTTGCTAAAAACCTTGGAGCAAAAGATTTGAATAATTTAAAAGAATTAATATCTAAGCAAATTAATGATGAGTACAAAAATTCATTAGATATGATTTCTAAAAAACAAATTTTAGAACAAGTTGAAAAACAAAAAATAGAAGCGATACCTAACAATTTAATAGAACATGAAGTTAAAATTTTATCTCAAGGAATGAAAGACGAAGAACTTAAAAAAAATAAAAATAATTTAGAAAATGAAGCTAAAAAAAGAATTAAAACAGGATTAATATTAAATGCTTTTGGAGAAAAAAATAATATTAAAGTTTCTCAAGAAGAATTAAATGTTGAAATTCAAAAACAATTTAAGATGATGCCTGGACAAGAAAAAATGGTTAAAGAGTATTATGAAAAAAATCCTTCAGCGATAGATAGTCTTAGAGGATCAATTTATGAAGAAAAAATTATTGAGGAAATTAAAAAAACAGCAAAAATTAATAAAAAAGAAATTACTAAAGAAGAAGCAGAAAAAATTTTAAAATCAGAAAATGAAAAAAATCTGAAAGAACAGGAAAAATTATCTAGCCACAAGCATGATCATAAGCACAATCATGATCATGATCATAGCCATAAAGAAGAAGATAAAAAATCTAAAACTAAAAAATCTACAAGCAATAAAAAAACAAAGTCAGTTAAAAAAGCTAAATCAGTTATAAAAAAAACTAAATCAGCAAAAAAAGTTAGCAAAAAGTAATCACAAGTTGTATAAGTAAACCGAATCAACTTATGACAAATAAATTATCAGAACAGTTAAATACTCTGGTTCCAATGGTTGTAGAACAGTCAAGCAGAGGTGAAAGAGCTTACGACATTTATTCGAGATTATTAAAAGAAAGAATTGTTTTTGTTGTTGGTCCAATAAACGATTCAATCGCTTCTTTAGTTACTGCTCAGCTTTTATTCTTGGAATCCGAAGATCCAAAAAAAGAAATTTCTTTATACATAAACAGTCCGGGAGGATTGGTCACTGCAGGTTTAGGTATATATGATACGATGCAATATATTAAACCTGAAGTAACAACTTTGTGTATTGGTCAAGCTGCTAGTATGGGTTCTTTTTTATTAGGCGCTGGAGCAAAAGGAAAAAGATTTTCTTTACCTAATTCTAGAATAATGGTTCACCAACCTTCGGCAGGATTTCAGGGTCAAGCTACAGATATAGAAATACATGCAAACGAAGTTTTATCTTTAAAAAATAGATTAAATGAAATTTATTCAAAACACACAGGAAAATCTGTTAATGAAATTAAATCTGCTTTGGAAAGAGATAATTTTATGACTCCAGAAAATGCAAAAGATTTTGGTCTAATAGATAAAGTAGTTAATAAAAGAGAATAAATCACTATATATAGTTTCTCCACAACCTATACTTGATTAAACTGACTTATTTGTAATATGGTTGTAAAATTGATTCGTTTTAAAAATTATGAGCACTAATAATAAAAATATTCTTTACTGTTCTTTTTGTGGCAAAAGCCAACATGAAGTTAGAAAACTTATAGCAGGTCCAACTGTATTTATATGTGATGAGTGTGTTGAGTTATGCATGGACATTATTAAAGAGGAAAGTAAAGATACAATAGTTAAACATCAAGATGGATTGCCATCACCAAAAGAAATCTGCACTGTTTTAAATGATTATGTAATAGGCCAAGATCATGCGAAAAAAGTTTTATCTGTAGCTGTTCACAATCATTACAAAAGACTGAACTATGAAAATCAAACAAGTAAAACTGTCGAATTAGCAAAATCAAATATTTTATTAGTCGGCCCAACAGGATGTGGAAAAACATTATTAGCTCAAACCTTGGCAAGAATTTTAGATGTACCTTTTACAATGGCAGATGCAACAACTCTTACCGAAGCAGGTTATGTTGGTGAGGATGTTGAAAATATTATATTAAAATTATTACAATCAGCAGATTATAATGTTGAAAAAGCTCAAAGAGGTATTGTTTATATTGATGAAGTAGATAAAATAAGTAGAAAATCTGAAAATCCATCAATTACTAGAGATGTTTCTGGAGAAGGAGTTCAACAAGCTTTATTAAAAATTATGGAAGGTACAATCGCAAGCGTGCCTCCTCAAGGAGGCAGAAAACATCCACAACAAGAATTTTTACAAGTTGACACAACAAATATTTTATTTATTTGTGGAGGTGCTTTTGCTGGATTGGAGAAAATTATTTCTCAAAGAGACAAAGGCTCTTCAATTGGTTTTGGTGCCGAAGTGAAAAGTATTGAAGATAAAAAAACAGGCGAATGGATGAAGAATTTAGAGCCAGAGGACTTATTAAAATATGGTTTAATCCCAGAATTTATAGGAAGATTACCCATTACTGCTACTTTAGAAGATTTAGATGAAAAGTCTTTAGTTAAAATACTTTTAGAGCCTAAAAACTCACTTATTAAACAATACCAAGAGTTATTTAAACTTGAGGGTGTTAAATTAAGTTTTAAAGATCAAGCCATAAAAGATATAGCTAATAAAGCTATAAACAAAAAAACAGGAGCTAGAGGTTTAAGATCTATATTAGAAAATATTCTATTAAAAACTATGTTTGATTTACCAAGTCAAGAAAATATTGAAGAAGTTATAATTGATCCAGGAGCCGTTAATGACAATACACCTCCAGTTATTGTTCATTCTAAGAATAAATCTAAAACTGAAAAGACATCAGCGGCATAAAATTAAGTTAATAAACAATTATTTTCTATTGAAATATGGAATATAATATCCATATTTAAGCGATGGAAGTAAAAATTATACATCCCCTATTACCTTTGAGAGATATAGTTGTTTTTCCCAGTATGGTCATACCATTATTTGTTGGAAGAGATAAATCAATAACAGCTCTTAATGAAGTAATGAAAGGTAATAAAAAAATTATTTTAGTTACACAAAAAAATTCTGAAGTAGATGACCCTAAAAAAAACGATGTATTTTCATACGGATGTGAAAGTAATATTTTACAATTATTAAAACTTCCCGACGGAACAGTAAAAGTTTTAATTGAAGGCACTAAAAGAGTAAAAATAATTGACTTTAAGGACGATAAAAATTTTATATCATGTTCATATGAGTATCAAAATGAAGAAGTTGCAAGTAGAGAAGATCTTTTACCTTTAGCTTTGACTGCAGTTAGAAGATTGGAAAAACTTACATCTATTAATAAAAAAATTTCTACAGAAACAATAAATAATATTAAACAACTTAAGGATCCTTCAAAGATATCCGATAATATTGCCTCTCACCTAAATACTTCAATTTCTGAAAAGCAACAAATTTTTGAAACATTAGATGTTAAAAAAAGATTGAACGGTGTCATTAAAATAATGGAAAATGAAACGAGTATTATAGGAGTGGAAAAAAGAATTAGAGGTAGAGTTAAGACTCAAATGGAAAAAACTCAAAGAGAATATTATTTAAATGAACAGTTGAAAGCAATTCAAAAAGAATTAGGTGAAATAGAAGATGGTAAAGATGAAACTGCTAATTTAAAAAAATCAATTCAAAAAGCCAAAATGCCTAAAGAAGTTGAAAAAAAATGCATGACAGAATTAAAAAAATTAAAAAACATGAGCCCTATGTCAGCGGAAGCCACAGTTGTAAGAAATTATCTTGATTGGATGGTGGATTTACCGTGGTTCAAAAAAGACAAAGTTAATATTGATTTGAATAAAGCTTTAAAAGTTCTTGATGATGATCATTATGGATTAGAAAAAATAAAAGAAAGAATTATTGAATTTTTAGCTGTTCAAAAAAGAATGGAAAAAATTAAAGGCCCAATTTTATGTTTGGTCGGACCTCCTGGTGTAGGCAAAACTTCTTTAGGTAAATCAATTGCCAAAGCTACTAATAGACAGTTTGTAAGAATGTCTTTAGGCGGAGTTAGAGACGAAGCTGAAATAAGAGGTCACAGAAGAACCTATATAGGATCTCTTCCAGGAAAAATATTACAAATGATGAAAAAAGCTGGTGCAAAAAATCCTCTATTTTTACTGGATGAAATAGATAAAATTGGAAATGATTACAGAGGTGACCCATCTTCAGCATTACTAGAAGCATTGGATCCCGAACAAAATAAATCTTTTAACGATCATTACTTAGAGGTGGATTACGATTTATCAGATGTATTATTTGTAACAACAGCCAATACATTAAATATACTTCCGCCATTGCTAGACAGAATGGAGGTAATTAGAATTCCTGGGTATACAGAAGATGAAAAAATTAATATTGCAAATAAATATTTATTACCCAAACAAATTAAGGATAATGGAGTTAAAGAAGGTGAATTAAAATTACGAGAAGGAACCATCAAAGAAATAATTAGAAGTTACACTAGAGAGTCGGGTGTAAGAAATCTTGAAAGAGAGATTTCTAAAGTTACAAGAAAAGTTGTTAAAAGAGTTGTAAATGGAGAAAAAACAAGCGTTGATGTAAACGATAAAAATATTTCTGATTTTTTAGGGGTAAAAAAATTTAAATTCGGTGAACTTGAGGATGTTGATAAAAAAGGAATAGTTATAGGTTTAGCGTGGACAGAATTTGGAGGTGAAATATTAAAGATTGAAACTGTCAATATGCCAGGAAAAGGAAGAATGCAAATAACAGGTAAATTAGGCGATGTTATGCAAGAATCTGTTAAAGCTGCAAAATCATTTGTAAGATCAAAAAGTCTTGAATATGGAATTATCCCACCAATTTTTGAAAAGAAAGATTTTCATATACATGTTCCTGAAGGTGCCACACCTAAAGACGGTCCTTCAGCAGGAATAGCAATGGTAACTTCTATAGTTTCATCTATTACTCAAATTCCTGTTAAAAGAGAAATAGCTATGACTGGTGAGGTTACAGTTACAGGCCAAGTCTTGCCTATAGGAGGCTTAAAAGAAAAATTATTAGCCGCACATAGAGCTGGTGTTAAAAAAGTTTTAATTCCTAAAGAAAATGAAAAAGATCTTGTTGATATACCTAAAAAAGTAAGAGAGGATATAAAAATTATTCCTGTTGAAACTGCTGATGAAGTATTAAAGATTGCATTGGTAAAAGAACTCAAACCTGTAGAATGGACAGAGGTAGATAAAATATCCAAAACTAAAAAAGAAGAAAAATCTCAAGCTAGTATTCAATAATTAACAATTTACTTTATTTACCTACTGATGTATTAGTACCAAGATTTTGGGCGGTTAGCTCAGTTGGTAGAGCATCTCGTTTACACCGAGGGGGTCAAAGGTTCGAGTCCTTTACTGCCCACCAAAATTATTAGGGGGTGTAGCTCAGTTGGTTAGAGCACGTGCCTGTCACGCACGGGGCCGAGGGTTCGAGTCCCTTCACTCCCGCCACATATATTCACATAAATAAGCGTTAAATATGTGACCTATCTTCTATTTAAGTTGATATAATAATTGATATATAGAATCAAAATGTTAGCGGAATTTTTAAAAGATTATCTATCAATAGTTTTATTTTTAATAATAGCTCTAGGTTTGAGCTTTGCATTTATTGCATTAAATTATTTGGCATCTCCAAAAAAACCAGATCCAGAGAAACTTTCTGCATATGAATGCGGATTTGAGCCTTTCAATGATTCAAGAATGGAATTTGATGTAAGGTTTTATTTAGTAGCAATTTTATTTATTATATTTGATTTAGAGATTGCTTTTTTATTTCCATGGGCAGTATCGTTGGGACAGATAGGTGTATTCGGTTTTATTTCTATGATGATATTTTTATTCATTTTAACAATTGGATTTATATATGAATGGAAAAAAGGAGCCTTAGACTGGGAATAAAATATTATGAATTTAGATGAAAGAAAAAAAAATATTCCTGAAGAATTTAAAAAATTAGCGGAAGAATTTAGCGAAAAAGGTTTTATTACAACTTCATTAGATAATTTGATTAATTGGTCAAGAACTGGATCTTTGCATTGGATGACTTTTGGACTTGCTTGTTGTGCTGTAGAAATGATGCACACATCAATGCCAAGATATGATTTAGAAAGATTTGGCGCAGCTCCAAGAGCATCTCCTAGACAATCAGATGTTATGATAGTAGCTGGAACTTTAACTAATAAAATGGCACCAGCTTTAAGAAAAGTTTATGATCAAATGCCTGAACCCAGATATGTTATATCCATGGGAAGCTGTGCTAATGGAGGAGGATATTATCATTACTCCTACTCAGTTGTTAGAGGATGCGATAGAATAGTTCCTGTTGATATATATGTGCCTGGCTGCCCACCTTCAGCCGAAGCTCTTCTGTATGGAATATTGCAATTACAAAAGAAAATTAGATCCAAAGGTTCTTTAGAAAGATAATTGAAATGAAATCAATAATTGATTTAGAAAAAAAAATTAATTCTGAATTAACTTCAAAGATAAATAGTTCAAAAATTCAATATGATCAGATTTATTTAAATATTAATGAAATTCATCTTTCAGATGTTGTTATGTTTTTAAAAACTAACAATGAAACTAAATTCAGACAATTAATAGAAATTACTGCAGTTGATTTTCCAGAAAATGAAAAAAGATTTAAATTAGTTTATTTATTATTAAGTCACGAAAATAATATTAGAATATTAATTGATTTTTATATTAAAGAAAATGATATTGTATCATCTTTGACTTCAATATTTCCATCTGCTAATTGGATGGAAAGAGAA
>CACDAL010000012.1 GCA_902550805.1 uncultured Pelagibacteraceae bacterium
AACCAATGCGCTAATGGAGAAGTAAAAGTTAAAATGTTTGCAGGTGGAGTGTTAGGAAGTCCTCCTAAACAATATGATATTGTAACATCAGGTGTTGCAGATATTTCATGGACAGTTCTCGGTTATATTGGAGGTCAATTTCCTCTAAGTTCAGTAATTGAATTACCGTTTTTGACCAGAACATCTAAAGCTGGAACAACAGCTTTGAATACTTTATTCAACGAAGGATATTTAGATAAAGAAATGGCTGGTATCAAAGTTATAGGGTTACATTCTAATCCTGGATATCATGTTCATATGAAAGATACTAAAGTAGTAAAACCAGCTGATTTTAAAGGTAAGAAAATGAGAGTACCAAGTAAGATTGCTGGAACTATTCTAAAAACTTTAGGAGCAACCGGAGTAAAAGTTCCTGCTCCAGGAACATCTGAAGCGCTTAACAAAGGCGTGGTAGATGGAACACCTTTTCCTTATACAGCTATTGGATCTTTCAGATTATTTGATGTAACCAAATATCACACTGAGTTACATGTTACTAATGCAACATTTGGATTAATAATGAACCAAAAGAAATATAATGATTTAACTAATCGTTCACAAGATTGTATAGATAAATACAGCGGTCATGCTTTTGGTGATTGGGCTTCAAATTTAATAGATAATCAAAATGCTAAAATGAAAAATGAAGTTTCAAAGAGAGAAGGGCATGAGATTATTATTCCTTCTGATTCTGTAATAGCCGAATACAAAAAAATATTGGCTCCAATAGAATCTGATTGGTTAGCTGAAATGAAAGGCAAAGGCCTTGATGGTGATGCTGTTTTAAAAAGAGCAAAACAAATCATTACAGCAGTTGACGGTTAATATATAAAAACAATTCAATTGAGCCCGCATTATTCATAGCGGGCTCAAATTTAATTTAGTATAATATTTTCATGGCAATAAATGCGTTAAGCTACATAGGTGTAAATTCAGATAAAATTGAAGATTGGTCAGACTATTCGCAAAAATGTTTAGGCATGCAAAGAGTTGATAGGGCTAAAGGAACTTTGTCATTTAGGATGGATGATCATAAACAACGACTAGCTATAACAGGAGATACAGGTGAAAGTTTAGCTTTTATTGGTTGGGAAGTTGAAAAAAAAGAAGATCTTCAAACATATGCTTCAAAATTAGAAAAGAACAATGTTCCAGTCAATTTAGGAAACTCATCTTATTCTGACAAAAGATTTGTTGAGGAATTAATTCATTTTAACGATCCTCAAGGCAATCGTATTGAGCTTGTTTATAGTCCAATGAAAGATACAGATCAATTTAAGCCTGCCAGACCTATATCAGGTTTCAAAACTGGAGCTTTAGGAATGGGCCATGTAGTTTTACACGTAAAAGACTTTGACAGTGTAGTTCCTTTTTATAGAGATCTGTTAGGTTTTAAAATAAGCGATTATAGTCACACACCTATTTCTCTTTGTTTCTTCCACGTTAACGGTCGACATCATAGTATGGCACTATTTGGTTCTGGAAAATTAGGATTTCACCATTTTATGGTTGAATACAATAATCTTGATGATGTAGGGCAAGGTTATGATTTATTGCAATATAAAGATAATGCAATTGCTTATACGATGGGAAGACACACCAATGATTATATGACATCATTCTATTCAATCACTCCTTCAGGTTTTTTTGTTGAAAATGGTTGGGGTGGAAGAATAATAGATCCAAGTACTTGGCAACCAATAGAAACTTTCGAAGGCCCAAGCTTTTGGGGTCATGAAAGACTATATCTTCCAAAAGAAGAAAGAATGAAGTTTAGAAATAAAAGAATGGAAACTGCAGCTGAAGGCAAGCAGGCGCCTTTATTAATTGATTGTCCGTGGTTATATTCGAATATAACTGATAAAAAATAAATTCATAATCAATCAAATTGATAATATGAAAGAATATGATGTTACTATAATAGGATTAGGACCTACCGGGGGAACATTAGCAAATCTAATTGCTTTACAAGGCTTTTCAGTACTGATTTTAGAAAGAGAAAAAAATTTTTATCCATTACCTAGAGCTGTTCATTTCGATGATGAAATAATGCGAGTTTTTCAAACAATTGGAATAACAAAGGATTTTTTAAAACACACAATAATTAACAAAGGTACTAAATTTGTTAACTCTAAAGGTAAAATAGTTCTTGATTGGCCTCGACCAAGAACAGTAACTGAAAACGGTTGGTATCCAAGTTATAGATTTAACCAACCCGATTTAGAGAAACAATTAAGAAAAAAACTCAATAAATATAATAATGTTCAAATAAAACAAAATTCAGAAGTTAACAAAATAAAAAATTTTAAAGATTATGTAAAAATTAATTTTAAAAATGTAATTAATAATAATCTTGAAGAAATAAAATCAAAATATGTAGTTGGTTGCGATGGAGCTAATTCAATAACCAGAAGTCAAATGAACACTAAAATGGATAATCTAGGTTTTACTCAAAAATGGGCTGTTGTAGATTTGATATTAAAAAAAGAGAAAAAAAATTTACCAGATAGAACAATCCAATTTTCTAACTCAAAACAACCAGCAACATATTGTAGGAACGTTGGAAAAAGAAGACGATGGGAGTTTGCAATTAGAAACAATCAGAGTGAAAAAAAAATTCTTTCTAATAGTTATATTTGGAATTTTTTAAAACCTTGGTTAAATAATAACGAAGCATTCATTGAAAGAAAAACAATTTATACTTTTAAATCCGCTATTTCCAGAAAATGGAAAAAGGGAAGATTCTTTATAGCAGGTGATGCAGCACATTTAATGCCACCTTTTATGGGACAAGGAATGTGTGCGGGGATTAGAGATGTTTCTAATTTAGCATGGAAAATAGCTAAATGTTTAAGAAGCAAGCATAGTGAAAAATTATTAAAAACTTACCAATCTGAAAGATTTTCAAATGTTAAAGAATATGTGGAAACAACAATGAGAATGGGTGAATTTGTTAATGCGGTAGGTTCTGATCAAATTACAGATAACATATCTTCAGCCAATGATGGAACAAAAAGTATGCAATCAATTAAACCTAAATTAGGACAAGGACTTGGCAATAAAACTGATAAAAGCAGAGGTAAAATTTTTCCACAGTTTAAAACAAGAAACGGATATTGTTTAGATGAAAAATTTTCAAAAAAACCAATTTTATTGTTATCACCTAAAATCAAAATAAAAATTTCAAAAAAATTAAATTCAACTAATTCAAAAAATTATATGGGCTTGTCTAATTATTTTGAAATCTCTAATTCCAAAGCTATTATTGTTAGACCTGATAGATTTATTCTTAACTCATGCAGTTTTTCAGAAAATTTAAATAATTTTATTAAAAAAAATTTATTTATTTTAACTTAGATTAAAAAGTTTTTTTACAGCTGCAACTTTTGACTGATTGTCAGGAGCCATTTCTCCATTTGGCATAAATAATGAATTTTCTAATCCAACTCTAATTTTGCCGCCAAGTGACACAGCTTTTTCAAGGCATCTAATTTCCTCTTTTCCAAACGCACATATTGACCAGTCTAGTTTTATTTTATTTTCATCCATTTTTTTTAAAAAAAGTGGAATATTATCAGGATAACTTATTTTTCCAGTGTAATGACCAATTACAAATAAACACCAAGCATTATCAGCAGGAATGTTTGCTTTGTTTAGTAAATCTAAAAGTAAATCAATATCTTCAGGTTTATAGAGAATATGTTGAATTTTAGTTCCTGCTTCAGTTAAATATTTATAAAGTTTAATATCTTCATCTTCAGGAATCCTTGAAGGAATTAATTCAGCTGTTCCTATTGAAGTTCCAGGCGGAACCACATCATAGGCAAGCTTACGCATATCTGCAGGACTGTATTTCCCGACAGCTTCAGTAGTAACTTGAATATGCATTTTAGGAACTTGATTTTCAAGTTCATTTAACGCTTCTTTATAAAGTCCGGCATCTAAGACATGTTGACCATTTTCATCTCTAACATGCAAGTGTATTGCTTCAGCACCTTCTTTGTAACATGCTTTTGCCGTTTCTACAGTTTCATTAATTGTTAATGGAACTGCTGGATGATCTTTTTTTATTCTTCTTGCACCATTGGGAGCAACCATTAGTTTTGGTAATTTATCTGGTTTGTAAAATGCCATAAAGTTATTTTATCTTAGTGATGCTGCAATATTTCCACCATCAACAGTTAGGACAGCACCTGTAGTTTTTTTTGAAACAGCTAAATGAAAAAATGCTTTAGCAACGTCTTCAGCTTTAACTTCATTTAGCAATAAGTTTCCCTTCATGTATTGATCAGCACTAACCTCTCTTGCCTTAGCTCTTGATTTAATCATATTGTCGTTTAATAATCCGCTTCTTATTCTGTCAGCATTAACACCATTAGATCTAATACCAATAGATCCGTAATCAACCGCATATTGTTTACACAAACTTAAAAGAGCAGATTTTGGTAAACCATAGGGGCCAAAGTTTTTACCTGGATTAACTGATTGTTTTGAAATATTAAACAATAAGCATCCATTTATATTTTGTTTTTTCATAATTTTAATTGTTTCTGAAGCACAATTTTGATGAGAAAAAAAGTTTTCTTCAAAACTTTTTCTTAAAATTTTATCATCTATTTCCGCAATAGAGCCGCCTATAGCTGTGCCAGCATTAGATACCAATATGTCTATTCCACCATAGACTTCACATATTCTATTGAAAGCTTTTGTAACACTATTTTTATTTGTTACGTCACAATGAATACAAAGTTCTTTAATATTTTTTTGCATTTCATTTATTTTTTTTAAATTATAATCAAGAAGAACAACTTCAGCACCATAACTTTTAAAAAGTTTATAAGTTGCAGAACCTATTGCGCCAGCACAGCCCGTGATTACAACTACATTTCCTTCTAAAATTTTTTTAGCTTTTTTAATTTTTGCTTGCTCTAAAGACCAGTATTCAACATCAAAAAGATCTTTTTCAGATATAAATTTATATCTTGAGGTTTCTTCAACAGAAGAAATTACTCTAGCATTAGTTTCAGTTAGATCTCCTGCAATTTTTGAAGCATTTAGACTATTGCCTACACTAAACAAACCTACATTTTGAACCAAGATAACTCTAGGAGAAGTATCAAGAATTGTTTTCTTTTCTTTAACTTTTTTCTTATTTTTATTGAAGTACTGGATATATTTTTTTCTATAATTTGTGAAATTTGTTTCAGCCAATTTTTTAAATTCTTCTATTGTAGAATTTGGTTTTGGAGTAATTATTAGAGGAAAGGGTTTAACTCTTATCACATGATCGGGCGTAGCAGTTCCTTTTATTGAATAATTCTTTGCATCTTTTCCATTTATGAAATAATTTAAATTTTTATTTGATCTATAATTAACTATAAATTTTTGATCCTTATTTTCTGACAACAAACCTCTTAGTATTGGAGCTATTTCATAAGGACTAAACTTAGTTTTATAATTTTTTATTTGTTTTATTTTTTTTGATTTAAGTTTCTTTATTGCTTTTTCCGCATCAGATACATATTTGATCATTAAATCGTAAGATTTTTTTGCTTCATTAGCAAAAGTAAAAATTCCATGGTTAAGTAATATTAAACAATTTATATTTGGATTTTTTGAATACACTTCATTAATTTTTTTTGACAGTCTAAATCCTGGCATAACGTATGGAACGATACTAACTTTTTTACCAAAAATTTTTTTACAAAGTTTAAGACCCTCAGGTCTATTTGTTATATTCATAATTGCATCGGAATGAGTATGGTCAACAAATTTGAATGGCAAAAAAGCATGAAGAAAAGTTTCAACCGATGGGTTTGGAGATTTAATGTTTATCAAGTTTCTTTTTTGGTAAGCAACCATATCTTCGTCTGAAAGATTTTTTTTATTTTTCAATGCTAACAGAGGTTGTAATTTAACTGCCGGTAGACCCTCTGGTTCTATTTCGGCCATGTCCCATCCGCTTCCTTTTACACATAAAACTTCATAATTTTTTCCGTCTATATCCTTAATGTTGGTTTTAACCGAAGTATTTCCTCCTCCGTGAAGAACTAACTCGCTATTTCTACCCAATAATCTAGTTGTATAAACTCTTAGTGCCATATCTTTAGAATGGCCAAGCTTTTTATACTTGTTGATATATTTTTTAGCTTCTGAATTTGACCAATTATTTTTCAAAGTTTTATCCTCAGCAAATTATTATATTAGTTTTTTATTTGAAAGAAGAGGAAAAATTTGATTATTTGATTTATAAGGAGAATCACTAATGACTAAAGTGGGCGAACATATAACATTAGATATCGTTGGAACTACTAAAGAATATAGTCCAGAATTTTTTGAAAAATTGGTTTATAAAATTGCTAAGTTAGCCAAAGTAACAGTTTTAGAGATTTCAAAATACAAATTTGAACCTCAGGGTTTTACTTTAGTGGCTCTATTAGCAGAAAGCCATATAAGTTTTCATACATTCCCTGAAAAAGGAATTATAAGTTTTGATTTCTTTACTTGTGCTGAAATCTCACCATCAGTAGCCATAGATATAATTAGAGATGAAATTGAACATACCCATATAATTAAAAAAGAATTCAATAGAGATACTGTTGATTTATATCATGATAATTATAGCTCACCAGGATTACGCAAATCTTATGTGGTCAATAAAGTTTTAGAAAATTTTAAATCAAAAGCTGGTCAATATATAGAAATTTTAGAATTAGAACAGTTTGGCAAATCACTTTTTATTGATAATGAAATTCAAGTAGCTGAAACTGATGAACATTTATACAGCTCTACATTTGTAAATTCAGGATTGAGATTAAATCCAAAAAAAGAAAAAGCCGCAATTATTGGCGGTGGTGATGGTGGTGTTGCCAGAGAATGTATTTCTCAAAATTTTGGATTTATTGATTGGTATGAATTGGACCCCGAAGTTGTTGATGTCTGTGACAAACATTTAAGCAAAATTGGAGAGAAAGCATCTGAAAAAAATTCAGTTAAATGTTTTTGGGGAGATGCTTTTGAAAGCATAAAAACAGTTAAGGATGATACTTATGATCAAATATATGTTGATCTCAATGATGATCAGTTTTGTATAGATTTGGCAGCAAAAAATATGGACTCTTTAGTTAGAATTTTAAAACCAAAAGGTGTAATTACAGCACAAGTAGGAAGCCAAGATAAAAAACCTAAACAGGTTGAAAGTTGGATGAATGTATTTAATCAAAGCTTCGGAAATACAAAATTATCAAGAGTTTACATACCAAGTTTTGATTGTTCTTGGAACTTTTCATCTTCAATAAATCATTAATTTTCTTTTTAAATCTATTTTTTTGTGAAATAATAAATCTTATTATTTTGGAGGGAAAATGAATAAATTAAAAATATTTGGATTAGGAATTTTAATTTCCTTATTCTTATCAGTTACTTCAAATGCAGATACAGTTAGAATTGGAACCGAAGGAGCTTACCCTCCTTGGAATTCCAAAGATGCCTCAGGCAATTTAATTGGTTTTGAAGTTGAGCTGGCAAATGAGTTATGTAAAATCATGAAACATGATTGCACGATAGTAGAACAAGATTGGGATGGAATGATACCCGCTTTATTAATGAGAAAATTTGATGCAATAATGGCTGGTATGTCAATCACAGCTGAAAGACAAAAGACAATAACTTTTTCTCAAGGTTATGCCGATGAAGTTGCTTCTTTGGCAGTTATGAAAGGATCTAGCCTTGAAGGAATGGATACACCAGAAGGTATTAATTTATCTTTAGGTGGATCTGATGTTAATAAAGCTCTTAAAACTTTAACAGCAGCTTTGGCTGGAAAAACTGTTTGTGTTCAAACGGCAACTATTCACCAAAACTTCTTAGATTCAGGTGATGTTGGAAGTGTTAAAGTTAGAACTTACAAAACTCAAGATGAAGTAAATTTAGATTTAGCTTCAGGTAGATGTGATGCTGCTCTTGCTGCTGCTGTTGCATTTACTGACTATGCTGAGAAATCAGGTAAAGCCGTTGTTTTAACAGGACCAACTTTTTCAGGTGGTGCATTTGGTAATGGTGTAGGTGTTGGAATTAGACAAGGCGGAGATGATAAAATTGGCAAAAGAGATGCTAAACTTTTAAAAGATTTCAACAGAGCAATTGATAAAGCTAGAAAACAAGGAATTATTAGCAAACTTGCTATTAAACACTTTGGTTTTGACGCTTCTATGTAATTAATTTTAGATTTGGCGACTATAATATATAGTCGCCAATCTGTATGGAACTTCTTGCATTCGGTAAAACTGGTTGGGGTGACGAGTTATTTTATGCGACTCTAATGACTTTAGCTGTATCTGTTACAGCTATGTTTGTAGGTTTCTTTTTTGCTTTAATATTTACACCATTAAAATTATCTAGACATAAGTCACTTAATTTAATTGGAAATTTTTATACTACTGTAATTAGAGGAGTGCCTGAACTTTTAGTGATTTATTTATTTTTCTTCGGAGGTAGTGGGGCAATTATGTTTGTCGCTTCAATGTTTGGATATTTTGAATATATTGAAATTAATGCTTTTATTACAGGATCCTTTGCAATTGGAATAATATCAGGAGCTTATTCAACAGAAGTTTTTAGAGGAGCCATTCAATCAATAGACAAAGGTCAATTTGAGGCTGCAAAAGTTTTGGGTATAAAAAAACATATTCAATTTTATAAAATTATATTGCCTCAAATGTTAAGATTGGCAATACCAAATCTTAGTAATGTTTGGCAAATAACTTTAAAAGATACTTCTCTAATTTCTGTTACAGGATTAGTAGAAATAATGAGACAATCTTATATTGCAGCAGGCTCGACGAGAGATCCTTTATTCTTTTATTCATTTGCAGCTGTTTTATATTTATTACTAACTTATTTAAGCATGAAGTTAATTAATAAATTAGAATTAAAATATAGTAGAGGGTTTTAATGGATTTTGAATTAATGATTAATAGTTTCCCAAAATTGCTTGATGCAACTTTAGTTACTTTAAAATTATTGTCCTTATCTTTATTTTTTGGACTTTTTATTGGTTTAATTTTTGCAATCTTAAGAATGAATAAAAATCCTATAATTAATAGGTTTGCTTATGGATATTCATATGTTTTTAGAGGAACACCTCTTTTGGTTCAAATTTTCATTATATATTTTGGATTAGGTCAAATTGAATATTTAAGATCTACATTTTTATGGACAATATTAAAAGAACCATACTGGTGCGCAATTATTGCTTTTGCATTAAATACCGGTGCTTACACTTCGGAAATATTAAGATCTGCTTTTCAAACAATAAAACCAGGATTAATTGAGGCTGGGAAAAGTCTTGGAATATCGAGTAAAATTATATTTTATAAAATACAAATTCCAATAGCAATTAAACAATCTTTACCAGCTTATGGAAATGAAATAATTTTAATGCTTAAAGGAACTTCTTTGGCTAGCACAGTAACATTGATGGATCTTACTGGAGTTGCAAAATATATAATTTCGACAACTTTTAAACCTATAGAAGTTTTTATTGTAGCTGGAGGAATTTATCTATTTATGACCTTTTTAATACACAATTTAATTAAGTACTTAGAAAAAAAATATAGTTATCAATAACTAGTATATTCCTTAATTTCCTTAATTTTTGATCCAGTTAAATTATTAATTTCAAGTTTTATATTAGCTCTCTCATCATTAAGAAAATGAACATCTCTAGATAGTTTTATAAATTTTTCTCCAAAATTAGAATCTTTTTCACACATTCTTTTATCATCTTCAATTATCCAAAGTTTTGCATTAATCTCTTTTAAAGATTTAAAAAGTCTTTGTAATTTTTCATCTGATTTTACATTATTATTTAGTTGCTCTTTTAGGACATTATATTCATCGTTAATAAAATTAAGTTTTTGAGAATCTTTAATTTTCTCTTTTTTAATTTCAAGAATAGATATTTTGTCTAAAAGTTCACCAACTGATACTTCAACTAGAATTTTGTTCATAAAAAATTATAGTGTGTTAAATTGTTAAAAATATGTCCAATATACTAATTATAAAACACGGATCATTAGGAGATATAGCCCAAGCAAGCGGTGTAATTCAAGATATATTTGAAAATCATCAAGATGATAAAATATATTTATTAACAACCAAGCCTTATTTTGATTTATTTAAAAAAAATTCATACCTAACAGATGTTATTTTAGATAAGAGATTATCAAGATTTAATCTAATTTATCTTTATTTGTTAATGAGAAAAATAAAAAAATATAATTTTGTTAAAGTTTACGACCTTCAAAATTCAAGCAGAACATCTTTTTATAAAAAAATTTTATTTCCTAATTCAAATTTAAATAATTGGTCATCTTCAGAGACAACTCTTCCATCACATAAATCAAAAGAAGAATTTGATAAAGATCCTGTGCTTAATAGATTTGATCATCAATTAAAGACATCTGGATTAGTAACGAAACATACAATGCATCCTGATTTTTCTTGGAGCTGTTCTGATATATCCAAAATTAAATTAGAATATAATTTGGAAAAATATATTGTTTTATTTCCATTTTGCTCACCTCACTTAAATTCTAAAAAATGGCCTTACTACAATGATCTTATTATTAAATTAAAAGAAAAATATGCTGAACAATATAAAATAATAGTAGCACCTGGACCTAACGAGATAAAAGAAGCAGAAGAAATTAAAGCTTTATGCATTTTAGATAATGGAAAAGCTTTAGATATTTCTCAATTAGCATCAATCATTAAAGATAGCTCTTTTGTCGTTGCTAATGATACTGGCCCAGCACATATCGCAGCACATTTAAATGTTAAAGGACTAGCTTTATTTGGAGCTCATAAATCGGCATTTCTACAAAGTATAGAAAGAGAAAATTTTAAACCAATTCAAGTTTCAGATTTAAACAAACTTTCTACAGAGAAAGTTTTTGAGAGATTATCTAATTTTCTACCTTAGATTTGTTAATAATTTTTAAAAAAACTGGAACAGTAAAAAGTATAAATAATAATCTAATAATATGATGAAATGATACAAAACTCGGGTCCAAATCAAACGCAATCGCTATAACAGCAACTTCGTAAATTCCACCAGGACAAAAAGATAAAACTAAAGTTAAAAAATCATTATCTACAAAAAATGTTGCTATGTATGCTGCCAATAATCCCAATATTACTAAGAGAATTGTAGCAACAAAACTATGTAAAGTATTTCTAGCAACTTCTTTAATTGACTTATCGATAAATCTACATCCTACTGAAGCACCTAAAATTAGTAAGCAAAAATTAATACTTTCATCAGGAAGTTTATAAGAAGCAACTTCGGTTATTTGTAAAATGCCACTAGCAACCAAAGTGCCTGACAATAAAGCCGCTGGTACTTTAATTTTATCAAAAATAAAAATTATAATTATTGAAGCAATTATTAAAAATAAAAGTTCATGATGATTTTGACCCAAGTAATCAAATTTTTCAATTTCCAAAGCTTCCGTTGAAATAAGATTTATAATAATAAATGGAAAAAGAGTTATTATAATTATTAATCTTATTAAATGAGCTGTGGCAACTTGTGAAAGATCAGATTTTTCATATTCAGCTAAAATCATTAATGGAGCTAAAGCACCAGGAGCCGCAGAAAATATAGAAGTTTTATTCTTATAATCAGCAAATTTTTGAAGATACTTTGAAACTATAATAATACTTACCAATATATAAAAAAACATAATTATAGTGGTCCAAGCCCAGTTGATCATTTGGCTGATTAAATTTTGATCAATATAATGACCAATGTGAAGCCCAAGAATAATTAGAGTTCCGCTTAACGCTAATCTTGGCATTAAAATTTTTACACCTTTTAATGCAACAATTGAAACAACTATCATTGGACCTATCATCCAAGCTAGTGGAATATTTAAATAGTCAGCAATAATTGCACTTGGGATTGAAATTAAAATTACTAATAAAAAGTTATAAGATACTAGGGATTTAAGTTCTTTTTTATTAAATGGAATCGCGTTAGACATGTATTCTTATATTCTAGCTTGTTGACACTAAATCTTAATTTATGTTTAATCCGTATATATAATTATAATTATAATAAGAGAGGAAATAATGAAACTATTTAAATCTATAATTTCGGTTTTATTCTCAGCTGCTCTTTTACTTTCAGCAACCAATTCTTTCGCGATTGATAAGTTACACTTCATTATCGGAGGTGGTGCTGGTGGTGGATGGGATGGTACTGCTAGAGGAACCGGAGAAGCATTAACAAAAGCTGGTTTTTTAAAAAGTGCATCTTATGAAAATATGTCAGGCGGTGGTGGAGGAAAAGCATTAGCTTATCTTATCAACAATGCACCTGAAAATACTGTATTGGTTCAATCTACACCATTGGTATTAAGATCAATTACAAGACACAAAGGTTATGTAAAAGGTACTGGCACTTTATCTTATAAAGATGTGTTACCAATTGCTGGTGTAATCGGTGATTATGGTGCAATAGCCGTAGCAAAAGATTCACCTTATAATAATTTTAGTGATGTTGTTGCTGCTTATAAAGCAGATCCTTCATCAGTTAAAATGGCCGGTGGATCAGTAAGAGGAAGTATGGACCATTTAATTGGTGCATTAGCATTCCAAGCTGCTGGAGCAAATCCTAATGATGTGATTTATGTTCCTTATGATGCGGGTGGAAAAGCTTTAGCTGGACTTTTATCTGGTGAAACACAAATAATTTCTACAGGTCTTGGTGAACTTATGGGCGCTAGAGATCAGGTAAAAATTATTGGTATAACTGCACCTGATAGAGTTGCTGATGCTCCTGATGCTCCAACTTTAAAAGAACAAGGTTTTGATGTTCAATTCGTAAACTGGAGAGGTTTTTTCGCTCCTAAGAGTATGGAAGGCGCTGATTACTACGCTATAGCAAAAATGCTAGGCGAAGTTCAAAAAACTCCAGAATGGGAAGCTGTTAGAAAAAGAAATGCGTGGGTAAATATTTATAACCCAGGCACGAAGTTTGATAAGTTTTTACTTCAACAAACTGAAGAAATGACAGCTCTTATGAAAAAATTAGGAGTTATATAATCCTTCAGGATTATTAATTTAGGAAAAAGCAGTGAGAATAAGTACAGATAAAGTAATCTCGCTGCTTTTTTTTGTTTTATCAGCATTCTATCTTCATCAAACATATCAAATTCAAGTATTTTCATTTGATGAAAATGCACCATTTAATGCTAAAACTTTTCCAACTTTTTTAGCTTATATTGGAATGTTTCTTTCAATTTTGTATGTAGTATTGCCAGAAAACAAGCCAACAAAAGTTGATCATAAAGTTTTAGATTATAGAAGTTCAATATATTTAGTAATTATTACAGTTATTTATGGTTTTGTAATTTTAAGAGCAGGTTTTTTCTTATCAACATCATTTTTTTTATTTTTTTCATATTATTTTTTGGGAGAAAGAAGATGGATTTGGATGTTCATATTATCTTTTCCATTTGTAGCTCTCTTCATGTTTTTGTTACATGGAATATTAGATGTTTATCTAAGAGATCCACTTCTTAAATTGTTAGGAATTATAGGATGATAGAAGGAATACTAATTGGACTTGAAACAGCCTTAAGTTTTAAAAATCTATTAATGGTTATGATGGGTTGTTTTTTTGGAACAATAATTGGTATGCTTCCAGGTCTTGGTCCTATGACCGCAATAGCATTAATGATCCCAATTACATATGGTTTTGAACCAGCAACAGGTTTAATTCTTATGGCGGGTGTTTATTACGGTGCAGTTTTTGGTGGTTCAACTTCATCAATTTTAATTAATGCTCCTGGAGTTCCTGGAACTGTTGCAACTTCTTTTGATGGTTATCCAATGGCTCAACAGGGAAAAGCTGGAAAAGCATTAGCTATAGCAGCTTATAGTTCTTTTGCAGGAGGTACCATTGCAGCAATATTTTTATTATTTGCTGCACCCAGTTTATCTAAAGTCAGTTTAGCATTTAGATCTCCAGATTATTTTGCTTTAATGATTCTAGGATTAACTGCAGTTGCAGCTTTTTCCTCAAAAGGTCAATTTTTAAAAGCAATGATGATGGTAGTTCTGGGCTTAATGTTAGCATCAGTTGGACAAGATTCTTTATCTGATATTACAAGATTTACCTTTGGAAATATAAACTTGTTGGATGGAATTAGTTTTGTTTTGGTTGTTATGGCGACATTTGCAATGAGCGAAGCATTAACAATTATTCTTAAAGGAAAAGATCCAAGTAGAGCTACTGAACAAATTTCTTTATCCAAATTAGGTTCTATTAGATTAGACAAAGAAGAGAGAAATAAGATGTTAAAGACAATTCCTCGATCATCTGTTCTTGGTTTTTTAGTAGGTGTTTTACCAGGCGCAGGAGCCACAATAGCATCTTTCCTAGCTTACGGAATGGAAAGAAATTTTGTGAACGAAGATGAAAAACAAAAATTTGGAAAAGGAAGCGTACAAGGTTTGGCGGCTCCAGAAACAGCAAATAATGCTGCATGTTCAGGAGCATTTGTGCCTTTATTAACTTTAGGAATTCCTGGAAGCGGAACAACGGCAGTTATGCTAGGAGCACTTTTAGGTTTTGGTATTCAGCCAGGCCCAAGACTTTACATGACTAATCCTGAAATTTTTTGGTCAGTTATTATGTCAATGTATATTGGAATGGTAATATTATTAATCCTAAATCTTCCTCTTATTCCTTATATAGCTAGAGTACTCGCAACACCGAAAAACTTTTTAATACCATTGATTCTGTTTTTCTCAGTCACAGGAATTTATCTAATGTCTTTTAATAATTTTGATATTTTTTTAATGATTGGGATTGCTGTAGTTGCAACTTTTTTAAAACTTTATAATTTTCCGATGCCACCACTTATACTTGCGTTTGTGCTAGGAGGACTTATGGAAGAAAACTTAAGAAGATCTTTGCTTATTAGCGATGGTTCATTTAATTTTTTGTGGGATAGACCTTTAACTGCAATTATACTAGCAATAACAGTTACAATAATAAGTTGGCAAATATTTAAAAGTTTTAAAAAATGAAACTTAATGAAAAGCAACTTAAAGAAATAGATGAAAATGGCTATGTTATTCTGCAAGATTGGTTCTCCAATGAAGAAGTAGATAACCTTCGAGAAGCAATGAAAACAGTCTTTAATGAGAAGACTGAAGCAAACGTAGTTGAAAAATCTTCTGGTGAAGTTAGAACTGCAATGGGACTACATCTTCGAAGTAAGATTTTTAACGATCTAACGCGACATCCTAAATTTTTTGAACCAGCAAGTCAGATACGTGGCAATAATCTTTATATTCAGCAAACAAAAATAAACGTCAAAGCTGCTTTTACTGGTGAAGTTTGGCAATGGCATTATGATTTTGCAACTCATTCAGGGGAAGATGGAGTACCAAAGCCATTAGCTTTAAATTTACATGTTTTTCTAGATGATGTTACTGAATTTAATGGTCCTCTTTTTTTTATTCCTAAATCTCATAAATATGGTTCTGTGCCATCAAAACTTGATACAGTTACAACGAGTTATCCATTATGGACTGTTGATCAACAGACTGTAAAAAAACTTGTAAAAGAAAACGGAATTGTATCAGCACGAGGTAAAGCTGGTACGGCTGTAATTTTTGTAGATAACTTAGTTCATGGATCGGCTCAGAACATGTCACCAATGGACAGAGCAATTTTTTCAGCTATTCTTAACCCATGTGAAAATGCTCAAACTAAATTTGCTCGACCAGATTATAAACATGGACGAGATTTTAATCCAATCTATGCTTCATCAAACAATAGTCTAAAATAAAAAATTAATTTAAAAATTTACGAATATATTTTATCAGATAATCCGTAGATAAGAATTCCACTCAAAATAGTAAAAACTAATGGCGCTATAACACCTTCATTAGAATCGTTTTTTATACCTGTCTTATTAATTTTAATTGAGTAAGTATTTACAACGAAGATACAAAGATTTTGTACAAAAACTAAATTAAAAAATCCCCAAGTACCTTCTACGCCCCCAGGTCTAATGAACATAATGTAAAGAGCCATTAACAATACTCCAAGAAACGAAGCACCTATCATTCGCATTACAGTAGCTGCCGTTTCGTCTATTTCAAATTTTGCTCTAAATTTTTCGTTATCAATTATCATTTGATAAGCATAAATTCCGAAACCTAAAAAATGTACTATGAAAACAATTAAATAAAAAATTCCGTTAAATTTTTCAATCATATTTAGTTATACTACAATATTTTTGCATATTCTTTAATAATATTACTCCATTCAAATTTAGTTGCATAATCTTTTGCTTTTTTTCCCAACTCTTTATATGAATTATTTTTTAAAATTAAATCTATACTAGAATAAATTTCATCTAAATTATTTCCATCACAAATAATTCCAGTTTCTTTATGCTTAATTGCATCAGAAGCTCCACCATCTTTTCCACCTATAGAAGGTATTCCATATTGAGCGGCCTCAATAAAAGCTATACCAAACCCTTCAACAGAATTTTTGTAAATTATTGAAGGCATTATAAAAACATTAGATTTAACAACTAAAGCATTTTTTAATTCATTAGGAATATCTTTTAAAAAAATTACATGATTTTCTAATTTAAGTTCAATTACTAATTTTTTTAAATTTTCTTCTTCACCACCGTATCCGATGCACGTGTAGATAATATCAGGATATATTTCTTTAAGATTTCTAATTGCCATTATTACTTTTTCATGGTTTTTTCTTTTTTCAAGTCTAGAAACAGTAATTAATCTATTATTTTTACCTTTTAATATTTCTTCAGCTTTTTTAAGATCATTTTTAGGGATTTCAGAAACAGGATCTACTCCTGGATTAATTACTTTTATTCTATTTTCTTCTACACCAAGTTCTATTGCTAGATTTTTAGTAAAGTTTGAATTTGCAATAACATGATCTACAGTATTTAATACCTCTAAAATTTTATTATTTATTCTAGATCCTTTTTTATGATTTATTTCTTTTGAGTGTATTAAGCATATTTTTTTCTTATCAGTTTTAATCAATTCTAGGCTTTTCCAGTGATCTGAGATTATGCATTTTACTTTTGGATTTTGATTTAAATATTCGTTTACAAGATACGGTTTTCTATATTTTCTTAAAAGTTTAATGCCTTTTATTCTTTCGACAGAAAAGGATACTTTTTTATCAAACTCTTCATGATTTTCACTGTAGTCAGCAAATACTTTTATCAAATCAATTTTTGCAAGAGATTTAGCAAGACCCCACATTAAATTTTGCATACCCCCAACTTCAGGAGGAAAAGTTCTAGTAACAACGAGATACATTATTTTATTTGAACCATTTTATACTACATCCCATACTTGGAAATTGTTCTTTTGGTCCTTTGCCAGTTTTAGCTATCATTTTCATTGCTTTCAATAGTTCACTTTCTCCGTCTTGAATAGGTATTAAATTTTTTAATTCTCTTATTCTACCTCTGTATTGAAGTTCAAGATTTTTATTGTATCCAAAAAAGTCAGGAGTGCACACTGCTCCATAAGATTTTCCTATTTCTTGAGTTTCATCTAAAACATATGGAAAATTGAATTCATTATCTTTTGCGAATTGGATCATATTTTCAAAAGAATCTTCTTCATAAACTTTTGGATCGTTAGACATTATAGCTAGAGATTTAATTCCATCATTTTCTAATTCTTTACAGTTTTTAACAACCTCTTTAATTGTAGCTAAAACATAAGGACAATGATTACAAATAAACATAATTAAAGTTCCGTTTTCTCCTTTAACATTATTAAGAGTAATCATCTTGTTTTCAGTAGATTTTAAATTGAAGTTAACCGCTTTTTTCCCAAAATCACATATTGGAGTTTTTGTAAGTGCCATGCTAAAATAATATATAAATTATGTTGTACGATTTGGAAGATAAAAAACCAAAAAACTCTGGCGAAAATTGGGTAGCACCTAATGCTGTAGTTATCGGCGATGTTACTTTAGAAAAAAATACCAGTATTTGGTTTAATGCGACATTAAGAGGAGACATTGAAAATATTCACATAGGAGAAGGTTCAAATGTTCAAGATGGAAGTGTCTTGCATACCGATCCTGGATATCCTTTAAAGGTTGGAAAAAATGTTACCATAGGACATCTCGTTATGCTTCATGGATGCACCATTGGAGATAACAGTTTAATTGGAATTGGAGCTGTAATTCTTAACAATGCAAAAATTGGAAATAACTGTGTTATTGGAGCAAAAGCTCTAATAACTGAAAATAAAGAAATTCCAGATAACTCTCTGGTTGTAGGATCACCCGGCAGAGTTATTAGAAAACTTACAAATGAAGAGATTCAAGCAGTAGAAAAAAATGCAATTCGTTATCAACATAACTGGAAAAGATATTCAAAGTCTATAAAGTAATTTAATGAAAAATTTACTATTAATACTTACAATCATATTTTTTAGCACATCCTTATTTGCCTCAGACGAAAAACCTGGAAGATATTTTAAAGATCAACCAGATGTTTCAAGTGAACCACAAGTACATTTTATATACCTACTAAATAAAGATAGTGAAGATAATGAATGGGATATAAATGGAAAAATGGAGAAGGAGTTATTAGAGGCAAATGAAAAAATGTTTGAAATGACAAAAGGAAACCAAAAATTTAGGTATGACATGAGGGAAGATGGAAAAATGGATATATCTTTTGTTAGATTTGATAAACAATATAAAGGAAATTATGGAATGAATTATCCGGATGCTTATTTAACAAAATTAGGATTCAACAGTCCAAATAAATTATATTTTGCATGGGTAGATGTAGGGCATAGAGATGGTGGACAAGGGAGCGTTCACCATGGGTATATTTTTTTAAAAAGCAAACATAATCCAAGTACTGAAAAGAGAATTTTAATCACTTTGCATGAGTTAATGCATGTAAATGGATTTGCATGGGCTTGCACAAAAGGAAGCAAAAAAGGACATAAGACTGGAACTATAATTGGAGGTCCGGAAGGAGGTGATAAATATAATTTGGGTTCATTGTACAATCACAAAGATCCTACTTGTCCTGATTTTAAAGACTCTGTCTTTTTAGAACCAACTTCGAGTACACCATTTAATCCTGTATACTTAAAATGTGCAATGGCTGCAGAAGTTGGTCGAGGCATTTCTCCTGATAGTAATTATGAATGGAGAGATAGATATTCTCATAAAAAACTAAAAAAAATTAAAAAGAAAAGAACTTGGTGTACTTATAACAGATATAAAGATTTTAATAATTAGCTTAAAATTAAATCATTAATCGAGTAAATAATTAATCCTAAAATTATTACAAAAAATATTAAAAAAGCAATTTGTTCAGGTAATTTCTTTTTAATTTTAGTTTTACCTTGTTTGTATTGTCTTATTTGGATTATGCCAAATCTCATAACAAACATTCCAAAAATTATGAGAGATAAATAAAAAATAAATTTTATCATACTTAAGGAACTAGCCAATTTTCTTTATTGTTTATTAAGTCAAATCTAGCTCTACGATGACCTTTGGCAGCTAAATAAAGCCAGTCAATACTTTTAATTTTACACTGTATAACGGTAAAGTTTTTATAACCTTCTTCACTTTGTTCCATTGTAAATTCAAAATTATCTAATTCAGGTTTTAATCCAGATGTTGGAGCAGGAGACTCTGTTCCAGGTCCATTATCAACTAAATAACATTTCCGACTTATGTGCCCAGTTTTTTTCCAAGACAGTTTGGTTATTTCGTTGTCATGATTAATAATACATTCAACTTTTAACCTTACTTGGATTTTTTCTTCTTTATCATAAAATAACATAGAAGCTTTTTTATTATTTTTTAATTTTGGAATTTTATCTGATCTAATATCACTATGAAATTGTATTAGATTATTTGATTGATCAGATTTTCTAAGAACCACTATTCTTCCATCAAAGTCAGATTGGTCTCCACAAATAAATATAGGAATTCTAAATTGAGAACTTCTGTTAGTCACAGCATCATCTAGCATTGACCAAATTTTTTTTTTGATTTCTTTAAAATCTTCGTAGTATGCTGGTTGCATACAAGTTATTTTCTAAATCTCCTTATTAAACTTGAAGTATCCCATCTATTTCCACCCATGTCCTGTACTTCAGCATAATATTTATCTATCACTTCAGTTATTGGTAGAGGAGAATTATTTTTTTTAGCCTCTTCAAGTGCGATTTTTAAATCTTTTCTCATCCAATCAACGGCAAAACCAAATTCAAATTGGTCATCAATCATTGTTTTAAATCTATTTTCCATTTGCCAAGATTGAGCTGCACCTTTTGATATTACTTCAATTACATCCTCCATTTTAAGTCCTGCATTCATACCAAAATTAATGGCTTCAGATAAAGCTTGAACAAGTCCACCTATACAAATTTGATTAACCATTTTAGCTAATTGACCACTTCCAGATTTACCTAAAAGCTTCATTTTTTTGCTATAACAATCAATAATGTGATTTGCTTTATCGTAGTCTTCTTGGTCGCCACCAACCATTACTGTTAGTGCACCATTTTCAGCGCCAGCTTGTCCACCAGAAACTGGAGCATCTAAAAAACCAAATTCATTTTTTTTAGCATGATCGTAAATCTCTCTGGCAATAGTTGCTGAAGCTGTAGTGTTGTCTATGTAGACAGCACCCTTTTTAATTGTTTTAAAAATTCCATTGTCACCAAATGTTACTTCTCTCAAGTCATTATCGTTACCAACACATGTTAAAATATAATCCGCATTTTCAGCAGCTTTAGCAGGAGTGTCTGCTTTGGTACCTTTGTGTTCGCCAATCCATTTATCAGCTTTTGATCCTGTTCTATTAAAAACAGTTACATTGTGTCCAGCTTTTGATATATAACCAGCCATTGGATAACCCATTACTCCAAGACCTATGAAAGCAACATTACAACTCATAAGATGATTATAGATACAATTAAATCAAATTTCAAAATAATATTTTTTGGTTTTGTTTTTCTCTTTGCATCATCAGTTGGACAAAGCTTTTTTATTGGTTTGTTTAATTCAGAAATAAGAAATGAGTTGGATATTACGCACAGTCAATTTGGATCAATTTATGGAATAGCTACATTATGTAGCAGTCTTTTATTAATATGGATTGGAAAAAAAATTGACGACTTTAAATTGGTACATTATGCAATTTTTGCAATAGCTTTATTAGCATTTTCATCAATATTTTTTTCATATGTTAATGGAATTATTTTTTTATTTTGTGGAATTTTTTTATTAAGATTATCAGGCCAGGGCTTGATGGCACATACTTCTACGACTGCAATATCTAGATATTTTGAAAAAAGAAGAGGCAAAGCTTTAAGCATAGTATTTCTTGGAATGTCTTTAGGTGAATTTATACTCCCAGTTTTAATTGTTTATTTGTTATCATTTATTTATTGGAGAGAACTCTGGATACAAATTTCAATAGTTATTTTATTAATTTTACCATTTATTTGTTTCTTTACTGTTAAAGATATTACCATCCTATCAAGAGAAAAAGATGATGAAAATAAAGAAAATGAAACAAGTCTAATAAAAAGCTGGACAAGAAAAGAGGTATTAAGAGATTTTAAATTTTATACAATCTTACCTTGTCTCTTAGCTTCTCCTTTTGTAATTACTGGTATTGTTATCAATCAATCTTTTATTTTAGAATCTAAAAATTGGGACGATTATGCTTTGGCAAAAGCTTTTATGTCATATTCTTTATTTACAGTTTTAACTTTATTTTTTTCTGGTTTATTAGTTGATAGATTTACAAGCAGAAAGCTTTTATTTTATCTTAACTTACCAATGATATTAAGTTTAATTGTTTTAATATTTTTTGACCATTCTTTTTCTGCATATATTTTTATGGGTTTATTAGGAATAACAAATGGATTTGCCAATGTGATATTCTCGTCTCTTTGGGCAGAAATTTATGGAGTTAATTATTTAGGTGCAATAAAAGCTTTGGGAGCGTCTTTAATGGTTTTTTCTACTGCTTTAGCTACTGCAGTTTTTGGTTTATTAATCGATTATGGCAATTCAATAGAAAAAATTTCAGCCATATGTTTAGTTTATACAGTTATATCAACACTAATTATAATTTTTTTTAGAAATTCTTATAAACCTCAATTATTAAATAAAACTTGATTTTTTTATGCTCGAGGTATAAATAACCGGCCATGGCAAGAGTTACAGTAGAAGATTGTGTAGATAAAGTAGAAAGCCCGTATGAATTGGTTTTGGTTGCTAAAGAAAGAGCAACACAGTTAAATTCTGGTATTGAACCAACTTTAGATAGAGATAATGATAAACACACCGTTATAGCTTTAAGAGAAATAGCTGAAGAAACTATAAAAGTATCTGATTTAACAGATTCTGCAGTGTATAAATTAAGAAAGCACGTCGAACAAATTGATGACACTGGCGATGATGATGATGAAGTAGGAGATGATTTTGAAAATATGTATAAAGGCGAAATCTCTAAAAGTGGTGTTCCGATCTTACCTTCAAAGAGAGCAAGAAAAGTTCCAGAAAAAATACAAGTTTCAAAAGATGATTTAGATGAATTGCAAAATTCCAGTCAACCAACGACACCAGAACCTACCGAAAACAATTCAGCAGAAAATGAAAATAATACAGAAGAAGAAGTCAATTCCGACGATGTTTCACTTGATGAGATAAAAGAAGAAGAAAATCAAGCAAACGAACAAGAAGATACAGAATCTTCAAATAGCTAAAAAAATAAGATATTAATCTTAAATCATGAATAGAAAAGTTTCAGTTGCACCAATGATGGATTGTACTGATAAGCATGAAAGATACTTTTTACGACTAATTAGTAAAAATATTCTTTTATACACCGAAATGGTTGTTTCCGAAGCAATCGATAGAGGAGATAAGCAAAAATTACTATCATTTAATATTGAAGAGAAACCAGTGGCTCTTCAATTAGGAGGTTCATCTCCAAAGTTATTATCTAATGCAGCAAAAATTGGAGAAGAATTTGGTTATGATGAAATTAATTTAAATTTAGGATGTCCGAGCAAAAAAGTACAGAAAAATAAATTTGGAGCGTGTTTAATTAAAGAACCAAATTTAGTTGCGGATTGTTTAATTGAAATGCAAGCTAAAACAAAATTACCTGTAACGGTAAAAACAAGAATTGGTTATGATCAAGTTGAAGACTATGAACATTTGTATAATTTTATAAATAAATTAAAATTAACTGGAATTAAAACTTTTATTATTCATGCTAGAAAAGCAATTCTAGGAAAATTTACTCCAAAACAAAATTTAAATATTCCTCCTTTAAAATATGAAATGGTTTATAAATTAAAAGAAGATTTTAAAGATTTAGAAATAATAATAAACGGAGGCATTAACACAACTGATCAGATAAAGTCTCATTTATTCAAAACAGATGGTGTTATGCTTGGAAGATCAGTTTATCATTCTCCCTATCTATTAGCTGAAATTGAAAAAGAAATTTATAAAAATGAAAATTACCCTTCAAGACAAGAAGTGGTAGAAAAATTAATAGAATACTTAAAAAAGGAAGTAAACAAAGGAACTAGAGTTAATCAAGTAATGAGACATACTCTAGGATTGTTTCATGGACAAACAGGATCTAGTTATTGGAAAAGATATTTAAGTGAAAATATGTGTGTAAGAGATGCTGATATTCAAAAAGTTAATCATATTATGGATAAAGTTAAATTAAATAATGTAATCCAATCCGCAGGTCAAATTGATTAACGAACTTCTCTCAAGTCAACTTACTTATTTTATTTTATTAATGATCCCAACCGCAGCCATTGCAGGTTTTTTTGCTGGATTTTTTGGTATAGGAGGCGGGATTATAACAGTGCCAGTTTTATTTTATATATTTAATAATTTTGGAATAGATCAAAATTATTTAATGCATTTAGCAGTAGGAACTTCTTTTTCAATAATTATTCCAACAGCAATAGTATCAGTTTATACTCATTACAAACATAACGCTGTAGATTTAAATATTGTTAAACAATATGGTCCTTTCGTCGTATTTGGTGTTTTTATTGGAACTGCTATTGCAGCAAATCTTCAAACCAAATCACTTATTATTTTTTTTGCCATTGTTCTTTATTGTTTATCGATTAATTTTTTTTTTCAAAGAGAAGATGAAAAAAAAAGAATTAATTTTAACTTAATTACAAGGTCAGTTTTGGGATTGATTGTAGGATTCATATCGTCTTTAACTGGAATAGGAGGTGCTATAATGAATGTTCCCATTCTTAAACTTTGTGGTTATTCAATAAATAGCGCTATTGGTAGTGCTGCAGCAATAGGTTTTTTTATATCTATTTTTGGAGCATTAGGTTTTATTATTTCAGGATCATACTTAAATGTAAATTTACCTCTAAGTTTAGGCTTTATAAATATTCCTGCTTTTTTGATTTTTATTCCAATAACAACTTTTATGGCAAGAATTGGCGCTAAATTACTTCATAAAATAGATAGAAATAAAATTAACAAATTATTTGGAACATTCTTATTAATAGTAGCAAGTAAGTTGCTATATGATTATTTTCAATTTTAGCTGAGTGCGAGGTGGCTTCAGTCTCCCTCAACCACCTCAATAATTCTTTTATCTGATTCTTCTAAAAAAAATTAACTCTTTATAATTGAATTTTAATTTATATTTTTTGATCGTATTCACCAATTTTTCCAGTTTTTTGAAGCAAATCATCGATAAATTCAAAGATTTTCTTCTTCCTTTTTTCTGATGTTGGGCTTTCTGTAACCACAACCAAGGAAGGCACATTTGATGACGCTCTAATTAAACCCCAAGAACCATCATCAAATGAAAACCTAACACCATTAACTGTCAAAATA
>CACDAL010000013.1 GCA_902550805.1 uncultured Pelagibacteraceae bacterium
TTATTGTTGAAAAAATTAATAAAATTATACCTAATTTTTTAATAAATAAAAATACCAAGCCTAAGGATAATCTTGAACTTGTTGATGGGTTTAAATTGGTCGGTGATTTTTTAGACAAATCCATTTTAAGACCAAATAATATTAATTATCCATATTCAAGGAACCAACTAGCAAATTTAATCAAGTAAATTAAAATTTAAACTGTCCGCAAAATAAGTAACTATTGCGCTAGCTCCAGCTCTTTTAAAAGACATTAATGACTCAAATATTGATTTATCATCAATAATTTTTTTTTTTATTCCATTTTGAATCAAGCTATATTCACCAGAAACTTGATAAGCCATAACAGGTATTTTAAATTTATCTTTTACACTTCTAATGATGTCTAAATAAGGCATTCCAGGCTTAACCATAACCATGTCTGCGCCTTCTTTTATATCTAAAGCGACTTCTCTTAAAGCCTCGTTTTTATTTCTAAAATCCATTTGATATGTTTTCTTATTTCCTTTTAGTAATTTTTTTGAACCAACAGCATCTCTAAAAGGACCATAAAAACTTGAAGCATATTTTACCGCATAAGATAATATTTGTACGCTATGTAAATTATTTTTATCTAATTTATTTCTAATACTTTTTATTCTACCATCCATCATGTCTGATGGAGCAATAACATCACAACCCATTTGAGCTTGTAATAAAGCTTGTTCTGTAAGTATACTTACAGTTTCATCATTTAAAATTATATTTTTTTTTAAAATACCATCATGGCCATGCGACGTATATGGATCCAAAGCAACATCACACATTATTCCAATATTGTTTTTATATCTTTTCTTAATATACTTTATAGCTTGACATACTAAGTTATTTTCATTTAAAGCTTCAGTTCCAAAATTATCTTTAATTTTTGGATTAGTATAAGGAAATAAAGCTACCATTGGGATTTTTTTATTAATTGCCTTGTCAAGAATTGTTCCTAATTTATTTATAGAGTATCTATAAACTCCATGCATCGATTTGATGGGAATTTTTTTGTTTTTTCCATCAATTAAAAAAATAGGTAAAATAAGATCATTAATCGAAAGATTGTTTTCTTGAACTAGTCTTCTAGACCAATCACTTTTGCGATTTCTTCTAAGCCTTAAATTTGGATATTTTCCAGTGATAATCATTCTCAATAAAGTTTAATGTATGCGACAATAGTATTATTTATAATAATAATCTATAAGATAGTAAAACTACTATGTCACAATTATTAAATGACTTTCAAAAACAAGGAATTAAATTTGATATAAATAAATTAAGATTAGCTTGTGATGAAGTATTAAATATTAAAGGTTTTGATACTAGCCTTGGAATACCTCATTTTGCAGGTGTATCATTAAATCAAATACCTGGAGACCCTAATTCAATAAAAGGAAATAATGTAAGAGGAGTTTATTGGACCAAACCAAATAGTTCAGGTAAAGAATCTCAAAGGGATGTAAAGATAGACGAAAGTAAATATACAGAATTTGTAGAAGATTTCAAAAATACTTACTTCAAAGAAGTATATGATGAATTATCAAAACATTATAAACTTGGTAGAGTAAGACTGTTATTAAAAGAACCTAGATCAACATTAAGTTGGCATAGAGATCCTGAACCTAGACTTCATATACCAATATACACTAACCCAGGATGTCTAATGGTAATAGAAAAAATAGCTCATCATATGCCTGCAGATGGATCTGTATGGGTTACAAATAATATAAAATATCATAATGCATTTAATGGCGGTGAAGAAAATAGAGTGCATTTAGTTGCTTGTGTGCTAGATTACAAGTTTAATTAAAAAACTTAAACCTACCTTGAAAAAAATTTTTATCGCATCAGATCACGCTGGTTATAAATTAAAGAATAATATTATTTTGAAATTCTCAAAAATAATTAAAATAATTGATCTTGGAACAAATTCAAAAGACTCAGTAGATTACCCTGATTTTGCTAAAAAATTATCTAAAAAAGTGGCTTCTAACAATGGAAGTTTTGGAATACTCGTGTGTGGATCTGGAATGGGTATGGCTATAGCGGCAAATAAAACTAAAAATATAAGAGCAGCCTTATGCTACAGTAAGAAAAATACTAAATTATCTCGATTGCATAATAATGCAAACATCATTACATTAGGGGAAAGATTGATTGACAAAAAAAAGGCGTTCAGTCTAATAAAAATTTTCTTAAGTACAAAATTTGAAAGCGGTAGGCACTTAAGAAGAGTTAAAAAAATGTAATTATGTCTAGTGAAGGTAAGTATTTAAACGATCAATATAAAAGTTTTTTTGAAGACGGTTTATCTAAAACTGATCCAGATCTGCATAAGGCAATTAATGATGAATTACAAAGACAACAAGAGCACATAGAATTAATTGCATCCGAAAACATTGTTTCTCAAGCAGTATTAGAAGCGCAAGGATCTGTATTAACAAATAAATATGCTGAAGGTTATTCTGGAAAAAGATATTATAATGGATGTGAACATGTGGATGTAGCAGAGAACTTAGCTAACGAAAGATTAAAAAAATTGTTTAATTGTAAATATGCTAACTCACAACCTCATTCTGGAGCTCAAGCTAATGGGGCTACATTTTTAGCCTTGCTTAAACCTGGTGATACTTTCATGGGAATGAGTTTAAATTCAGGAGGTCATATAACTCATGGATTAAAAATTTCTATGTCTGGTAAATGGTTTAATCCTATTGGATATGATGTAGATAAAGAGTCGGAACTAATTGATTACGATCACGTTGAAAATCTTGCATTAGAATATAAACCAAAACTTATAATAGCTGGTGGAAGTGCATATTCTAGAGTTATAGATTTTAAAAAATTTAGAGAGATTGCTGATAAAGTAGGAGCATACCTTATGGTTGATATGGCTCATTTTTCAGGTTTAGTAGCTGGTAAAGGATATCCTAATCCTTGTGAACATGCTCATGTGGTGACATCAACTACACACAAAGTTTTTAGAAGTGCAAGAGGTGGTATTATTTTAACAAATCACGAAGAGATTAGTAAAAAAATAAATACTGCAGTTTTTCCAGGTTATCAGGGAGGACCTTTGATGCATATTATTGCCGCAAAAGCCGCAGGTTTTCTTGAAGCATTAAGACCAGAATTTAAAGATTATATAAAATCTGTACTAGCTAATGCAAAAACTTTATCTGAAACTTTAAAAAACAATGGTTTTAAAATTTATTCTGGAGGTACTGACACTCATTTAATGCTAGTAGATTTAAGACCTTTTAAAGTTAAAGGTAACCTAGCAGCAGAAAGTTTGTCTCGAGCAAATATAACATGCAATAAAAATGGAATTCCATTTGATTCCGAGAGCCCAATGATTACATCAGGTATAAGACTAGGATCTCAAGCCGCAACCACAAGAGGGTTTGGTTTAAAAGAATTTGAAAAAGTAGGTGAATTAATTACAAAAGTAATTGATGGATTATCTAAAAACCCTGATGATAATGGCAAAACAGAGGATGAAGTTAGAAAAGAAGTTGTTTCACTTTGCTCGTCATTTCCAATATACAAGAATTTAAGAAAATGATTTGTCCAATATGTAAAAAAGGAGAAACTTCTGTAGTTGACTCTAGGCCTACTGAAGATGGAACCACAATAAGAAGAAGAAGACTATGTATTTGTGGCCAAAGGTTTACCACTTTTGAAAGAGTACAATTTAGAGAGCTTGTAGTTATAAAAAAAAATGGAAGAAAATCAACTTTTGATAGGGAAAAATTATCAAAGTCTATTTATGTAGCTCTTAAAAAAAGACCAATAGATACAGAAACCATAGAAAAATTTATTTCAAATATTTCTAGATCATTAGAAGAATTGGGTCAAAGTGAAATTTCATCTAATACAATTGGAACTATGGTAATGGAAGGTTTAAAAGAACTTGACCCTGTGGCATATGTTCGTTTTGCTTCTGTTTATAGAAATTTTAGAGAAGAAAAAGACTTTGTTCAATTTGTAGATAAAATTGATGTCTTCAAGAAAAGATAAATTTAATTTATTAAATAAAAAATATATGAATTTTGCTATTAACCTGGCAAAAAATCATAAAGCTTTAACAGGATTAAATCCATCTGTAGGATGCGTAGTTGTAAAAAATAAAGAAATAATTTCATACGGAGCAACCAGCATAAATGGAAGGCCTCATGCAGAAACAGTTGCTTTAAATAAAAATAAAAAAGAAAATTCAGGATCTGTAATTTATTTAACATTAGAACCTTGTTCACATTATGGAAAAACTCCTCCGTGCACTAAATCTATAATTAAATTTAAGATTAAAAAACTTTATTATTCTTCTGATGATTTTGATCGTAGATCTTATAAAAAATCTAAAAAAATTTTAAAATCAAAAGGAATAAAGGTTAAATCTGGATTGTTAATCAAAGAAACAAAAAAACTGTATAAAAGTTATAATTATATTAAACAAAATAATTATCCTTATATAACCGGTAAATTAGCTTGTTCATCTAATTTTTACATTTTAAAAAATAATTCTTTTATTACCAATATTCATTCAAGAAATGTATCTCACCTTTTAAGATATGAAAATCATGGAATATTGACTACTTACAAAACGGTAAATAACGATAATCCAAAATTAAATTGTAGATTAAACGGATTAGAAAAATATTCTCCGACGAGAATAATTATAGATAAAGATTTAAGAATTAAAATTAATTCCTATATAGTTAATAGCTCAAATAAAATTAACACCTTTGTCATTTACAATAAAAAAAACAAAAAAAAAATTAACCATCTTAAAAAAAAAGGTATCAAATTAATTTCACTAGACGTTGGTGTTGATGGATATTTTAACTTAAAGAAATTATTTAAAAAAATATTTTTATTAGGAGTACATAGATTGATTGTTGAATGTGGAAAAGATTTAACATTTAAAATATTATCCGAAAGTTTTTTTAATGAATTTTATTTATTTAAGGGCGATCAAAGTATCAATCATAAAAATAAAATTAGTATTAAAAATATTGTTAAAAAATTAAACAAGAGCTATAAAAATAAGAAATATGTTAAAACATATCTAGATAAAGATAATTTAATACAATATTACTAAAATATGTTTAATGGAATAATATTTAATAAAGCTGAAGTATTTAGAATAAAAAAAAGAAAAAATGGTCTAAATATTTTTTTAAAATCTTCACTTAAAATTAATAAAAAAAATTTAGGAGATTCAATAGCTTGTGATGGTGTATGTTTAACTTTAATTTCATATAAAAATAAAATTCTTGAATTTTATTTATCAAACGAAACATTAAATAAATCAAAATTTAAAAAAGTTAAATTAAAAGATGTTATTAACTTGGAAATGCCACTTAAATTTGGTCAAAATATTTCAGGTCATATTTGTCAAGGTCATGTAGATACAGTTGGAAAGGTATGTAGTATTAAAAAAATAGATAAATCTTATGTATATAAATTTAAATTAAAGAAAAATTATATTAGATTTTTAGTTGAAAAAGCTTCAATATTAATAAATGGGGTTTCTCTAACAATATCAAAAATTAAAAAAGATAGTTTTGAAATTTGGATTATTCCTCATACTTTAAAATTAACCAATCTTAATAATTTAAAAAAAAATGATCATGTCAATATTGAGATTGATATTTTATCCAAATATGTAAAAAAGTTTTTTAAATGAAAATAAATAAATACAGTTCAATAGAAAGTATAATTTCAACTTCTAAAAAAGGAGAAATGTATATATTAGTTGATGATGAAAATCGTGAAAATGAAGGAGATTTAGTTTTTTGTGCATCTGATGTAAATGCTCAAAAAATTAATTTTATGGCTAAATATGGTAGAGGCTTAATTTGCTTAACCTTAAGCTCAGCTCAATCAAAAAAACTTGGACTAAATTACATGTCTCCAGTTAATCAATCAAGAAATCAAACTGCATTTACAATTTCAATAGAAGCAAAAAAAGGAATATCAACGGGTATATCCGCAAAAGATAGAGCCAGAACAATCAAAATAGCTACAAAAAGAAATGTAAATAAAAATGAAATAGTTTCACCAGGACATGTGTTTCCAATAATATCCAAAGACGGAGGTGTTCTGGTGAGAGCTGGACATACCGAAGCATCAATAGATATAGCTAAATTATCAAAAAAAATCCCTTCAGCTGTAATATGCGAAATTATGAATGAGGATGGAACTATGGCAAAAGGTGATGACCTATTCAAATTTGCTAAAAAACATCAATTAAAAATTGCAAAAATTGAAGATTTAATTTCTTATAGACTAAAAAAAGAAAAATTAATTAAATTAAAAAAAACTTCTAATATTAAAGTTCATAATCAAAAATATAAAATTAAAGTTTTTGAAAATCTCTTAGATGGTTCTGAACATTTTGCTCTAATTAAAGGAAAAATAAATAAATATATTGTTCCACGTTTAAGAGTTATTTCCTCAAATGTTGTTCAAAATTATTTAATCAATCAAAAGTTACCCAATTCATTCAATAAAACGTTGAGTCATTTTAAAAAATTTAACAATTGTGTTCTAATTTTTATAAGAGATCCCAATTTACAATCAGTAACTCAAACATTAAAACAATATAAAAGCAAAGAATTCTACAAAAAAGGTTATGATAAACTTATCAAAAATTATGGTATAGGAGCCCAAATAATTAAATCGTTAAAAATAAAAAATATGATATTGGTTACTAGATCTAAAAAAAAAGTAGTTGGTTTAGATGGATATGGAATTAAAATTACCAAGCAAGAAATAATTAAATGAAAAAAAAAATTTTAATAGTTATTGCTGATTATTATAAAAATATTTCTTCAGGACTTCTTAGTAGTGCAAAAAAAGAAATTGGTAACTCTTTTGATTTTAAAATTATACGTGTTGAAGGAGCTTTTGAAATACCGGTAACTATTTCTAAAAATATTAATAAATTTAATGGATTTGTTGCTCTAGGATGTATTATTAAAGGAAAAACTCCACATTTCGATTTTATTTCTAAAGCGTCAACTGATGCAATTATGAAACTTTCTGTAGTTAGTAAGAAGCCTATTGGTAATGGTATACTAACATGCTTAAATATGGATCAAGCAATTAAAAGAAAAAAAAAAGGTAAAGAAGCATCTAGAGCAGTAATATCTGTCTTATCTCAATAAAATGACATTACAATATAGTCCTAAAAACAATCCAAGGGTAATAATTATTCAAAAACTTTATGCTAAATATTTTAATGATGAAAATATAATATTTCCCAAACATAGATTTAAAAAATTTATAAAGGATGTAGTGAATGGAACAGTTGAACGAGATGAAATTATAAATGAAGAAATAAAAAATCATCTTGATACAGATTTGAATATGAGAAATTTAGATAAAGTTTTTCAAGTTATTATTAAAAGTGCAATTTTTGAATTTCTTTATAAACCTAAAACTTCAATTAAAATTATAATAAAAGAATATTTGAATGCATCTAATTTTTTTATTAATAAATCACAAACAAAATATTTGAATGCATTGCTAGACAAAATTTCTAAAAAAATTAGAATTTCTAATGGATGAATTTGAATTAATTAAAAACTATTTTCAAAAACTTACTAAAAATAATCCTAGTGCTTTAAAATTAAACGATGATATTTTTTTTGATAAAAAGAAAAATTTAGCATTATCGATTGATACATATAATGAAGGCATTCATTATTTAAATTTTAAAAATCCTGACTTAGTAACAAAGAAAATTATAAGATCATCAATTTCTGATTTGTATTGTAAAGGAGTAAATCCTAAATATATATTTCTATCTGGCAGTGGTAATAAAAAACATTTTAATAAAAAAAACCTAAAATTAATTTCACAATCTATTAAAGAAGAACAAAAAAAATTTAATATTATGTTATCAGGAGGTGATACGACATACTCTGAAAAATCCTTTTTTACAATTGTTTCAATGGGATTTTCTAAAAAAATAGTCAAAAGAAATAATGCTAAAATAGGTGACGATATATATGTTACGGGAAACTTGGGTGATAGCTATGTTGGTCTTACTGTCTTAAAAAAAAAATTAAATATAAACAAAAAATTTAATAATTATTTTATAAAAAAATATTTTCTGCCAGAATTACCTATTAAATTACATAAATATTTAAATAAATTTGCAAACTCTTCCATCGATATTTCTGATGGTTTGATAGCTGATATCAATAAATTAATAAATAATCAAAAAGTTGGATATATTTTATATTTAAATAAAATTCCATTATCTAAAAATCTAAGTATTTATTTAAAAAAAAATAATAAAGAATCTTCAAATTTTATTTCTAAAGGTGATGATTATCAAATATTATTTACTTCATCTAAAAAAAATAGATCTTACATTCAAAAATTGTCTAAAAGAATCAATCAAAAAATTACTCTTATTGGTAGTATTACGAATACATGTAAACAAAGAAAACTTATTAATCATAAAAAACAGTTAAAATCTTTGAATTACCAAGGTTATTTACATAAATTTTAAAAAGTTAGATATTGCCTTTTATGTCTTTTTTTGTAATGTCCGCATTTTAAAAAATAACTAAAATACTATTTTAAGGTATTTATGAACACTTCAATTGAAACAATTTTATACTTTACAATTTTTGCAGGTCTTTTATCAATAATTTACGGATTTGTTACTGGTGTTGGAATAATCAAAGCCAGTTCTGGGAATAAAAAAATGCAAGAAATTGCAAGTGCTATTCAAATTGGAGCTAAAGCCTATCTAAATAGACAATACAAAACTATAGCAATTGTTGGTGTAGTAGTTTTAGTTATTATCAGTTTTGCATTTAGTTTCTTAGTGGGATTAGGATATCTTGTTGGAGCTACATTATCGGGTATTGCTGGATATGTTGGCATGCTTGTATCAGTTCAAGCCAATGTTAGAACGGCTGAAGCATCAAGAAAAGGTCTTGCAAGCGGATTATCTGTTGCTTTTAGATCAGGAGCAATAACTGGCATGTTGGTAGCAGGATTAGCATTACTATCTATTGCAGTTTATTATTTTATTTTAATTAAAATGGATGTTGACGAACGTGAAATAGTAAATGCACTTGTCGCATTGGGATTTGGCGCTTCTTTAATATCAATATTTGCGAGATTAGGTGGAGGAATTTTTACTAAAGGCGCAGACGTTGGAGCTGATTTGGTTGGAAAAGTTGAAGCTGGCATACCAGAAGATGATCCTAGAAATCCTGCTGTAATTGCTGATAACGTAGGTGATAACGTTGGAGACTGTGCGGGTATGGCTGCAGACTTATTTGAAACTTACGCTGTAACTATAGTTGCAACAATGGTTCTTTCTTCAATATTTTTTCATGCCGATATGAATATGATGGTTTACCCTTTAACAATAGGAGGTGCTTGTATAATTACTTCTATTATAGGAACTTTTTTTGTAAAATTAGGTAATTCAAAAAATGTAATGAATGCTTTGTATAAAGGATTTATTGCAACAGCAATTTTATCATTAGTTATTTTATATCCTGTTACAGATTATGTTATAGGTTTTGATAATTCTTATACTGTTGGTGACAAATCCTTTAGTGGCATGAGTTTATATTATTGTGGAATTATAGGTTTAATTATTACCGGATTATTAATTTGGGTTACAGAATATTATACAGGAACTGGATATAGACCTGTTAAAAGTGTTGCGGCTTCTTCTACTACAGGCCATGGCACAAATGTTATCCAAGGACTTGCTATTTCGATGGAAGCTACTGCGATACCAGCTTTAATAATAGTAGCTGGTATTTTATTAACAAACCATATTGCTGGTCTTTTTGGCATTGCTATAGCTGTAACAACAATGCTTGCGTTAGCGGGTATGGTTGTCGCTTTAGACGCTTACGGTCCAGTTACAGATAACGCCGGAGGTATCGCTGAAATGTCTAATTTACCTAAAAATGTTCGAAAAACAACTGATGCTTTGGATGCCGTAGGAAATACTACTAAAGCTGTAACAAAAGGTTATGCAATAGGTTCTGCTGGATTAGGCGCTCTTGTTTTATTTGCAGCTTACACAGAAGATATAAAACATTTTTCAAAAGTTAGCGGGTCTAAATTAGAAGGAATCGTCGTTACCTTTGATTTATCAAATCCTTTTGTTGTTGTTGGTTTATTAATTGGTGGAATGCTTCCATATCTATTTGGTTCAATGGGCATGCAAGCTGTTGGAAGAGCTGGTGGTGCTGTGGTTTTAGAAGTAAGAAGACAATTTAAAAAAATTCCTGGAATCATGAAAAGAAAAGCAAAACCAGATTATGGTAAATTAGTTGATTTATTAACCAAAGCAGCAATCAAAGAGATGATAATTCCTTCTTTATTACCTGTTTTATCTCCAATAGTTTTATATTTAATTATTTTACCAATTGGAGGTCAAGTTGCAGCCCTATCATCTGTTGGTGCAATGTTATTAGGCGTTATTATAACAGGTTTGTTTGTAGCCGTTTCAATGACAGCAGGTGGCGGAGCATGGGATAATGCTAAAAAATATATTGAAGATGGAAAATTTGGTGGAAAAGGTTCTGAAGCACATAAAGCTGCAGTAACTGGCGATACGGTTGGTGATCCTTACAAAGATACTGCAGGACCTGCCGTTAATCCCATGATAAAAATAACCAATATAGTAGCACTATTAATGTTAGCTGTTATAGCAGGGTAAATTTACTTTTTTGTTTTTGATCTATTTCTAACTGGAGCATTCATTTTTTCTCTCAAACTACTAAAAATACCATATAGTAAATTTTTTTCTTGAAATTCTTTTGTTGTTATTGATTTTACATACTTAACATCTTGCATATTATTAAGGTCTAATAATTTTTTATCTTCAAGTATTCCCATATTATTAAATTCTACAATAAGAACGTTATTTGTTTCAATTTTTTTAATACCTAATTTTATTAAAGACTGATTTGTTTTTTTTCTTTCAATATAAAACCATTTATTATCATTAAAATCACTTTTGGATGAAGGTGGTCCAATAATGCTAACAATATCATTTTTATTAGTTTTGTTAATAATAATTTTTTCATATTTTTTTTCTAAAGATCTAAAACCATGGTTTTTTGACACTTTATTTGTTGAACAATTCAGTGTAAATAAAAATATTAATATTAGTATTATTCTCATATGAAAAACAATTTATTAAATATTTACAATAATTTGATTAAATTAACTAGAAATAAAAAATTATATATTAAACTAGAAAAACAAGAGACTTTTTCAGATAGGTTAATCCTATTTTTTTTTCATTTTGGTTTTTTTTTAAAATATTATAAGTCACAAATTTCCAATAAAGAGGCACAAGAATTATTTGATTTTATAATTAAGAATATAGAACTTTCAATCAGAGAAATTGGTTATGGTGACGCCTCAATTAATAAGAAAATGAAACAATATATTAATGTATTTTATTCAATTTTAGAAAAGATTGAAAATTGGGATAAAAATGATAAATCAGAAGTAATTAATAATTTTCTTAATACTGACAAAAATATTGATTATTATGTAAATTATTTTGATAAATATACGATTTTTTTGACAAAAAATACTTTAAATAAGTTTACAAAAGATATAATAAACCTTAAATTTTAAATATGGCTGTACCTAAACGAAAAACAACAAAATCTAGATCTGGAATGAGACGTTCACATATTAGAGTCTCTTCTAAGAATATTATTGAAGATAAAAAATCTGGCGAATATAGATTATCTCATCATTTAGACCTTAAAACAGGTTTTTATAAAGGTAGACAAGTTCTAGACCCAAAAGAATAGTAGTGCAATATGATTAACACAATTACCATTGCAGTAGATGCGATGGGCGGTGATAATTCTCCAAAAAAAGTTATCGAAGGTATTGGTTATCATCAAAAAAAATCAAAAGATATAAATTATAAAATATTTGGCGATGAAAATATTATTCTTCCATTAATTGATGCTTATAAAATTAAGAAAGAAAATATAGAAGTTTTTCATACAAATAATAAAGTTGAAAATGAAGATAGCGCATTATCTGCAGCAAAAAAAGGCAAAGACACAAGTTTATGGCTTTCAATTGAGAGTCTAAAAAATAATGAATCTGATGCAATTGTGTCCGCAGGAAATACCGGAGCTTTATTTGTTATAGCTAAATTGAATCTTAAAATGATTCAAAATATAGATAAACCTGCTCTATCTGGTTTATGGCCAAACAAACATGGTATGAATGTAGTTTTAGATTTAGGTGCTAATATTGAATGTAATGAAAAAAATCTTATTGATTTTAGTTTAATGGGTTCCGCCTTACTTAAATCTTTATTTGTAAAAGAAACACCCAAAGTAGCTTTACTAAATATTGGTTCAGAAGAACTTAAAGGTAACGCAATTATAAAAAATACTTTTCAAAAATTAAAATCAAAAAAGAATAATTTGTATGAATTTCACGGATATGTTGAAGGAAATGAAATAATGGATGGAAAAGTAAATGTTATTGTTACTGATGGGTTTACTGGAAACATAGCACTTAAAACAGCAGAAGGAACAGCGAATTTTATAACATCTGAATTAAAGAACGCTCTAACTTCAACAATTATAGGTAAATTTTCTTCATTTATTAATAAAAAAAATCTTAGAAATTTTAAAAACAAATTGGATCCAAGATTGTATAATGGAGCAATTTTATTAGGTCTAGACAAACCTGTAATTAAAAGTCACGGATCAACAGATTCCTTAGGCTTCGCCAATTCTCTCGATGTAACAGAAAAAATTATAAAAGGAAGATTGATAGATAAAATCAAAGAAAATATAATTTCTTAATGAGAATCAATTTAACAAAAAAAGATATTGTTAACTCCATTTATATGCAAATTGGCTTTTCAAAAAAAATATCAGAAACCTTGCTAGAAGATGTGATGCAAATTATTTTAACCAATTTAATTAAAAAAAAGAAAGTAAAAATTGCTAAATTTGGTACTTTTTTGTTAAGAAAAAAAAAACAAAGAATTGGAAGGAATCCAAAAACTAAAGAGATGAAAATTATTTCAGAAAGAAATGTAATATTATTTAAAGCCTCAAAAGAATTTAAACAATATATTAACAATAATGAATAAAAAATCAGAAGAGTCATATAAATCTATTGGTGAAGTAGCTGAAATTTTGAGTTTAATTAATTCCAAAACAGGAAGTTTATCTACACATACGATTAGATTTTGGGAAAAGGAATTTAAACAAATAAAACCTAAAATATTTGCTGGTAAAAGAAGATATTATGACAATCAGACAATTGAAATATTAAAAAAAATTAAATTTTTGCTTAAAGATAGAGGAATGACAATAAAAGGCGTTAAAAAAGTTTTATTATCCGAGGATTCTAAACTTGACGAAACAACCAATATATCTATAAACACAAAAAAAATTTTGAAAACAAAATTAAATAAAATATTAAAAATAGTTAAAGATTTAAAAAAATAAAATGGCAAAAAAAACTCATGTAAAAGTGCGCCTTGTTCCCGAATCTAAACCTGATAGTCCTTTTTTCTATTATGTTAAAAAACCGGCTGGAGGAGAAAAGGCTAAAGTAAAATTAAAAGCTAAAAAATATAATCCATCCACAAGAAAACACGAAGTATTCGTAGAAAAAAAACTTCCTCCTCATAGTAAATAATTATTTTTTATTAAAATTTCTTTTTTCGTAATCAATATAGGCGTAGATCATATTGGCCCATATTTTTTTAGTAACTTTAGTATCAATATTATTCTTAATAGATTTTTTTTTAATATTATTTAATATTTTTTTAATCCTTGTCTTATCTACAATTTGATTTTTTGATTCCTTAAGTTTTAAAACATTATCTACTAATCTAGATCTTTTTTTGATTAATTTAATTAATGAATCGTCAAGTTTATCAAGTTTATTTCTTATTACTTTTAACTTTTTTTTTTTTAATGGCGACATTTATATATTTGGATTAAATAAAAAATATTATATTTATTTAAATATGTATATAGAAAATATTCAAATCAAGAAATATCTTTCTTTTTGGTTAGCTTCTATGTATTGGGTTGTTGTGCTGATTATAGTAATTGGTGGACTTACTAGATTAACTGATTCAGGTTTATCAATTACTGAATGGCAATTATTTTCCGGTTTTTTACCACCATTAAATAATTACGATTGGGAAAAATATTTTAATTTATATAAAGAGATTCCTGAATATAAAATTCAAAATTATTCTATGACCTTAGTAGAATTTAAATTTATATTTTGGTGGGAATGGATACATAGATTTTTAGCAAGACTTATCGGCATTTTTTACTTAGTTCCTTTATTATTTTTTACTTTTAAATTAGGTTTCGTAAAATTAAAAAATTTATATTTAATATTTTTTTTAATATGTTTCCAGGGTTTCATAGGTTGGTATATGGTCTCCAGTGGTTTGGTCGATAGAATAGATGTAAGTCATTTTAGATTGTCTATGCATTTATTTTTAGCTTTTTTTATTTTAGTTTTAATATTGTGGAATTATTTAAATTTAAAAGTGATTAATTTTCCCAATCAAAATATAAATTTTTATTTACCATTATTTTTTTTAATTTTAATTTTCATGCAAATTGTAATTGGTGGTTTTGTTTCGGGTATGGATGCTGGACAAATATATAATTCTTGGCCTCTAATGGGATCATCTTTTTTTCCAGATGATAGTAATTTTGTAAATTTATTTAATATTGCTGCTTTTAGCGATCCTTCCTTAGTTCAATTTATGCATAGAAATTTAGCTTATATAATTTTTGCGCTTTATTTATTTATTTTATTTAAAATATATAAAATTAATTTATATAAACTATTTTTACCTATTAAATTAGTAGGTATAATATTGATTATTCAAATTTTACTAGGTGTGTTTACTTTATTACATGGTGCACAGATATTTTTAGCATCTATGCACCAAATATGTTCTATTTTTTTAGTAAGCTCTTCAATATATTTATTTTTTTTAAACTCAAAATCTAAGTAACTACTTATAAATTAAGTTCCAGATACATTTAAAGCTTGATCTAAATCAGCAATTATATCATCTGGATGTTCTATACCGATAGATAGTCTTACATAACCAGGTGTAACACCTGCGGCCAATAATTCCTCTTCAGTAAGTTGACTATGTGTAGTAGTAGCTGGATGAATTGCCAAGCTTCTTGCATCACCTATATTAGCTACGTGGTAAAACATTTTTAAAGATTCAATGAATTTTTTACCAGCTTCAACACCTCCCTTTAGTTCAATACCTACTAAAGCACCATTTCCACCTTTAAAGTATTTTTTTGATCTGGCTGCAATTTCACCTTTATGAAGAGTAGGGTATATTACTCTTTCAACATTTTTATGTTTACTCAAAAAATTAACAGCTTTTTCAGCATTTAAACAATGTTGCTTCATTCTTAGTGGAGCTGTTTCCAAACCTTGGATTATTCCCCAAGCATTATCAGGAGCTAATGGAGCTCCTAGATCTCTTAATAAACATACTCTAGCTCTCACCACAAAGGATACATTGGCACCAGTTAATTGAGGAACAACTTCACCCCATTTTGCTCCACCATAACTCATATCAGGTTCATTAAACAGAGGTTGTCTTTTTGGATCTGCGGTCCAATCAAAATTTCCTCCATCTACCAAACATCCTCCAATTACTGTTCCATGACCACCAATAAATTTTGTTAATGAGTGTACTACAACAGCGGCACCGTGCTCTATTGGCTTACATATTACAGGTGAGGCTGTATTATCCATAATTAAAGGTATGTTGTGTTTTCTACCAATATCCGAAACTTCCTTTATAGGAAAAACTCTTAAATATGGATTCGGTAAAGTTTCTGCATAAAAACATCTAGTTTTTTCATCAATTAATTTTTCAAAATTTTTTGGATCAGCAGGATCTGCATATCTGCATTCAATACCTAGTTTTTTAAGAGTATGAGTGAATAGGTTGACTGTACCACCATATAAGTCTGTAGAACTAATAAAATTGTCACCTGATTGGCATACATTCATTATTGCGAATGTTGATGCAGCCTGTCCAGATCCAACAGTTAATGCTGCCAAACCTCCTTCAAGAGCTGCTACTCTTTTTTCTAAAACATCATTAGTGGGGTTCATTATTCGAGTATAAATATTTCCAAACTCTTTAAGTGCAAATAAATTTGCTGCGTGACCTGTGTCATTGAATTGATAAGATGTTGTTCTATATAAAGGCACTGCTACAGCAGTAGTAGCTGGATCACTTCTGTAATCACCACCATGCAATGCTATTGTTTCCGGGTTTTTGCTCATAAGTTTTCTCCTTTTTTTAATATTCTCCTTTAACTAAGGATGACAATCAAGTTAAAAATTTATATTTTTTTTGGAGGAAAATTGGTTGTAATAAAATTTTTCAATACTTTTAAAACTCTATCAGCTTCTTCTAATAACATCATATGACCGCAATTATCGATAATATCTACTTGACTTCCTTCTATTAAGTCAGCTAATTTTTTACCTTCTTTTACAGGACACATTTTATCATCAGTTGCTAAAATTGATAAAGTAGGGATTTTAATTTTTTTAGCAGCTTCAAATCCATTTTTGTAATTATCACAAGCTCTAAAATCTACTCCTAATGTATCTTTAATGGTTCTTGATTTAGCTAACATACCTCCAGTATTTATATGATATAATCCAGGAACAGGGTGACCACCAAAATGACCTGCGGGACCGTGAGCCCAATCCATCATTAAATCAACTGCCTTTGGGTCATTATTTTCTGCAAGAGTCAATAATTCTAGATTCATAGGTATAGCTCCGGCACCACCCATTAAACTTAATGTTTTAATTTTATCTGGATATCTAGATGTACATTCAACTGTGACCAAGCAGCCTTGAGAATGCCCAACTAATGATGCTTCTTTATAACCTACTGCATCAATTACATTATTTATCCAATCAGCCATATCTTCAATAGATTTTAAACTTTCACCGCTGGATAGACCATGACCTGGCATATCTAAAGCTAAAACACTATAACCGTGGAAAGCAAAATATCTTGTTTGAAGAACCCAAGTCATATGAGTTAATCCACTTCCGTGAACAAAAATAATTAAAGGCTTATTTTTATCAAATGGACGACCTCCGGTAGAGGCAAACACCTCTTGACCATTTACTTTAAACTTCATTGATTAGATACAAGTCTAGGTTTTCTTGATGCTTTAAAACCAACCTCAAAATCATTTTTAATATCATTTATATCTTCTATACCAACAGACAATCTAATCATATCATGAGATAAACCAGCGAATTTTAAAGTAGCTTCATCCATTTGTGAATGAGTACCAGAAGCTGGATGAATTACCAAAGTTCTAGTATCACCAACATTTGCCAGATGAGACGCAAGTTTAACATTATTAATAAATTCTACTCCTGCATCTTTTCCACCTTTTATACCGAATGCTATCATTGAACCTCTACCATTAGGTAAAAGTTTTTTTGCTAAATCATGATCAGGATGGTCAGGTACACTTGGATGAGATACCCAAGCAACACTATCATGACCTAATAAATATTTAACCATTTCTTCAGCATTGGAGCAATGCTTTTTCATTCTTACTGACAAAGTTTCAATACCTTGTAATACATTCCAGGCATTTTGAGGACTTAAACAAGGACCAAAATCTCTCATACCTTCAGCTCTTGCTTTCATTGTAAAAGCAGTAGGACCAAATTCTTCTGCAAAAGATAAACCATGATATCCTTCATATGGTTTTGTCATTGTAGGAAATTTATCATTTTGCATCCAGTCAAAATTTCCACCTTCAATTAAAATACCTGCCATTGAAGAACCATGTCCAGCCATCCATTTAGTTAATGAATGAACTACTATATCTGCACCATGTTCAAAAGGTTTGCAAAGATAAGGAGTTTGATAAGTAGCATCAACCATTAATGGAATGCCTGCTTCATGAGCAATTTTTGCTATTTCAGGCATATTCATAAGTTCGTTTCCAGGATTGCCAACAAGCTCACCAAAAATACCTTTTGTGTTTTTTTGAATTGCTTTTTTAAAACCTTCTGTATCTCTAGGTTTAACAAAAGTACATTTGATTCCAAATTTTGGCAATGTTAATCTAAATAAATTTACTGTACCTCCATATAATTGCGATGAAACAACTAGATGATCTCCAGCTTCACATAAAGTCATTACAGTTAAAAAAATTGCACTCATACCTGAAGAAGTGGCTAAAGCGGCCGTTCCTCCTTCAAGAGCAGCAACTCTCTCTTCTAAAACACCAACGGTAGGATTTGATATACGACTATAAATATGACCACCTCTTTCAAGGTTAAAAAGAGCTGCCGCATGATCTACATCATCAAATAAATAAGAAGTTGTTTGATATATAGGTACTTGTCTTGAACCAGCATTTTTATGAGGCTGATAACCTGCGTGTAGACTTAATGTATCAAATTTATAAGTTTTAGGATCTGTACCTTTTTTGTCAGCCATAAATTTTCCTTTTTAGTAAGTTATGCATTTATTGTAGATATATTGTTTTAAAATATCATTTTTTAACATTTATTTACTCTATTTCAAGCTTTACTCAGATTGTGTATTTATATAATAAATTGACAATATATATAATTATAAGTATTAATCCCGCATTCATGACTAAGTTTATTAAAAAAGATGAGATAGATAACAAATGGTTTGAAATAGATGCTACTGGCGCTGTAGTAGGCAGATTAGCAACTATAGTATCTAAAATTATCAGAGGAAAGAACAAATCAACATTTACTCCTCATATGGATCACGGAGATTTTGTAGTAGTAAAAAACGTAGACCAAATTAAATTTACTGGAAATAAGTTTCAAAATAAAATTTATTATAGACACACAGGATATCCAGGCGGAATAAAAGAAACTACTCCAGAAAAATTAAATTTATCCAAACCAGGTGAAGCTTTAAAACTTGCTGTTAAAAGAATGCTGCCAAGTGGTGCTTTAGCAAAAAAACAATTAACTAAGTTGAAAATTTATTCTGGCGATGTTCACCCACATGCAGCTCAAAATCCTGAATTAATTGATTTATCAAAATTAAATCAAAAAAACATAATAAGAAACTAAAATGGAAAGTAATTCAGAAAATCAAACGAAAATCAAATTAGATTTTAAAGATAGCAAGTACGCTACAGGCAGAAGAAAAAAATCTATTGCAAAAGTTTGGTTAAAAAAAGGAACTGGTAAAATTTTTGTAAATGGTAAAAATTTCGAAAATTACTTCACAAGAGAAACTCACAAGATGCAAATATTAAGACCTTTTGAAATTATTAATCAATCAACTGATTATGATGTAAGATCTCAAATTATTGGAGGTGGTATGACCGGTCAAGCTGGCGCATTAGTTCATGGCATTTCCAGAGCTTTACTTAAATTTGACGAAAATTTAAAACCAACTTTAAGGAAAGAAAAATTAACTACAAGAGATTCTAGATCTGTTGAAAGAAAAAAACCTGGTCGAGCCAAAGCTAGAAAAAGTTTTCAATTCTCTAAAAGATAATTTCTTTTTTATCAACAACTGTTATATTAAATTATGTCAAAGATTAATGTTCTAATTGCAGGTTCAACGGGATATATTGGCTCTCAACTAGTAAAATTACTTACAAATCATAAGAAAGTTAATATTAAATATTTATGCGGAAGTTCGTCAGTAGGTAAAGATATATCTCATTTTGATAAAAATTTAAAAAATAAAAAATTACCAAAAATAATTAAGTTTAAAAAAGAATTCTTAAAAAATATCGATATAATTTTTACCGCATTACCAAATGGCGAAACACAAAAAATTTCTAATTATTTATTAAAAAAAAATATTTTAATTGATTTATCTGCAGATTTTAGACTTAGAAATTCAAAAGATTTCAAAAATTGCTATAAAATAAACCATAAAGCAAAACATTTGATTAAAAGAAGTATCTATGCATTACCTGAGATTAAAAAGAATTCTATAAAAAAATATTCAATTATCTCATGTCCAGGGTGTTATCCAACTTCAATTCTATTACCATTGATACCATTGATTAAAAAAAATTTAATTAATAATAAAAATATTATAATAGATTCAAAATCAGGATATTCAGGAGCGGGTAGAGGTGTTCATAAAAAATATAGAAATAAAAACCTTTATGAATCTTTAAGCGCTTATGGTTTGGCAAATCACAGACATAATTCTGAGATTCAGCAAGAGTTAGATTTGTGCACTGGTAAAAAAAATAAATTTCAATTTACGCCTCATTTATCACCAATGTTTAGAGGTATATTAACTACTATATATCTAGATCTTAATAAAGGAATTAAAGAAAATGAAATTAATAAACAATTAAAAAACTTTTACAAAAAAAAACATTTTATAAAAATAACAAAACAAAATACATTTTTAAGTACAAACGATGTAATAAATACAAATAAATGCATAATTTCTGTTTGCAAAAGTAAATTTAAGAATAAGATAATAATATTATCAGCTATTGATAATTTAATTAAAGGAGGAGCAGGCCAAGCTGTTCAAAATATGAATATTTATTTTAATTTTAAAGAAAGTGAAGGGTTAATTGAATAGGATAAATCTAATATTATTAATATTTTTATTTACATATGGATGCTCTATTGAACCTGTTAACAAAATTTTAATCGACCACAATCATGAAACGGTTATTAAAAAAAAAAAATCTGAAATAAATTTTAATAAAGATATGACTTATGATGAATTTAAAAAAAATATTATTTTATATGGTGAAAAAAGTAATTTCCCTAAATTAATGGATTAGATATGAAAAATTCCTTTAACATTGCATTAATAGGTTTGGGTCAAATAGGAAATTATTTATATAATGAACTTAAAACTAAAAGTAATGATATATATATAAAAACTGGTAAAAAAATTAAAGTCGTTGCCATATCAGCAAAAAATAAAAATAAAAAAAGACAATTCAAAATTGATAAAAAAATATTTTATAAAAATCCTTTAGAAATAACTAAAAATAAAAATATTGATATATTGATTGAATCCGTAGGTTTGTCTGACGGAATATCTAAAAAAATTGTAGAAACTGCATTAAAAAATAAAATTCATGTTATAACTCCTAACAAAGCTTTAATATCAAAGCATGGAGACTACCTTTCTGAATTAGCTGAGAAAAATAAAGTTAATTTGGAATTTGAAGCTGCCGTTGGTGGTGGCATACCAATTTTAAGAACAATTAAAGAGAGTTTGGCAACTAATAAAATTACAAAAGTTTATGGAATATTAAACGGAACATGTAATTACATACTTTCACAAATGGAAGATACTAAAGATAGTTTTTCCAATGTGTTAAAAAAAGCTCAACAGCTTGGTTATGCCGAACCTGTTAATCCTAAACTTGACTTAAATGGTTATGATGCATTGGCAAAAGTAAAAATTCTTTCTGCTTTATCTTTTAACAAAAAAATATCTAATACAAAAAATCTTATGGAAGGAATAGAAAATATTGAAACTAAAGATTTAGAAATAGTAGATCAATTAAATTATAGAATAAAATTATTGGGTATAACCGAGTTAATAAATGATTGTTTATATGAGCGTGTTCATCCATGTTTAGTTAAAAAAAACACATATATAGGCAATGTAAATGGTGTAATGAATGCAGTTATAATAGAAGGATCTCCGGTAGGTCAAAGCGTATTACAAGGTGAAGGTGCTGGACCAGGAGCTACTTCATCGGCTTTAATGTCAGATTTATTATCTATTTTACGTGGAAATATTAAATATCCTTTTGGTATTTCTAAAAATAAAAGGAAAAAAGTAAAAATTTATGATTCAAATAAATTCTCTAATGCTCTTTATATTAGAATGGAAGTTAAAGATAGACCTGGAGTTTTGTCAACAATTACAAAACAATTGTCAAAGTACAAAATATCTGTTCAAAGATTAATTCAAATTCCAGATCATAAAAAAAAAACCGCATCAATAGTTATTATTACTCACAATGCCAATGAATTAAATTCAAAAAAGTTTTTAAAATCACTTATCTTAAACAAAAACATTTTAAAAACTCCTATTTTAATTAGACTGTTTTAAATGGAATTATACATAAAGTTATTTGAAGTAATATTTCCAGTTTTTTTTATAATTTCTATAGGTTTTTTTTTAGGTAAAAAAAAATCTAATTTAGATACATCATTTATAACTAATTATGCCGCTAATTTTGGAACTCCAGCTTTAGTAATATTCGCTTTAACTTCAACTGGTATTTCATTTGGGCTTTTTGCTGAATATTTTTTTTATGCATTAATATTACTTACAAGTTTTGGTGTAGTTGGATTAATATTTTTGATATTAATGAAAAAAGATTATATTAGAGAACTTCCTCCATTTATTCTGCCAAATACAGGAAATATGGGTATCCCAATTTGTTTATTTGCTTATGGTGAATTAGGAATGGGTGTTGCTGCCGCTATTTCATCATTGGTTGTTACTTTACATTTTACTTTAAATATTTTTTTAGCAAAAAAAAAATTTGATTTTAATGTGATCTTAAAAAGTCCTGCATTTTACGCTATTTTAATTACAGTATTCTTTTTATATTTTGATATTTCTATGCCTCAATTTGTATTGAATACAGTAATGCTTTTAGCTTATACTATGATAGTTCTTATCTTAATGTCATTAGGTATTGGATTAACACAAATGAAAGTTTTTTCATTTGGATCTTCATTAATTACTTCGATGGGAAGAGTAATAGTTGGACCAATCATAGGTCTAGCTCTTATTAAAATTTTTAACTTATCTGGTTTTGCTGCAGGTGTATTGTTAATTCAATCAGCAATGCCTAGTGCCATATTGTGTTATCTTGTTGCTTCCATGTATTCACCAAAGCCCATAGTTGATAATATTTCTAGTATGATAGTTGTATCAACAATTATGTCATTAGTTACTGTTCCCATTACTGTATTCTTTGCTTTAAAATACTTCAATTAAGAGATATCTTTATACCCCAATGAAGGCGATAATTCTAAATGCTTCAGCGTGGATGATTGTTCCAGTAATGGATGCTTTTGCAAAATATTTAAGCTCCTCAATGGATGTTTTGCAAATAACTTGGGCTAGATATTTTTTTACTGTTGTATTTACTCTATTTTTAATGTTAATTTTTTATAGGCAATCATTAGTTTGGAGTAAAAAACCTCTCCTACAACTAATAAGAGGATTAATTTTTGTATTTTCAACTTACTTATTTTTTTATGCTATTGCAGAAATTTCTTTACCTAAAGCTTTAACTTTAGCATTTGTTGCTCCGCTATTTGTTACAGCTTTTTCTCCTTTTTTTTTAAAAGAAAAGGTGGGTATTAGAAGATGGACAGCAGTATCTATTGGTTTTCTAGGAACATTAATAGTTATTAGACCAGGTTTTATAGAGTTAAATTTACCTACTTTTGCAGCTCTAGGTAATGGCATTTGTTACGGTTTTTATTTAATTATTACCAGAAAGCTTAGCTCATCTGATAATTCACTTTTAACTCTTTTATTTTCTGGAATAGTAGGGACCATTATACTCAGTCTATTTATGCCTTCAGTTTGGGTTAATCCATCTGCCAACCAGTGGTATATGATGGCTATAATAGGCTTTATAGCTTCTATAGCGCATCTTTTTATAATTTTATCATTAAAATATGCTGATGCTTCTAAATTGGCCCCTTTAGGCTATACTGAAATTATAACTAATATATTAATTAGCTATTATTTCTTTAATGAATTACCTGATAATTGGACTTATCTAGGTTTATTCATTATTGTCTTAAGTGGTTTATATATTTCTAAAAGAGAAACTTATTTAAAAAGCAATAATTAAAAGTAAACTATATTTACTAATTATTAATAATCAACTTTAATAATAAACTATAAAGAATTGTAATTATTACATTATTATAAAATAATAAAGTACTATAATACATAGTAAATAATAAATAATATGAAACATTAATTTAAAATATGAATAAAATTAGAGATATAAACTCTTA
>CACDAL010000014.1 GCA_902550805.1 uncultured Pelagibacteraceae bacterium
AACTTAATAATACTATTTATAGTCTCTCTATTGCCTTCTTTCTCTTTATTTAATCTTGATAAGGATAATAGAAAAATCTTATTTGAAGACAAATATTTGATGTTATTAGACTTAATTTTTGCTTCAGAACAACAAGCAGAAATTATTTGTAAATCTTTTGGAGATTGAGCTATTATTTTCTTTAAAAACTTTTTATCCATTAGGATATTCTTTTAATATTTACTCCAACTTTTCTAAGTTTGTTCTCTATTTTCTCATAACCCCGATCTAAATGATAAATTCTGTTAATTGTTGATTTTCCATAAGCAACCATAGCTGCTAGAACTAAAGCAACAGAAGCTCTAAGATCGCTGGACATTAATTCCGCGCCTTGAAAACTTGTCCCTCCTTCAATTATAGCTTTATTTTCTTTAACAGAAATTTTAGCGCCCAGTCTTCTTAGTTCAGCTACATGCATAAATCTATTTTCAAATATATTTTCAGTAATAGTGCTTCTACCATCTGATCTACACAATAATACCATCAATTGAGCTTGTAAGTCAGTTGGAAAATTTGGATACTCTTTTGTTTCAATATTATTTAAACTTTTTAATTTCTTTGGACCTTTTATATAAATTTCATTTTTTGATTTTTTTATTTTTGCACCCATTTTTTTTAATAAATTCAATTCAGTTTGAATTACTTTTGGATCAATATTTTTAATAACTATATTTCCTCTTGTTATACAGGCCGCTATGCAGAATGTTCCTGCCTCTATCCTATCACTCATGACTGAGTAGCTAGCACTATTAAGAGAATTTATGCCTTCAATTTCCACAGTTCTTTTGCCAGTCCATTTTATTTTTGCTCCAGCAGAACTTAAAAACTTTGTTAAATCTTTTATCTCTGGTTCAATAGCGCAATTTTTTAAAATTGTTTTACCTTTAGCTAAACAAGCTGCTATAATAGAATTCTCAGTAGCTCCTACGCTAATATTTGAAAATTTAATTTTGGTTCCTTTAAGCTTACCTTTTGAATTTGCATGAATATAACCTTTTCTAATTTGATATTTCATTCCCAATCTTTTTAATGTACTTAAGTGATAATTTACAGGTCTAGCACCAATTAGACATCCACCTGGCAATGAAGTTATTGCTTTATGATATTTTGCAATTAAAGGTCCTAGAACTAAAATTCCAGCTCTCATTGTTTTAACTAATGAATAAGAGGCAAATACTTTTTTATTTTTGCTTTTTGTTATTATTACTGATTTTTTATTTTTGCTTAACTTAATTATAGACCCAAGAGACTTTAATAAATTTAGCATTGTTTCAATGTCTTTTACTCTAGGTAAATTTTTGATTTTTACAGTTTGGTCAAAAAGCAAAGTGGATGCCAAAATAGGAAGGGCCGCATTTTTACTACCGGAAACATAGACATTTCCCTTGATCTTACAAGGTCCTTTAATCAAAAACTTATCCATTTTTAAACTTTTGGAAGAGTTACTCCCTTTTGCCCCATATACTTGCCATCTCTATCTGCATAAGTTACTTCAGGCGCCTCATTTCCTTTTAAAAATATAAATTGAGCAACGCCTTCGTTTGCATAAATTTTAGCTGGTAAAGGAGTAGTGTTTGAGAATTCTAAAGTTACATGACCTTCCCATCCTGGCTCCAAAGGAGTTACATTTACAATTATTCCACATCTTGCATATGTTGATTTACCTAAACAAATTACCAAGATATCTTTGGGTATTTTAAAATATTCTATAGTTGTTCCTAATACAAATGAGTTGGGTGGAATTATACATTCCGATACATTTTTTGATACAAAATTTGTAGGTTTAAAATTTTTTGGATCTACAATCTCAGAATTAACATTTGTAAATACTTTAAATTCATCTGACACTCTTGCATCATAACCGTAAGAAGAAACTCCAAAAGAAATTTTATTTCCTCTAATTTGTTTATCTTCAAATGGAGAAATCATGGAATGCTCTTTTGCCATTTTAATAATCCATTTATCAGATTGTACTGACATTATTTTTTATTCTTCTTCATTTTTTTTTGAAAAATTTTTCTTTTTTTTAAATTTTTTCTCAAAGCAATTTCGAGTTTGCTAAAATTATTCTTTTTACTTTTCATTACTTTTTATCGGGATTGGTAAGATGGTCTAATGTAATTACCTGATCTATAGGAATTGTTTTTTCTTCTGTATTAGCTATACCAGATTTAGCTTGTTTCTTTGCTCTCTTCTCGGCAAGTTTTTTTTCACGTTTTGCCTGCTTCTCCATTGCTTTAGCTCCGCGAGTAGATTTATAGTCATAATGAATTCCCATAACATTTCCTTAAAAGTAGATATAACTCATATTTAATAAAAAATAAGGCAATAATTTGAAAAATTTTATTTTATACACTAATTTATTTAATACTGCGCCTCTATAGTTAAATGGTATAACACATCCATGGTAAGGATGAGTTTCCAGTTCAATTCTGGATGGGGGCACCACTATTTTTTATAATAAATATTTTTTAATATTAGACCCAATACAATCAATATTACAAATCCAATAATAGGAATATAAATTTCAGAAGATAACAATAATTTTCGCAATGATGGTGCTTGTTGGTTGTTTTCAATTATTTTATCTAAGCCAGAACCTAATGAAGCCCAAACAAAAATTTGGGGGAACATTCCTAATAATGTTCCTAAAAAAAAATTTCTAAATTTAACATTAAATATTGTTGGCAAAATATTGGAAATAAAAAAAGGAATTCCCCCTACAAATCTATAAATTAATAAAAAATTTAATTCATTTTTTTTAAATTTTTTATTTAAATTTGAATATCTTTTTAAAAATTTTTCCACTATTAAATCTTTAAGAAAATAATTTGCAATTATATAAAGTAAAGACGCACCAATAGTTAAACCAAATGCTGCAAAAATTGACCCAATCCATTTTCCGAAAATAAAACCGGCAGATATTACAATTGGAGTTCCAAAACCAAGTAGCAAAACCCAAATAATTGTAAAAATCAAAAATAACAAACTAATAACTAAAAAATTTTTTTCCTTAATCTGATCGAAATAATCTTTATTATTTTTTATAAAGTCATAAGTGGAAATTTCACTGATAGAAAAATTGTCGAAAAATAACCACAAAAAACCTGTAATTATAAGTAGATAAGTTAAACTTAAATAAATTTTAATTTTTTTTTCTTTTTTCATTAGTTTTAAATTTATTAAAAATCACTGTACTTATATATATATATTTGTATAACTACCGAAATCTAATAATAATTTAACGAACAATGAAACGAACATATCAACCAAGTAGAAAAGTAAGGAAAAGAAGACACGGATTTAGATCAAAAATGAAGAGCAAAGGTGGAAAAAAATTAATAAAACGTAGACGTGCAAAAGGAAGAAAAAAACTTACTGTTTAATGAGTAGTAAGATAGTCAGTCTTTCAAAAAATGAAGATTTTAAATCAATACTCGGTGGAAGAAAGATTTCCAATAAATATTTAACAATTTTCTTTAAGAAACTATCTAGTAAAAATAACAAAAAATTAAACATAAGTTTTATAACTAAAAAAAAAATTGGGAATGCGGTTAGTAGAAATAAAATAAAAAGAAGACTTAGAAATATAATGAATTATGTATTTAAAAATTATAATCTCAATTTAAATTATTGTTATTTAATAATTGCAAAAAGATCGGTTTTGAGTGAACCATATGAAAATATTAAAAAAGCTTTGTTTTCAGATTTTGGAAAAATAAAATAATGTCATTTATTAAATATATATTAATTAAAATCATTAAAATTTATAAATTAATTTTATCTCCATATTTAGGAAATAATTGTAGATACCTGCCTACGTGTTCTGAATATTTTATAGATTGTTTAAATGAGTATAGTTTATTCAAAGGTATATCAAAAGGAACTAAAAGAATTTTGACCTGCCACCCAATTAAATTTTTAGGAGGGGGAGAAGGCTTTGACCCTTTAAAAAAGAAAAGTAAATAGTCATGGATACAAAAAATATAATTGCAGCAATATCATTAAGTGCAGCTGTAATAATTATTTATAGTCTATTTTTTGCTCCTCCACCTCCAGATCCAAAAAAAATACAAGCGGAAAAAGATACTGTTAATGAAACCACTGATGCTCCAAGCGTTGATCAAAATGAGCAAGTTTCAAAAATTTCAAGAAATGAAGCAATTACAAAAAAAGAAAGAATATTATTCGAAAATAATAATATTAAAGGATCAATTTCACTTAAAGGAAGTTCAATAGATGACTTAACATTTAAAAAATATACAACAACTTTAAATGGAAAAGATAATATTGTCCTATTAAATCCAAAAAAAGTTGAAAATGGATATTATATTGAAACTGGATGGGCAACTAACAATAAGAATATAAAAATTCCAAATTCAAATACAACTTGGAAAATTGAAGGAAATAATAAACTTACACCAAATTCACCGGTTAAATTAAGTTGGACGAACGATAATAATATTAAATTTGAAAAGGAAATAAGTATTGATAATCAATATTTATTCACAGTTAATCAAAGTATAGTAAACAACTCTGAAAAAACTTATAATTTTTATCCCTACGGACAGATTATAAGAAATAAGGCTCCAGAAGTTACAAATTTTTATATCCTTCATGAAGGTTTATTAGGTGTGTTTGATGATCAGCTTGTTGAACAAGACTATGATGATATTGAAGAAAAAAAATATTCAGTCAAGGCTAGAACAGGATGGTTAGGTATTACAGACAAATATTGGATAACAAGTTTAATTCCAGAAAAAAATAAGGAATTTAGAACTGATTTTGATTATAAAAATAAGTTTAGAGCAAATTTCATTGAAACAGAAGCAACCGAGGTAGGCGCAAATGAAACCAGATCAAACAAAATTAGAATTATAATTGCCGCTAAAGAGGTTAATGTTATAGATGGTTATGCTGAATCACAAAAAATATCTAAATATGATTTAGCCATCGACTGGGGCTGGTTCTATTTCATTGTTAAGCCGTTATTCTTTGCGATCCAATATTTCTTTAAACTTTCAGGCAATTTTGGAATTGCAATAATACTGATAACTATTTGTATAAGACTGGCTTTCTTCCCACTTGCAAATTACTCTTTTAGATCAATGGCTAAAATGAAAGTTCTTCAGCCAGAAATGACGAGATTAAAAGAACTCCACAAAGAAGACAAAATGAAACTACAACAAGAAATGATGGCATTGTACAAAAAAGAAAAAGTGAATCCAGTCAGTGGATGCTTGCCAATTTTTATTCAAATACCTTTCTTCTTTGCTATATACAAAGTTTTATTCGTAACTATTGAAATGAGACATCAACCTTTTTTTGGTTGGATAAAAGATTTAAGTGAAAGAGATCCAACTAGTATTTTTAACTTATTTGGATTGATACCTTGGGATCCTCCATCATTTTTACTAATCGGTGTTTGGCCTTGCCTTATGGGTGTATCAATGTGGCTACAACAAAAATTAAATCCAACACCTCCAGATCCTATTCAGGCAAAAATATTTATGTTTTTTCCATTATTTTTAACTGTAATTTTAGCTCCTTTCCCTTCAGGATTAGTTATTTACTGGACGATAAATAATGTACTTACAATGGCACAACAGTACATAATTATGAAAAGAACAACCGTTAAAACAGTTCAGTAAATGGAGTTAGAAAAAATTTTACCCAATGGTGGTCCATCCATAGAGGAAGTAAAAAAATATATTGAAAAATATTCTAATGAAATAATAGTAATTAAATGTGGTGGAAGTGTTTTGCTTGATAAAAATTTATTCAATCAATTTATTGAAGATGTTTCTATAGTTAATAAATTAGGATTGTCTTCTATTGTTATTCATGGAGGAGGTAAAAATATTAAAAAAAAACTTGATGAACAAAATATAGATTCGAAGTTTATAAATGGTTTAAGAGTTACTGATGAAAAAACTATAAAAATTGTTGAAGAAGCTTTATTAGAATTAAATTTTGAAATAATAAAAAATATCAATGATAATCAAGCAAATGCACAATCGGTAACACCCAAAGATGGAAATATAATTAAAATTATTCCAGAAAAAAAAGAACTTGGTTTAGTTGGTATTCCAAAAGAAATAGATAAAGATTTTATTTTAAATATAATTAAAGAAAAAAAAGTTCCTGTTATAATTCCAATGGGAGTTGGAAATGATAAAAAAATTTATAATATAAATGCAGATGTAGCAGCAGGAGCAATTGCAAAAGAGCTAAATTCTAGAAGATTGTTATTAATGACAGATGTAGAAGGTGTTCTAGATAAAAATAAAGAATTAATTTTAGAAATAAATTCTGAAGTTGCAAAAAAAATGCTTGAAGAAGAAACCATTTCTGGTGGAATGATACCAAAAATCAACACATGTATAGATGCTGTAGAAAATGGTGTAACGGGAGTTGTAATTGTCGATGGAAGAAAACCTCATTCAATCCTATTCGAATTATTTTCTGATAAAGGTTCAGGAACTCTTATTAGAAAGTAATGAATCTTAAAAATATAAAATACATTATCCTGGACATGGATGGTTGTTGTTATCATCCAAAGTATTTGAAATCTTTATTTGGACAAGTCAGTGTAAGAATGACTGATTTTATTTCACTTAAACTTGGTATTGAGAAAACTAAAGCAAAAGAAATTCAACAAGAATATTTTTATAAGTATGATACTTCGTTAAATGGGTTAATGAAAAACTACCCAGATTTGATAAATGCGGCAGAATTCCTCAAGTATGTACACAATATCAACTACGATTGTCTTGAAAAAGATGAAGAACTTAGAGAAGAACTAATAAAATTAGATGTAAAAATATATTGTGCAACGAATGGCAGTAAGGAGCATGCTATTAATTGCATGAAAAAAATAGGAATTGATGATTTGTTTGAAGGAAAAATTATGGATATCGTTGATTTTAAATTTAAACCAAAGCCTAATCCTGAATCGCTTAAATTAATGTGTGATAAGTTTCAAATTCCATCTAATGAAGAGACTGTTTATATAGAAGATATAGCCAAAAACCTATCCTCTGATACTGCTAAAGGCATGATAAAAGTTTGGTTTAAAAATGAAGAACCTATTAACAATATAGATAAATATAAACACGTGATTGACTATAAAATTGATAATCTTGCTTTATTTTTAAAAAAAATAAGGCTATTAAAAGAGAAATAATATTATGAGCAATATAGAAAAAATTATTAATGATGCTTGGGAAAACAAAGACCAAGTAAATCAAAATTCAGATAAAGATCTAAAAGATACAATCAATCAAATTATTGACGATTTAGATAGCGGTAAAGTGAGAGTTGCTGAAAAAATAAGTGGAGAATGGATTACTCATCAACATATTAAAAAAGCTATAATGCTTAGTTTTAGAATTTACCCAATGGAAAATTTAAGTGGACCCTACAGTAGCTGGTATGACAAGGCTCATTTGTTAAAAGGAAAAACAGCTGGCTGGACAAAAGAAGATCATGAAAAAGCAGGATTTAGAATGGTTCCCAATTCACCAGTAAGAAAAGGATCATTCGTTGGAAAAAATGTTGTCTTAATGCCATGTTATGTAAACATTGGAGCATATATTGACGAAGGCACTATGATTGATACTTTTGCAAGAGCTGGTAGCTGTTGTCAAATTGGAAAAAATTGTCACATATCTGCTGGCACGGGAGTTGGTGGAGTTTTAGAGCCTGCTCAAGCACTCCCAACAATAATAGAAGATAATGTATTTCTTGGAGCAATGTCTGAAGTGGTAGAAGGAGTTATAGTTGGAGAAGGTTCTGTACTAAGTATGGGCATGTATATTGGACAATCGACAAAAATTGTTAATAGAAAAAGTGGTGAGATAACTTATGGAAAAATACCTCCATATTCAGTGGTAGTTCCTGGTTCTCTGCCTGATAAAAATAATCCTTCTGCACCATCATTATCATGTGCTGTGATTATTAAACAAGTTGATGAAAAAACAAGATCTAAAACATCAATTAACGATTTATTAAGAGAATAAATCAATGAAAAATTTTGATGAAATAAAATTAGCTCAAGAGCTAATCAGATTTAATACTGTTAAAACTGATGATAAAGGTATAATGAAGTTTTTATCTAAAAAACTATCTTCGATAGGATTTAAATGTAAAATTATTAAATCAAAAGGTTTTGATTCTAAGGCTGCTTTAAATCTTTTTGCAAAGTTTGGAAATTCTAGCCCTCATTTAAATTTTTTAGGTCATACTGATGTTGTTTTAAACCTTAATAATTGGAGCGTTCCACCATTTAAAGCTGTTCTTAAAAATGGTTATCTATATGGAAGAGGTGCCCAAGACATGAAAGGTGGTATAGCCTGTTGGATAAGTGCAGTTAATAAATTTATTAATAATAAAAATTTTAAAGGCTCAATTTCAATAATTATAGCAGCTGATGAAGAAACTACAGGCTATGGCACGCCCGCTGTAATGAGATACTTAAGAAAAAGAAGAGAAAAAATTGACTTTTCAATTGTTGGGGAACCATCTTCAAATAAAAAAGTAGGCGATGAAATTAGAATTGGAAGAAGAGGTTCAATGAATGCAAAACTTATAGTAATAGGAAAAAGCGGCCATACTGCTTTCCATGGATCTTATATAAATCCTTGCACAACAGTAGCAAGAATAATTGCTAAATTGAAAAATATAAGACTAGATTCAGGAACAAAATACATGCCTCCTTCTCATTTAGAAATATCTAAAATAAATGTAGATAATTTTTCAGAAAATGTAGTGCCACAATCAGCTAATACTTATTTTAATGTGAGGTTTAACACAATGCATAAATCTTCTTCACTGAAAAAAAAATTAAATAGAATAATTGCCACTGTAACTAAAAAAGATAAATGTAAATTTAAAATTGATTATAGAGTTTCAGGAGAAGCTTTTTATACAAAACCAAATAAGGAAATTTATATGGTTAAAAAAATAATTAAAAATATTTTCAATATATCTACAAAATTAAATTGTAGAGGAGGAACTAGCGACTCAAGATTCCTTGGATCAATACCAAGATTAGAGTTAGGTTTAAGAAATACTACCATACATATGGTTGATGAAAGAACATCTGTTTCTGATATGAAAAAATTATCTAAAATATATTATAATATTTTAGATAATTACTTTGTATGACTACAGCAATTATAACTTCTGATACTTCTATTGATCATATTACTGGAAAAGGACATCCTGAAAAACCTGACCGAGTAACGGCCGTTATTGATTGTCTAAAAAAAAATAGAAATTTAATTTGGGATAAAAGTAAAAAATTTGATGAATCTTTTTTAAATTTAACTCATTCTTCTAATTATGTTTCTGAAGTTAAAAAATCATTTCCAAAAAATGGATTAAATTTTCTTGATGGGGATACAATAGTTTCTCCAGGCAGTAAAAAAGCTACATCTGATGCTGTTGGTTCTATTATCTCTGCAATAGATGGCGTGGAAAATAAAAAATTTAATAACGCTTTTTGCGCAGTAAGACCTCCTGGACATCATGCTGAAAAAGAGAAGGCCATGGGATTTTGTATTTATAATAATATTGCTGTTGGAGCTAAATATTTAATTAACAAATATAAATATGACAAGATTGCAATTATTGATTTTGATGTTCATCATGGCAATGGAACTCAAGATATTTTTCATGAAAATGAAAAAGTTTTATACATATCTACACATCAATACCCTTATTATCCAGGAACTGGAAGTGAACATGAAAAAGGAAAATATAACAATATTTTAAATATTCCTTTGCCTGCTGGTACTAACTCAGAAGAATATTTGAATGCATATAATTATGTGATTAAAAAACTAAAACAATTTAAACCTCAATTTGTTATGTTTTCTGCAGGATTTGATGCTCACAAAGACGATCCATTGGCTCAATTGCAACTGAATTCTAAGGATTTTTATGAGATAACCAGAAGAACTATTCTATCTACTCAAAAATTTAATGCAGGAAAAGTTGTTTCAATACTAGAAGGTGGTTATGATTTAAGTGCACTAGCTGAAAGTTCAAACCAGCACGTTAAAGCACTACTAGAATTCAATTGAAATAAATAAATTTTTCATTAAAGAAACCCATATGAAACTTTATAAAATTAAAAAATCTAACATTGATAGAAAAGGACATGGACTTTATGCTGCCAGAAACATAAAGGCGGGAACTAAAATTATAGATTATATTGGAAAAATTATTACAAAAAAACAAACTGAAAATTCTGATAAGTTTGATAATTCAAAACCGATTTATTTATTTAATTTAAATGATAGATATGATCTAGATGGAGATGTTTCATGGAATACCGCTCGTTTGATTAATCATTCTTGTTCAAATAACTGTGAGTACGAGGGAAGAGGTTTAAAACTTTGGGTAAGTTCAATTATAGACATTAAAAAAGGTGAGGAATTAACTTGTGATTATGGTTTTGGCTATGATTCAGATTACAAAAAATTTCCATGTAAATGCAAATCTAAAAATTGCTGTGGTTATATTGTTAGAACAGAAAGCCGTTGGAGAATTAATAAAAAGTTCAAAAAAAACTTAATAATTAGTAGATAATTTTTTCAAGATATAAACCACATGCTGGCGCAGGTGGTGCAACTTTTTTTCTATCTTTCTTAGTAATAACTTCTTCAAATTTTCTTAAATTCCATTTTTTCTCTCCAAGATATTTTAAACATCCAACCATTGATCTAACTTGATTTTTTAAAAAAGATTTAGATTTAAATTTTAATTTAATGTAATTTTTTGACTTGTTTATTATAATATTATTTATAGTTTTTACAGGACTTTTTGCGCTACAGTTAGAGGACCTAAATGTAGAAAAATCATGTTTTCCAATTAATTTTTTAGATCCTTTTTTAATTAAATTTATATCTAGTTTTTTTCTAATATGCCATTCTCTATCTTTATTTAAAGTCGAGGGTGAGATTCTATTTTGAATAATATATAAATATATTCTTTCTTTAGCTGAATGTCTTGCATGAAAATCGATTTTCTTCCTTTTAATGTTAATTATTGAGATCATTTTATTATTTAAAAAAAAGTTTAATGATTTAATCATTTTATCAATATTTTGAATTTTATGTTTTACATCAAAATGAGCCGATTGTTCTAATGCATGAACTCCAGCATCAGTTCTTCCAGATCCATATAATATAATTTTTTGTTTCAATAATTTTGATAAAGTTGATTGAATCGTTTTTTGAATAGATTTTCCTTTTTTTTGAATTTGCCAACCCACAAATGAAGTGCCCACATATTCAATTAAAATTTGATATCTATACATTAAGCAATATTGGCGCCTTTTTTGATTTGAGTACCAAGCAAAAATTCATTTATTTGCTGAATTCTTTTGCCCTCTCGCTGAATAGCTAATACTTTTATAGATCCTTTTCCGCAACATATTTCAAAATCTTCACTTATTATATTGCCAGGTTTTCCTTTTGTGTAAGATTTTTCTGCTTTTAATATTTTATATCTTTCTCCATTAAACAAAAAAAATGCTCCTGGAAATGGGAATAATCCATTTATTATCCCAATTATTTTGTCTGCATTTTCATCCCAATTAATCTTTCCTTCATTTTTTTGAATTTTTTTTGCATAGGTTGCTTTTGAATGATCTTGATTTTTAAATTTTATATTATCATCATAAATATTATCTAAAATATCTAAAATTTTTTCTGAAGCTAGTTGTGATAATTTTTCAGATAGCTCTTCTGAATTCATTTTTTCTGAAATTTTCAATGAGTATTGATTACAAACTGGACCTTCGTCTAAATTTTCATTTATTTTCATAATACTAATTCCAGTTTCTTTATCTAAATTCATTATTGATCTTTGTATAGGGGCCGCTCCTCTCCATTTTGGTAATAAAGAAGCGTGAATATTTAAAAATCCTTTCTTTGGAATATTTAATAAATTTTTCGGGATAATCTGACCGTAAGAAACTACAACAATTAAATCAGGTTGTAATTCGCTTAAATATAATTCTTCCTCATTGTTATTTTTTAAAGTTTGGGGAGTTCTAACTGCTAAGCTTATGTTTTCAGAAAATAAATTTATTGGTGATTTATTTAATTTTTGACCTCTGTTAGATTTTTTAGGCGGTTGAGTATAAACAGCAGAAATTGGATATCCATTTTGATACAATGATTTAAGAATAGGAACTGCAAAATATGAGGTCCCCATAAAAACAATTTTTTTATACATTGTTAAACAATAATTCTATCTGGCTTATCTTTTTGTTTTGACAATTTTTTTACAATCATTGTTTTTTTTAATTTTGATAAATAATCAATAAATAATATACCTTCTAGGTGATCCATTTCATGTTGAATGCAAGTAGCTAGAAGACCTTCTGCCTTTAAAATTTTTTTTTGACCATTATAATCTAAATATTCTACCTCGCATGTTTTTGGTCTCTCAATTTCAGCAAAATAATTTGGTACAGACAAGCAGCCTTCCTCGTACACAGAATATTCTTTGTTTCTATTTTTAATTAATGGGTTGACAAAATATAACGGAGTCTTTTCTTCTTCGTTTTTTGAAATATCCATAACTATTATCCTTTTTGGTACTCCTATTTGGATTGCGGCCAAACCAATACCTTTAGCGTGGTACATAGTTTCTAACATATCATCCATAAGGTTCTGTTCTTCTTTGCCAACAGTTTCAACTGTTTTTGATATTTCTCTTAAAATTTTATTTGGCTCAGCAATAATTGTTTTTATAGTCATAATCTATAATTTAAACTTTTAAAGGTAGAACCTTTAGTATAACTTGATTTCTTAGATCTATACTCTTTAGTTCATTTAATATTCCAACAACAAAACTTACCGATTCTATGTCAAGTTCTTCAATTTTATCTTCACCAATAATTTCAATTAAATTGAGCAAAATTAAACCTGTTTCCCCATTAACTATTTTAGAATTAATTTCAGGAGGAATATTATCCTTGTGAACGTATAAATTTTCATATTTTTTTTTAAATTTTACCCCATCTGATTTTAGTGACTCAATTAGTATTATATCTTTTTTTGAAAATAAATAATTTTTATTTCTTTTTATCTTTTTTAATAAATCGTTTGCTTCTTTTTCAGCCTTAGGAAGACTCGTCTTGTTCAAAAAATATTTTAATAATTTTGACTGATGTATAATTTTATTGTTAAATTTAATTTGAGATTGTTTTATTACTTCTGGTTCCTTATGATTATCATAAAAAGTTGTAAAGTTTGATGGAATTTCGTCTTCTTGTATTTTTTTTAATATATTTGACAATTCTTTATCAAAAGCTTTTGATAAATTCGAATCAACAAATGATTTTTTTAATTTTTTACAAAGTGTTAGTTTTAGTTCCGTATCTACCGTTAAAAGTAATCTTTGATATAATAGTGCTCTTGCTTGATAATCTGGTAAAAGTTTATAAGCATCATTCACATTAATTAATTGGGTGACGTCAAACTGAAATTTTTTATATAGATCTAATAGTTCTATTTCATCATAAACTGACTCGCTTGTTGCTTTTTCTATAAGTTTTACCTGATCAGAACTTTCAATATCTACTAATTCTGTTTTTTTTAATAAATTTGAACTAGATAAATATTTCCATATAAATTTTGGAGTATCTAATTTAGGTTCATATATAAAATTTGAAATAGTTTTGTGTGATAAATGAAAATATAAGATATTTTTATCTGATAATGTGTCATCGTTTTCTTCATAACCCATTAAAATGTTAAATTTTTTAACAAAAAAATCATCTATTGGTCCTATTTCAGATTTAAGATCAAACAAAAGTTGTGCTTCTTCTTTTTTATCTTGAATCAATAAACAGTAAATTTTAAAATTATTTAAGTGATCATCTGAAATTAAACTTATATGTTCAAATATTTCGCAGGATTTATCTACATCAGAATTAGATAGATAATGATTGGCATAGAAACTCACCAACTTTTGATTGTCATTTAGTAAGGGGTTTTTGATCAAAAATTTTTTAATTAATTCAAAATCTTTTTTTTTAATTAAATATTCAAATTTAAAATTAAGGAATTCTTCTGCAGAAATATTATTTGAAGGCAAATATGAATTTGTGAGCAAAGCCATATCTAAAATTTTCTCAGAAAAGTTTGACAAATTTTTTTGACTTATTTTTTCTAAAGAATTTTTTATTTCAATTCCGTCACTATTAGACCACATATCTATACTAAGTCCATTTTCGTCAGGATCATATAATCCTGCCAATTTAACATCTGTGGCTTCTAGATTCTGGTCAACTATAATATTTTCAGTTTGATTTTCAATTTTTAAACTTTGAATAATTTTTGTGTTTTGTAATTGAGAATTTTCCTCATTAGTGTTGTTTGAGTTTTTAATCTTTTCAATTTTCCATATATCGACTGGCTCGTTTGCAAATAAAATTTGAACAAAAAAACAAAGTGATAATGTAATAATATAAAATTTATTTAATGGTTTTGAAATTTTCATTAGGTATGATTTTTTCAATTTTTTTGTTTGGAGCTGGAAAATCAATTCTGTCTACTATAATTACTCCTAAAAAAAGCACAAAAACAACCAAAACAACTTTTAATAAAAATTTACTCATTCCATTAAATTTGCCATTACTTGTTTTTTTTGTAAATTGCATATAGTTTAAGTAATTTCAAAATAAGACATATTTGTGTTTTTTCAATATAGAAACTCATGAAATCAAAAAAAAACATCGTTTTAATTGGCATGATGGGATCTGGAAAGTCATCAATTGGTGACCTCTTATCTAAAAAGCTTAATTTAGCTTTTATTGATATTGATAAAAAAATTGAAGAAAGTGAAAATAAAACAATCGTAGATATTTTTAAAAAAAAAGGTGAAAATCACTTTCGTAAAATTGAAGAAAATATATCAATAAATTATATTAAATTAAAAGATAAAATAATTTCATTAGGCGGAGGAGGATATATAAATCTAAATATTAGAAAAGAATGTTCAAAAAATTGCGTTACTGTATGGTTAAATTGGGAAGATGAAACTTTGATAAAAAGAATTAAAAATAGCAAAAAAAGACCCTTGGCTATAAAATTGAATTCGATAGAAATAAAAAAACTAATTTTTGAAAGATCAAAAATATATAATTTATCTGACTATAAAATAAATTGTGATAAATTGACCAAGGATCAAATTATTAAAAAAATTATTAAAATTTATGCAGACACATAATATTAGAATAAACACGACAGCAAAAAAATATTCCATAATTATTGGTTCCAATATAATAAATAAAATTTCAAAAATTTTGAATACTCAAAAACTATACTTTAAAAAATGTTTAATTATTGTTGACAAAAATATTCCAAATAAATTGAAATTAAATTTAATAAAAAATTTAAAAATAAAAAAAAAATTTATTTACGAATTTAATGCTATTGAAAAAAATAAAGATTACAAAAATGTTAACAAAATTCATAATATTTTATTTAAATACAATTTCCACAGAGATGATTGCGTAATTTCACTTGGGGGAGGAATAACTGGAGACATATCTGGTTTCGCTTCAAGCACTTTTAAGAGAGGTATAAAATTTATTAGTATACCTTCAACACTTTTGTCTCAGGTCGATTCGTCCATAGGAGGAAAAACAGGAATTAATAATAGCTTTGGTAAAAATTTAATTGGAAGCTTCTATCAGCCAGATTTGGTAATTTCAGATATCAAAATATTAAACTCGCTACCTCCCAGAGAAATTATATGCGGTTACGCAGAAATATTAAAAAGTAGTTTAATTGATAGTTACAAAAATTTTATGTTTTTGAACAAAAATATAAATAAAATTTTAATTTTAAAAACTCCTTTTATTGAAAGAGCAATCATTGAAAGCTGTAAATTAAAAAAAAAAATTGTAGAAAAAGATGAAAAAGAAAAAAACTTAAGAAAAGTTTTAAATCTTGGACATACATTTGCGCACGCTTATGAATCTACATTAAAATTCTCTAAAAAACTAAATCATGGTGAGGCAGTCATTTTTGGTATAAGAAATGCTATTAAATTTAGTAATGAAAAAAAATATCTATCAAAAGAAAAATTTGAAATAATTAATAGTCATATAAATAAAATTGGGTTAATGCGAAAATTTAAAAAACTGTTTAATAAAAAAGATTTAAATAAAATTATAAATTATATGAAATCTGACAAAAAAAATAATTCGAATAATATCAATATAATTCTAATTAAAGATTTTGGAAAAATTAAAACAGATTTTTACATTAGTCCTATAAAATTAAGAAAATTTCTTATCTCAGAACTAAATAAATAGTATTTGTAATGAGTGAATATAATTTTTCATTTCATTATCTAATATTTTATAGATAAGTTTATTTGATTCTAATCTGTTTTTATTTTTAAGTTCTTCTGATTCTATTTTCAATTTTAAGTGAAATTTTGATATATCATTTGATGAATGATTTGTGTGAAGAAATGATTTATCTTCAATTTCAACATTTTGTACAAATTTGTGTTGTAATATTTTTTTTTTTACTATTGCAGATAGTTGATTAATATCCATTTTGTAAAGTATTATACACTATGAAAAATATTTGTGATTGGAATAATTGTTCAAAAGAAGGAAACTACAAAGCCCCAAAAGAAAAGGACAATAGCAAGAATTTTAGATTACTATGTCTAGATCATGTAAAAGAATTTAATAAAAATTGGAATTACTTTTCAGGCATGAATGATAGTCAAATTATGGATTTTTTAAGATCTGATATGACTTGGCATAAACCTACGCAAAGTTTTAGTTCCTCAGATAATTTTTTTAAAGTTTTATGGAATAATGCTCTTAAGGACGATATTAATAAAAATAAATTTGATGAGCAAATAGATAACATGAATAGATTTAAATTTAATCATAACGATATAAAAGCTTTTAGTATATTGGGTATTGCAGTAGGTATAAAATGGAATAAAATACAGGAAAAATTCAAAAAGCTTGTCAAAAAATTCCATCCTGATATGAATGCCGGAAATAAAAAATTTGAGGATAAGCTAAAATTAATAACTTTGGCATATACTCAATTAAAAAATACTTATAGAGAAAAAATTGACACCTAATTTAAACATAGAACCTGATATAAATTTATCTGTTAAGCAAACTTTTGGAATTGAAAGCAACATGGAAGTTAAGGCTTTTTCTAAAAGAAATGAATTTGTTCCGGAAATAGATAAAGACTACAAATTTGATCGTGACACTACTCTAGCTATATTAAGTGGCTTTTTGTATAATAAAAAAGTAATTGTTCACGGATATCATGGAACTGGAAAATCTACTCACATAACCCAGGTGGCGGCTAGATTGAATTGGCCTTGCGTTAGAATAAATCTTGACTCTCATATAAGTAGAATAGATTTGATTGGAAAAGATGCGATTGTATTAAAAGAAGGGAAACAAGTTACAGAATTTAAAGAAGGTATACTACCTTGGGCCTTTCAATCTTCTGTTGCCTTAGTATTCGATGAATACGATGCGGGAAGAAGTGATGTTATGTTTGTATTACAAAGAATTCTTGAAAGTGATGGATATTTTACACTTCTAGATAAAAATAAAATAGTAAAACAAAATAAATATTTTAGATTATTTGCAACAGCCAACACTATTGGATTAGGAGATACAACAGGCTTGTATACTGGAACACAACAAATTAATCAGGCTCAGTTAGATAGATGGGAAATAGTAACTTCGCTAAACTATTTAAGTTTGGAAAAAGAAATGGAAATTATCTTGTCAAAAAATAAAAAATTTAATAATCCAAAAGGTAAAGAGAAAGTTGCTAACATGATAAAAGTTGCTTCTTTAACTAGGAAAGGTTTTGTTGCTGGAGACATATCTACAGTAATGAGTCCAAGAACAGTTTTGAATTGGTGTAACAATTCAGAAATTTTTAATGATACAGGATATGCATTCAGAGTAACATTTTTAAATAAATGTGATGATTCTGAAAAAACTACAATTGCTGAATATTATCAAAGATGTTTTGGTGAAGATTTACCAGAATCAATGATAAATGTTCAGATTTAAATGAATAAAGAAGATACTTTTAAAGAAAAGTTCAAACAAGCCTTAATTTCTACAGTTAAAGTTATTTCGGAAAATTATAAAATAAATGAAAATAATAATAAATTTGGTGAACAAATTTTAAAAATTTCTAATTTAGAAAATATTAAAGATAAAAATGAATTTGTAAAATTAAGAGCAGAAACAGATTCTGAAGCACTTAAATTAAAATTTTCAAATAATCAAATTTTTGAAAAAAACAAACCTTCTAAACCATCCTGTAGATCTCTATATAAAATTTCTGAAAAAATTCGTTATGAATTATTAGGTTCGAAAATGTTAAAAGGTGTTTCTCAAAACTTTTTTGAAAATTATAAATACAAATTAAATAATTTAAAAGAATATAAAATAGAAAAAAAAGAGGATGTAGATATTTCTGAGGCATTTGAATTTTATATGCTAAATAAATTTTTTAAAATTAATCTCAATTCAAAAACAAAAAAAATTCTAAGTTTTTGGGAAAAAGAATTTAGCAATTCATTTGATAAACATTTAAAATATTTAAATAATAATTTAGAAAATCAGGAAATTTATAATGAAAAATTTTCAAAAATTTTACAAAATATGGAAATTTTTCTATCTGAAAATATTGAAGAAAATAATGAAACTGAAAAAGATAATGAAAAAGATAATAATAATACAAATAATAATGAATCAAATGAATCGGAAAATGCAGAAAAAACATCTGCAGAAGATGATAAAATACAAAGATTCGATGGAATTGATGATGTAAATGAATTTAGATTAGACGACTTAATGTCAAGTGAAGATCTAGAAAATCAAAAATTTGAAAATATTTTACAAAAAAAAAATTTAGAAATTGGAGATAAAGATTATAAAGTATTTACTACTGAATTTGATGAAATAGCCAAAGCTGAAACTTTAGATACTAGTGAAGAAATTTCTAAATTAAGAAAAAATTTAGATCAACAGTTAACTAGTTTCCAAGATTTAATTATTAAACTAGCAAATAAATTACAAAGACAATTGCTTGCAAAACAAAATAGATCATGGGAATTTGATTTAGAAGAAGGAATTTTAGACAGCTCTAAATTAACAAGAGTTATAATTGATCCTTACAATTCTCTATCATTTAAAAAAGAAAAAGATTTAGAATTTAAAGACACTATTGTTACATTGTTAATTGATAATAGTGGTTCTATGAGAGGTAGGCCTATAACAATTGCTGCGCTTTGTGCAGATATACTTTCTAGAACATTAGAAAGATGTTCGGTAAAAGTTGAAATTCTTGGTTTTACTACTAAGAACTGGAAAGGTGGCAAAAGTAGAGAAGAATGGAACAAAAGTGGAAAAATAAAAAACCCAGGAAGATTAAACGACCTAAGACATATAATTTATAAATCCGCTGATACACATTGGAGACAATCAAAGAAAAATTTAGGATTAATGCTTAAAGAAGGTTTGTTAAAAGAAAATATAGATGGTGAAGCAATTACTTGGGCATTTAATAGACTTAAAAAAAGAAAAGAAGAAAGAAAAATACTCATGGTAATTTCAGATGGAGCTCCAGTAGATGATTCTACACTTTCTGTTAATTCGGGCGATTTTTTAGAAAAACATCTTAAAAAAATAGTTAAATTCATAGAAAATGCCGGAGAAGTAGAAATACTAGCTATTGGAATTGGACACGATGTTTCTAGATATTATCAAAAAGCAATAAAAATTTCAGATGTACAAGAACTAGGCGATGTTATGATAAATCAATTAAGTGATTTATTTGAAAATAAAAAGAAGCTCCATTAAATATTTATCAAATTTTTATTCTTCCATTCAATTATAATTTCAGCTCCACCTCTTGTTTCAGAATTTCTCAATACAAGTTTTGCTCTATTTTTTTCTAACAAAGTTTTTGCAATAAAGATTCCTAATCCTAATCCTGATTTATTATTATATTTTGGTATTAAAGATTTGATATACGGTTCTCCAATTTTATTTAATATATCTTTTGGGAATCCTGGGCCATCATCTTCAATTATAATTTCTGAATTCTCGCTATCGCTTTTAACTGTAATATAAATATTATTTTTTGCGAATTTATTTGCATTGCCAATAAAATTCCTTATTCCATATACAATTTCTATGGATTTTTTGATTTCAAATACATTGGCATTTTGTTCGGTATCTATATTGAAATTTTTATCTGATATCTCTTTAAAAGAATCTGTTATCTCTTTAATATAATCATATAATCCTAAATTTTTATCAATAAAATCATCTTCAATATTAGGTTTTAAGGTCAATCTTTTCAATATTTGATCGCATCTTTCTATTTGACTAACTAAAAGTTGAATATCTTTTTTTAATTCAATATTATTTTTAAATTGATCATATAGATCTTGAGAAATAATTTTAATTGTTGACAGTGGCGTGTTGAGAGAGTGTGCCGCAGCAGCTGCCTGGGCTCCCAAAGAAACTAATTCATGTTCTTTTGAAATTACTTCTTGAATTTTATTGAGAGCTTCTTTTCTTAAATTTGATTCTTTGCCAAAAGTTAAAGCAAAATAATTTAAAAAAATTAGAGCTATGATTAATGCTAAAGGAATTGAGTAATAATAATAATTATTTATAAAAAATTCATTTAATGGCGCTGGTAAATCTTGATGGTAAAAAGTTAAAAAAATAATTGAAAATACTGTAAAGATTATTAAAGCTAAATTAGTTTTTATATCTAAACTAGAAGATGCAAATACACTTGGGATTAATAAGAAAATAGAAAATGGATTTAAAATACCTCCCGATAAATAAATCAAGGAACCCAATTGAATAATATCTAATAATAAAAAATTAAATGCATATCTATTTGAGAGTTGTGTTTTATTATAAGAAATAATTAAAAATAAATTACTTATTATGCCAATCATAATAATTGCATTTCCAAGAATAAAATTAAAATCAAAGTTAAATATTAGTTTAACTGAATTAATTGTTATAAATTGACCAATTATTCCGATCCATCTTAAATTTACATAAGTTGATTTATTTAATGAATAAGTTTGAGAAGACTGATCAAACTCCATTTATTAAATATCTAAGTTTGAAACATTTATTGCATTTTCTACAATAAAATCTTTTCTTGAAGCAACATCATTTCCCATAAGAGTTTGGATGAGATCTTGATCTTTCTTTGAGTCTTTCTGTAATTTTTTTGAATATTGAACTTTTAATAAAGTTCTAGTTTCCGGATTTAACGTTGTATTCCATAATTCATCGGGATTCATTTCTCCTAAACCTTTAAACCTCTGGATATTTAATTTAGATTTTTCTAATTGAATAAATTTTTCTAAGTCTTTTGAACCTTTTTTAAATTTCTTTATATCCTTAGAATTTTTTACAATATAATTTTCCAATTCTTTTTCATCTTTAATATAAATCCCTTTTGAGCCTTTGTTAATTTTAAATAGCGGAGGTTGAGCTAAATAAATATTTCCATTTTCTATAAGTTGATTGAATGGTTTATTATTAAAAAATGTTAACAAAAGTGCTCTTATATGCGATCCATCAACATCAGCATCTGTCATGATAATTATTTTGCCATATCTTAAATCTTTTTTTAAATCAATTTCTTCATCTTTTGGGTCCAATCCTAAAGCATTAATTAAAGTTACAATCTCATTAGAAGAAATCATTTTTGATAAAGCTTTAGTTTTTAAATCGTTTGAATTTCCATTCTTTTTTGAACCATTTGAATCAGTAAATGTATTTAAAATCTTTCCTCTAAGTGGCAAAACCGCTTGGTATTCTCTGTTTCTTCCTTGTTTTGCCGATCCTCCAGCAGAATCTCCCTCAACAATAAATAGTTCGGTACCTTCTTGTTTAGAATTTTGGCAATCTGCTAGTTTTCCTGGTAGTCCAGTTAATTCTAAGGCACCTTTTCTTCTAACATTTTCCCTTGCTTTTCTTGCAACATCTCTTGCAACTGCAGCCTGGATTATTTTTGATAAAATTATTTTTGATATAGAAGGGTTCTGGTCAAACCAGATAGATAATTTTTCACTAATTATATTTTCAACAATATTTCTTACTTCTGAGGATACAAGTTTATCTTTTGTTTGAGAGGAAAATTTTGGATCTGGAATTTTAACTGATAATACACATGTTAATCCTTCTTTTACATCGTCTCCCGAAAGAGAAACTTTATTCTTTTTTAACAAGTTTTGTTCTGATGCATATTTATTTATAACTCTTGTCAGTGCACTTCTAAAACCTAATAAGTGTGTACCACCATCTTTT
>CACDAL010000015.1 GCA_902550805.1 uncultured Pelagibacteraceae bacterium
ATCAAATTTAACAATCAAAATTGGAAAACAAGCTTTTTACAAACAATTAGAAATGTCTTTAAGAAATGCTTACAAATATACAAGTAAAATGATGAGCTTAAATATGATGGCACAAGACGCTAAAGAGGGAATATCTGCTTTTTTAGAAAAAAGAACTCCTAAGTGGAAAAATAAATAACGATGAGAGATGATCAAATAAAAATTCTTCTCCAAAATTCAAAAACTATTGCAATGATTGGCGTGAGTTCTGAAAAAAAAGGGGAAGACAGAAAAAATTTAAAACGAAAACCTGCTAACGTAGTTATGAAATACATGCAAAATTTTGGCTACAAAGTTTACCCAATCAATCCATTTGCGGCAGGAGAAATAATAAACGATGAGAAAGTTCATGCTAGTTTAGAAAGCATTTCAGACAATATTGATATAGTGGATGTATTTCGACCTTCAAACGAAACACCAGGAATAGCCAAAGAAGCAGTTAACAAAAAAAGCAATGCTCTTTGGTTGCAGTATGGTATTCAAAATGACGAAGCTGAAAAAATAGCAAAAAATTCAAACTTAAAATACATTGCAAACAAGTGTATAAAACAGGAATACCAAAGATTATTTTTAAAATCTAATCCTGTATTTCCTGTATTAAAAGATTAATGAACATTATAAACTTCACACCTATATCTGCTTTTGTTGGAGGATCTTTAATTGGATTTGCAGCTTTTTTATTTTTTGTTTTCAATGGAAGAATTGCTGGAGTTAGTTCCATTGCTTCAAATACAATTATTAAAAATGAAAATAGACTTGATAATATATTATTTCTATCAGGATTAATTATTGGACCAATCATATATTCTCTATCAGGCAATGAGATAGAAAGTGTTTTAACTAATTCATTACCTTTGTTAATTAGTGGTGGTTTGTTAGTTGGATTTGGCACCAAAATAGGAAATGGATGCACTAGTGGCCATGGAGTATGCGGTATAAGCAGATTTTCTTTAAGATCAATTATAGCAACAATAACTTTTATTATAACAGGAGTGATTACAGTTTTAATTTTTGGAATATAATGACAAAATTATCTTCTTTAATAGCAGGAATTATTTTTGGAATAGGCCTTACAATCTCAGGAATGGTTAATCCTCAGAAAGTTTTAGGATTTTTAAATATTTTTGATTCTTGGGATCCTTCTCTTATGTTTGTAATGATTGGAGCTATTTTAATTTTTTCTCCACTTCATTTTATTTTTAAAAGAAAATCTCGACCTATATTTGCTAAAAATTTTGTTGTTCCTACAAAAAAAAATATAGATAAAAATTTAATTATAGGAGCTGTAATGTTTGGAGCAGGTTGGGGTTTAGCAGGTCTTTGTCCAGGACCGGCAATATCTTCATTATCTTTTCTTAATACAAATGTTTACCTATTTGTTATATTTATGTTTCTTGGATTTTATTTAGGAAATTTTATTAAACTAGGAAATAATTAATATGACAAAAGTTTTTATGGTTTACGGTCATTATGATGATAAATCATTTAATGCTGCAATAAAAGATACTTTTATTAAAACTGCAAATGAAAAAGGACACAATGTAGATTGTGTAGATTTATATAAAGAAAAATTTGACCCTGTTTTTTCAGGCGAAGAGCCAGATGATGATGTTTTGAATCACAGAAAAAGAATTGAACAAGCTGATGTTATTGCTTTAGTTGCTCCAATATGGAATTTTAGAATGCCTGCAATCATGGAAGGTTGGATAGATAAGGTTTTAGCGCCACCTTGGGCTTTTAAGTTTAAAAAAATAATTGGAAATTACGGTTATCCCATAGGCTCCTTGTCAGAAAAAAAGGCAATTGTATTTTGTACCTATGGATCGCCACAATTTGCAATTAGAACTTTTTTTTTAAACATGCCAACCAAAAGACTTAGAAGAGGAGTATTTAATATCTGTGGAATTAAAGATGTTACTTATAAAAGATATTTTTCAGTACCTTTTGTTAGCGATAAAAAAAGAGAAAAGTTTTTAGAAGATGTTAAAAAAACAGCAAATAATTTATAATTTTTTTTTAAAATTTATTTTAATTTTTTTACTACTATTAAAACCAGCTTTAGCTGATATATTAAAGCCAAGTACCGAAATAAAGCCGGAGCAGGTTATTAAAATTCAATTATCTGCCTTAATGAAAAATGATAATCCTTACAAAGATAGAGGAATAATTCAAACTTGGGAATTTGCCCATCCTAATAATCAGAAAATGACAGGACCTCTAGAAAGATTCAAAAATATGATAAAAACTGAATCGTATTCTATGCTTTTAAATCACTCAAATCATGAGATTTTAAAAGTATATATGTCAAATAAAGTAGCCACTTTTGAAGTCACTGTCTTAAGTAAAGAAAAGAAGTATTACAAATTTAAATGGCAAGTTGAAAAATATAAAGGAGAAGGGGTTCTCAAAGACTGCTGGTTAACTACTGCAGTTTCTCAACCTATTCCAGTAGGATCATCAATTTAAAATGATAGAATTTTGTTTCGTTAATAATAAAAATTTAGTAGAAATCGCAAGATGAAATCAAAAGCAAAAGTGGTAGTAGTTGGAGGAGGAGTCGTAGGCGTTAGTGCTCTTTATCATTTAGCAAAAAAAGGATGGTCTGATGTAGTTCTAATAGAACGAAAAGAGTTAACTTCAGGTTCTACATGGCATGCCGCAGGTTTACTTCCATTGTTTAATATGAGTTATTCTGTAGGGCAACTCCACAAATATGCTGTTGATCTTTATAAAAAATTAGAAGAGGAAACAGGAAAAAATGTTGGCTTTAGTGTTGTATCCAATATCAGATTAGCAAGCACTAAAGAAAGAATGGAAGAGTATCATCAGTACGCCGGGGTTGCGCAAACTATAGGTGTTAAAGTTAATTTTTTATCACCAAAACAAGTAAAAGAAATTTGGCCTTTGTGCAATACTGAAGGCTTAATTGGTGCAATTCAACATCCTGAAGATGGATATATTCAACCTGCGGATTTAACCCAAGCTCTTGCCACAGGAGCAAGGAATTATGGAGCTGAAATTTATAGAAACACTGCAGTTGTAGGAATTAAACAAACTAAAGATGGTTGGGCAGTAGAAACAGACAAAGGTACAATTGAATGTGAACATGTAATTTCTTGTACAGGAAATTTCGCCAGACAAACTGGTAAAATGGTTGGATTAGAAATTCCAGTTATACCTGTTGAACATCAATATATTGTAACTGAACCTCATCCAGAAATTGTAAAAAGAAAAAAAGAAGGAAAACCAGAAATGGGCGTTCTTAGAGATAGTGATACCCAGTGGTACATGAGAGAAGAAGCGGGAGGTTTAATATTAGGACCTTATGAAAAAGGTGCTCCCTGTTGTTATGTCGATGGTCCTTCAAAAGATTCAGAATATGAATTATTTCAAGAAGATCTAGAAAGACTTGCGCCACATATCGAAGGGGCTATTCACCGAGTTCCAGCATTTGGAGAAGTTGGAGTTAAAAAAGTATATAACGGTGCAATTTGTTACACACCTGATGGAAATCCAATTGTTGGACCTGCCTGGGGATTAAAAAATTTTTGGATAAATGAAGGTCATAGCTTTGGTATTACAGCAGCAGGTGGAGCAGGTTGGCAACTTGCAGAATGGATTATTGATGGCGAACCAACGATTGATATGCTTGGAGTTGAACCAAGAAGATATGGAGATTATGCATCAAAATCTTATTTAATTGAAAAAAATGAAGAAGCATATCGAAATGTTTTTACTATTCATTTTCCAGATGAAGAAAGAGAAGCGGCTAGACCACTAAGACAAGCCCCTTGTTATGATAGATTAAAAAATTTGGGAGCTGTATTTGGACAAAAATTTGGCTGGGAAAGAGCCAACTTTTTTGCAACTGATGGAATGGAACAAAAGGATGATTGGTCTTTTAGAAGATCGAAATGGTTCAAAGCAATGGAAAAAGAATGTAAAAATGTTCAAGAAAATGTAGGTCTTTTGGATATGACTGCTTTTGCAAAATGCAGAATTAAAGGACCAAAAGCGGAGGAATTTTTAGATTATTTAGTAGCAAACAAGCTTCCAAAAAAAATTGGCAGAGTGAATTTATGTCATGCCCTTAATACAAAAGGAGGCGTACATTCAGAGTTTACAATAATGAAAGAAGCAGATGATAGCTACTATTTAGTTTCAGCTGGAGCTTTTCAAAGATTAGATCATGATTGGATACAAAAATGGATGCCAAAAGATGGATCGGTGCAATTTGAAAATATTACAAATGCAGTTGGAGTATTAGTTATTGCAGGACCTAAAGCTAGAGATTTAATGAATAAAGTTTCTAAAGATGATTTTTCTAATGAAAACTTTAAATGGTTAAGTTCTAAAAAAGTAGATATAGGTTATGCGCCATGTACTGCTATTAGAGTAAATTTTGTTGGAGAGCTAGGATGGGAACTTCATCATCCAATTGAATATCAAAATCATATTTTTGATAAGTTAATGGAACAAGGAAAAGATCTTGGCTTAAAGCCATTTGGTATTAGAGCTATGAATAGTTTAAGAGTAGAAAAATCTTATAAACTAGTTGGCACAGAACTATCTATTGAATATTCACCTTATGAGTCTGGTCTAGATAGATTTATTCATCCAAACAAAGGAAACTTTATAGGTTTAGAGGCATTAAATAAATGGAGAGAAAAAGGATTTCAAAACAAACTAGTAACAATGGAAGTTCACGATGTTACTGATGCAGATGTATTAGGAAATAATCCAATTTATAAAGATGATAAAGTAATTGGAAGAGCGACAGGTGGTGATTTTGGTTTTAGATTAAATAAATCAATAGCTATTGGAATGGTTAAACCTGAACTTGCGACAACTGGACAAAAATTAAGAATTGATATTCTAGGAAAAATGCACGACGTTACAATTTTGGACGAAAGTCCTTACGATCCAGAAAATAAACTATTAAGAGCATAATGAAAATACTAGTCGCAGTTAAAAGAGTAATTGATTACAACGTACAAGTAAGAGTTAAAGAAGATGGAACCGGTGTAGTTACTGATAATGTAAAAATGTCAACCAATCCTCCCGATGACAATGCTATTGAGGAAGCGGTAAAAATTAAAGAAGCCGGAAAAGCAGCAGAAATAGTTGCAGTTACTGTAGGTGAAGAAAAAGCTCAAGAGACAGTTAGGAAAGCTTTAGCAGTTGGGGCTGACAGAGGAATTCATATTAAAGTTGATGGAATAGTTGAACCATTGGCCGTTTCAAAAATTTTACAAAAAATTGCAGATAAAGAAAAACCTGATTTAATTTTTATGGGCAAGCAAGCTATTGATGATGATTGTAATCAAACAGGACAAATGCTTGCGGCACTTTTAAACTGGCCACAAGCAACTTTTGCTTCAAAAATTGAAGTTAAAGATAAAATGTTAGAGGTTACAAGAGAAGTGGACGAAGGCTTGGAAACAATAGAAGTTAATGTCCCGGCAATAGTAACATGCGATTTAAGATTAAATGAACCTAGATACGCATCTTTACCAAATATAATGAAAGCTAAAAAAAAACCTATCGAACAGATAAATTCATCAGATTTAGGAATTGATACAAAACCAAGAATAGAACAAATAAAGGTTGAAGAACCTCCAAAAAGAAAAGCAGGAATTAAAGTAGCTAATGTGGCTGAACTAGTTGAAAAATTAAAAAACGAGGCAAAAGTAATATAATGTCAGCATTATTAATAGCAGAACATAATAATAATGAAGTAAAACCTTTTACTTTAAACGCTATAACAGCAGCTTCACAAATTGATGAAGATTTACATGTACTTGTAATAGGACACAAAGCAGACGAGGTCGCTAAAACTATTTCACAAGTGCCAAATGTAAAAAAAGTAATTCATGTGGATAATGAAATATATGAAAATTTTTTAGCAGAAAACTTTACTTCTGTAATAGTTAAACAGGCAGAAAATTATTCACATGTAGTTTGTTCAGCAAATACATTTGGTAAAAATTTAATGCCAAGAGTAGCTGCATTATTGGATACTTCACAAGTAAGTGATATAATTAAAGTTATATCTGCAGACACTTTTCTTAGACCAATTTATGCAGGAAATGCGTTTGCAACTGTAAAAAGTTTAGATTCTAAAAAATGTATAACTATTAGACCAACATCTTTTGATCCTGCGGCAACTTCAGGCGGTTCTGCTGAAATTGTTAAAGCTGAAGGAGGAGATGCAAACACTAATATAAAATTTATTAGGAGAGAAGAAGTTAAATCTGACAGACCAGAACTTGGAACAGCAAGAGTTGTTATATCTGGAGGAAGAGGAATGGGAAGTGGAGATAATTTTAAATTAATTACAGCTATTGCAGACAAGTTAAACGCAGCCATTGGTGCATCACGGGCTGCTGTTGATGCAGGCTATATTACAAACGATCATCAAGTAGGGCAAACTGGAAAAGTAGTAGTACCAGATTTATATATTGCTGTTGGAATTTCAGGTGCGATCCAGCATCTTGCTGGAATGAAAGAAAGCAAAGTCATTGTTGCAATAAATAAAGATGGTGAAGCTCCCATTTTTAGCGTTGCTGATTATGGTTTAGAAGCAGATTTATTTGAAGCCCTTCCTCAATTTTTAGAAGAACTAAGCAAATTAAACACTATACAAAAATAACAAATACTGTAAAAAATTAGTATGTCCAGAGAAGTGATGGAATACGATGTAGTTGTCGTAGGTGGCGGACCATCAGGACTTTCAACTGCAATTAAATTAAAGCAGTTAAATCCGGATATTAATGTCTGCCTTTTAGAAAAAGCATCTGAAATAGGTGCTCATATTTTGTCAGGCAATGTTTTTGAAACAAGAGCCTTAGACGAATTGTTTCCTAATTGGAAAGAATTAAATGCTCCAGTGAAAACAAAAGTTAATAAAGAAAAATTTTTATTTTTAGGAAAATCAAAATCTTTAAGCTGGCCAACATGGTTACTACCTAAAGTACAACATAATCATAATAACTATATTATTAGTCTTGCAAATCTTTGTAGATGGCTGGCTGAACAAGCTGAAGGATTAGGTATAGAAATATTTCCAGGTTTTCCAGCAAGTGAAGTTTTATATAGTGAAGATGGGTCAGTAAAAGGTATAGCCACACAAGATATGGGTTTAGATAAAGAAGGTAATAAAAAAGATAGTTTTGAACCCGGAATAGAACTACATGCTAAAGTCACTGTCTTCGCCGAAGGTTGCAGAGGTCATTTAGGAAAAGAATTAATTAAAAAATATGATTTAGATAAAGGAAAAGATCCTCAACAATATGGAATAGGATTTAAAGAAATTTGGGAAATTAAAGAAGAAAAACATGAAGAAGGCTTAGTAATGCATACAGCAGGTTGGCCTTTAGACAATAGTACATATGGTGGTAGTTTTGTATATCATGCTGAAAATAAACAAGTGTTTCTTGGTTATGTTATTGGTTTAGACTACAAAAATCCTCATTTATCACCATTTGATGAATTTCAAAGATTTAAAACTCACCCATCAATAAAACCAATTATCGAAGGTGGTAAAAGAATTTCATACGGAGCTAGAGCTCTTATAGAAGGGGGTCTTCAAAGTTTACCAAAAATGTATATGCCTGGAGCATTATTAGTTGGTTGTGATGCTGGCACTTTAAATACTCCAAAAATTAAAGGCTCTCATACCGCAATGAAAAGCGGAATGATTGCAGCTGAGACCATAATTGATCATTTAAAAGAAAATAAAAACTTATCTTCTTATGAAGATAAATTTAATAAAAGCTGGGTATATGAAGAACTTCATGCTGCAAGAAACGTTAAACCAAGTTTTAGTTGGGGTTTAATTTTAGGAATAATTTTTACTGGTATTGATCAAATATTATTTAGAGGAAAATTGCCCTTTACATTAAAACACAAACATGCAGATCATGAAACTTTAAAACTCGCAAAAGAAATGCCTAAAATAGATTATCCAAAACCAGACAATGTAATAACTTTTGATAAAACTAGTTCTGTCTATTTAACAGGAACAAATCACACAGAAGATCAACCTGTTCATTTACAATTAAAAGATAAAGATTTACCACTTAAATATACTTTAGAAAAATTTGATGAACCTGCGCAAAGATATTGTCCAGTTGGTGTATATGAAATTCAAAATGAAAATAATGAAGAAAAGTTTGTTATAAATTCTCAAAATTGTATTCATTGTAAAACTTGTGATATAAAAGAGCCTTCACAAAATATTAACTGGGTAACTCCAGAAGGTGGAGGTGGTCCTAAATACGGAAATATGTAATTAAGAAAGATCTATTGCTAGTTTTTTTAATTTTTCAATAGGAACAATCTTAAGAGTATTTTCGTGAGTTTTTTTTAAATAAATTGAGCATCCTTTTCCAGCATCTATTGCTTTACCTACCCAACTTGCACAAACACACCAATTGTCACCATCTTTTAATCCGGGAAAACCAAATTCAGGATGAGGAGTTATCAAATCATTTCCTGCTTCTTTGCACCATTCTAAAAACTCATTATTTACTTTTACACAAACTGTGTGCATTCCATGATCATTTTCATCTGTATTACAACATCCGTCTCTAAACCAACCTGTTAAAGGATTGTTAGAACATTCTTCTAGATTTTCACCTAAAACATTTTTTTGTTGTTCACTCATTAAATTTTAGTTGGATTTGGCTGTCCTTTATAAACCTTATCTGGATCAAATTTTTTTTCTTTTTCTTCAAATTTCATTTCAATTTGCCTGCCATTTTCAATTTTACCTAACGGAACTGATCTATAAAAACATGATCTGTAACCTACATGACAACTTGCTCCATCACCAATGTCTACTGTCATCCAGACAGCATCTTGATCATCATCAATTCTAAGTTCTGTAACTTTTTGAACGAAGCCACTAGTTTTTCCTTTATGCCAAATTTGTTTTCTTGATCTGCTCCAATAATGTGCCTCTTTAGTTTCAATAGTTAATTTTAAAGCTTCAACATTCATGTAGCCATGCATAAGAATTTCTTTAGTTTTTGAGCAAGTGGTAATTACTGGAATCAACCCATCATTATCGAATTTTGGCGATAATAAAGAGCCTTCTTCTATTTCAGCGACATTTTCTCTTTTTTTAAACATATACTTGGAATTTTCTAACATATTACTAAATATATTAAATATTTTAAAAATAAGGATTTATATATATAAAAGCACATCATGAAATTAGTAAAAAACGAAAATGAAGGAATTAAAGAGCATGTTTCTGATAAAGAAGCAGAAGAAGCTTTTGTTAAAATACTTAAATGGATAGGCGAAGATCCAGGAAGAGAAGGATTGCTAGAAACTCCTAAAAGAGTAGTAAAAGCATTTAAAGAATATTTTAGCGGTTATAAAGAAAATCCAGGAAAAATTTTAGAAAAAACTTTTGGAGATGTTGACGGTTATGATGACATGGTTGTTCAAAAAAATATTTCAGTGCACAGTCATTGTGAACATCATATGGCGCCAATTATTGGTGTAGCACATGTGGCATACATTCCAAAAGATAGAGTTGTTGGGTTAAGTAAACTTGCTAGAGTAGTTGAAGTATTTTCAAAAAGACTTCAAACTCAAGAGAGACTTACAATGCAGATAGCACATACGTTAATGGATTCTTTAGATGCAAAAGGCGTAGCAGTAAGCATTGATTCAACTCATCAGTGTATGACTATGAGAGGAATTAAAAAAGAGCAGGCGACAACTGTTACTAATTATTATTTGGGTCAATTCAAAGAAGATCTAAGTTTTCAGAATAGATATTTAAGATTTATTGCAAAATAAAGTTTATAATTAATCATGTCAGATAGCTTTAAGGCTTTAGTAATTAATCAAGAAGGTGAAAGTTTTAGTAGAGAAGTTAAATCTATAGATAAAAGTTTTTTAAAGCATGGAGATGTTTTAGTTAAAGTTGATTATTCAAGTTTAAATTTTAAAGATGCTTTAATATTAAAAAATGGAGCAAGATTAGTTAAAGAATTTCCACATATTCCAGGTATAGATTTTTCAGGAACAGTTGAAGAAAGTCAAAATGATAAATTTAAACCAGGTGATGGAATAATCTTAACTGGTTGGAGAGTAGGTGAAATCTTTTATGGTGGTTATTCTCAATATGCAAAAGTAAACGGTGATTTTTTAGTCAAAAAACCTAAAGAATTAACTTCAAAGCAAGCTATGATTTTAGGAACAGCTGGATTTACAGCTTTACAATGTTCATTTGCAACAAAAACTGCAAGAGAAGAACTTTTACTTGGTGATAAAGTTGAAAACGTTATTGTAACAGGAGCTTCAGGAGGAGTTGGAAGTATAGCTGTTATGATTTTAAATAAACTTGGATGCAATGTTACTGCCGTTACAGGTAAAGAAAGTAATAAAGATTATTTAAAATCAATTGGTGCAAAAAACATCATAAACAGTATTGATTTAAACAAAGAAGCAAGACCTTTAGATAAAGGTTTATGGGATGGTGCAGTTGATACAGTAGGTGGTCAAATTTTAGCAAATGTTTTAGCCCAAACTAAAGAAGGTGGAATCGTTGCGGCTTGTGGTAATGCTGCTGATATAAAATTAAATACAACTGTAATGCCTTTCATTATAAGAGGTGTAAAACTTTGGGGGATTAATTCTGTAAATGCTTCTATAAAAAGAAGACAATTTTTATGGAATGAAGCTTCAAAATTAATTAATTTTGATTTACTTGGGCAGTCAATTAAAGAAGTAAATTTAGAAGGACTTTTAGAAGTCTATCCTAAGATGCTTAAAGGAGAAACATCAGGAAGATATATAGTAGATTTAAACAAATAATGGATTGGGATAAATTAAAAATATTTCATGCGGTTGCTGAAGCTGGGAGTTTTACTAGCGCTACAGTTATTTTGAATTTAAGTCAATCCGCAATCAGCAGACAAATACAGTCACTAGAAGATGATTTAAAAGTTAAATTATTTGAAAGACATGCAAGAGGATTAGCCCTTACAGAGAATGGTGAATATGTTTATAAAACAGCGCATGAAGTTATTTCAAAATTAAAGGAAGTCGAAACAACTTTAGGTGATAAAAAGAACAAACCCTCTGGAAAATTAACAGTTGCAACAGTTGTAAGTTTAGGAACTACTTGGCTCACTCCCAGAATACAAGAATTTATGCAATTAAACCCTGAAATAGAGGTAGAGCTTATTTTTGATGATAAAGAATTAGATTTAAGCACTAGACAAGCCGATATTGGAATTTTTATGCGTAGACCAAAACAATTAAATTATATTCAAAAAAAACTAATTGATATTAATTATCATATATATGGCTCTCCAAAATATCTTGAAAAAAATGGATATCCAAAAAGTATCTCAGATTTAAATAAACATAATTTTATTTCTTATGGCAGAGGAAATCCTTCTCCAGTATATAATCCTGATTGGGCTTTAAAGCTTGGAATGAAAGATAATAAAAAAAGAAAAACAGTAATGAAGGTAAATAGTGTGTACGGTTTACTGTTAGCTGTTCAAAGTGGAGTAGGCTTAGCTGCTCTTCCAGATTATATTACTGTTAATCAACCAAATATTGTAAAAGTATTACCAAAAGTAGAAGGACCAATAACGGAAGCTCATTTTGTTTATCCTCAATCCATGAAAAACGTAGCAAGAGTTCAAGCCTTTAGAAATTTTTTATATAGTAAGATTTCCGAATGGAAATTCTAATAGATATAGCAATAGCCCTGCCTTTATAATTCAACCTGCGACATATTGATATTGATTATTATTATCATTGATAATGATTATCAATTGCACTATATGCCTTAAATAAATAATTAAACAAAAAGGAAAATTTATGAAGAAAACATCTATTTTAGCTTTAATTCTTTCATTGTTAGTATCAACGCTTGCAATTGCAAATGAAGTAAACATCTTCAATGCAAGACATTACAAAGCAGATGCTGAGCTTTATGGAAAGTTTACAGCAGCTACAGGGATAAAGGTTAATTTAATTAACGGTAAATCAGGAGCATTAGAAAAAAGAATGATTGAAGAAGGAGCTGATTCAGCAGCAGACCTTTACATTACAGCTGATGCTGGAAGATGTGGTGCTTTTCAAGCAAAAGGTATGACGCAAAGTGGATTAACTTCAGCGATAATCAAATCATCTGTTCCAAAAAATTTTAGAACATCACACTGGGTTGGAGTGGCAAAAAGAGCAAGAATAATTTACTACTCACCAGAAAGAGTTACTGGTGCTGAATTATCAGGAATGACTTATGAAGGTTTAGCTGATCCAAAATGGAAAGGTAGATTAGTAATTAGAAAATCAAGCAACATTTATAATAAATCTCTTGTAGCTTCATTAATTGAGAATAATGGAAAAAAAGCTACTGCTGATTGGGCAAAGGGAGTTGTTGCTAACATGGCTAGGGAATCTACAGGAAACGATAGAGCGCAAATTATGGCAGTAGCTGCTGGAGAAGCTGATATTGCTGTAGCTAACACATATTATTTAGCTCTTATGTTATCTGGTAACAAAGGTGCAGAACAACAAGAGGCTGCTAAAAAAGTTAAAGCATTTTTTCCAAATCAAGATGGCAGAGGAACACACATGAATATTAGTTGTGCTGCTCTAGTTAAAGGTGCTCCAAATAAAGCAAATGCAATAGCGCTTGTTGATTTTTTATTAACACCTGAGTCTCAAGAGCATTTTACTAATAATACTTTTGAGTTTCCAATGATTGCTGGTGTTTCACCAAGTCCATTAGTAGTAAACAATTTGGGATTAGATTTTAAACAAGATCTAGCAACAAAAGTTTCTAGTTATGGAAAAAATCAAGCTGCAGCATTAGAAGTAATGACCGCTGCTGGTTGGAAATAAGTGAACGAAAGTAAAAAAAAATTTATGTCTAATATTGATTTAAATAAATCAGCCTCATCATGTCCTACATGTGCTGTGGAGTGTGAAAAAATCAATAAAAGAATAAATAATAGAAAACTATCTGATATTAAAGACAAGGAGATTCCGCACCTCCTTAAAGTTTTTAATTTTTAGTTTTCTTGATATTTGGTGTCTGTGGCTGGGGGTCTCCTTTGCAATACAGTCTCATTTAGTCATAGACACCAATTAAATTTTATAGAATAATCTATTTTAAAAAAATCGGAACACATTCAGCTACTGGCAAAACAATGTTTAAGAGATTTAATATTTGGTATTTGAGTTCATTTTTTATTTCTTTTATTGTTTTGATTCCAATAATAACTGTGTTTACGAGTTTTTTTGAAGATACATCAAACTATTTTGAAATTCTTAAACAAACTTTTTTTCTTGAATATATATTTAATTCATTAACTCTTTTGATCGGAGTTTTATTTTTAACATTTATTTTAGGTGTAGGCTCAGCATATATAGTTTCTTTTTATCAGTTTCCTGGTGCTAATTTTTTTAAATGGGCTCTAATACTATCTTTTGCTGTACCACCTTATATCTATGCTTACTCTTTATTCGCTTTTTTTGAAAATTATGGAACAGCTTTTACAATCTTAAAAATTTTATTTGGTGAAGGAAATTACAACAAACATATTCCAAAATTAGACGGTATGTTTGGTTTGATATTATCAATTTCTTTCTCTCTTTATGCTTATGTATATATACTTGCTAGATCTTCATTTTTATATCAATCACAAAATTTAATAGAATTAGGAAAAAATCTTGGTTTTTCGAAATTCAAATCTTTTTATTCAATAATACTACCTGCGGCTCGTCCAGCTATTGTTGCTGGTTTATCATTAGTGGCAATGGAAACACTCGCTGAATTTGGAGCAGTAGATTTTTTTTCTGTAAACACTTTAACAACTGGTATTTATAATGCCTGGATAACTTTTGATGACTTGGCATTCGCAAACCGAATATCTTTTTTTCTTTTGTTGTTTATATTTATATTATTTATAACTGAAAATTTATCTAGAAAAAATGCCAGGTATCACCTAGAAACAAAAGGTGGATTTAAAAAAAAGGAAAAAATTAAACTTTATGGAAGGCAATCTTTTTTTGCATTTATATTTTGTTTTATTTTATTTTTTTTGAGTTTTTTATTTCCATTAAGCCAAATGTTATACTGGACAATTAAATTCCCTGAAAATTTGATTAACTTACAAATAATCGATCTATTGTTAAATACTTTATATCTAGTTTTTTTATCAAGTTTAGTTTTAATATTTTTCGCTTTAATATCTAATTATGGAAATAGAGTTTCTAATAAAAAAATTTTAAATTTATTATCCACTTTATCAATTTCTGGTTATGCAATACCAGGAATAATTCTTGCTATAGCCTTTATAACTTTTGTTGCATGGTTTGATGAAAACATGATTAATGCATTAGGATTTTTATCAATAAAAAAAATATTTATTGGTACGGTTTTAGGATTGGTTGTAGTTTATTTTGTAAGATTTTATTCATTAGCCTTTAATGGAATAAAATCAGGATATGAAAAAATGAACATTGCTGTTGATGAAAGTGCTTATCTTCTTGGATACTCTAAAACGAAAACTTTTTTAAATATTCACATTCCTTACTTAAGAAATTCACTTTTATTTGTTATTATATTGATTTCATTAGAAATAATCAGGGAATTACCAATTACACTAATTTTGAGACCATTTAATTTTGAGACTTTTGCAACTACAGCATATATTTCTGCATCAGAGGACTTATTGGAAGCTGCTGCCGTCCCATCGTTATGTTTGATAATTATTGCAAGTTTCTTCATTTTACTTACATCTAAATATATTTTAAGAGATAACAGTGAATAAAAATTTTTTTGAAATTACAAATGCTACATTTAAGGTTGGCGGTCAAAACAAGGTAAATAACGTATCTTTTTCAATTGAAAAGGAGGGTGATGTTATTTGTCTTTTAGGTCCTTCTGGTATTGGAAAAACAACAATTCTAAGATCAATTGCTGGTTTAGAAAAAATTGAATCTGGTACGATAAAACTTAAAGGAAAAACATTATCATCAAATAAAACTTATATTGAGCCTGAAGATCGAAATATATCACTGTCATTTCAAGAAAATAGTTTATTCCCACATTATACAATTGAAGAAAATATTTACCTTGGAAGAGAAAGAAAAAATTCAAATAAAAAAAAGAAAATAAATATAAAAAAAATAATAAAATTACTTAATATTGGTAAAATTTTAAGCCACTATCCACATCAAGTTAGCGCAGGAGAGGCCCAAAGAGCTTCTCTCGCAAGATCATTAGTTTCTCAACCGGATCTTTTGCTATTAGATGAACCCTTATCTAATGTTGATCAAAGTTTTAAAGAAGAAATACAAGTTAAATTAAAACAACTTTTAAAAGATTTAAAAATAACCACTATTATTGTTACTCATGATTCATATGAAGCATTTTATTTAGGTAATAAATGTGGAATAATTTTAAATAAACAACTTAAACAATTTGATGATCCGTATAATGTTTATCATTTTCCTAACTCAATTGAAGTTGTAAATTTCCTTAATAGAGGAATTTTAATTCCAGCAAAAGTTACTGGAGAAAATAGTTTAGAAAATAAAGATTTAGGAACTATTAAAGGAAATTTTATAAAACATTATAAAAAAGGCACTGAAGTTAAATTATTATTACAACCTGAAGATTTAGAGCATGATGATCAAAGTAATTTAAAATTAGAGGTTGTTGATAGAAAATTTAGAGGTACAAATTTTATTTATACATTAAAAACCAACAATAATCTTTTAATACCAGTATTTGTTCACTCACATCACATGCATCAGCATGAGGTAGATGAAAAATTTGGGATTAAAAGACCAATTAATATAGATCATATTGTTTGTTTCTAGATCCCTTGTTTAATAATATTATAGATATCTTCTTTATTAACTAACCCGATTTTACGAGCAATTTCATCTTTTCCTTTGTAGACAACAATTGTAGTCCAAAATTTTATATTTAATGCTTTTGCAAATTCTTTATATTTATTTTGTTCATAAAACAAAAATTCAACATCTTTAAAATCAATTAAAGCATTAGAAAAAATTTTTGATTGTTTTTTGCAAGTCATACAATTTTCATTCCACGCATTTATAACTATAGTTTTTCCATTCATTTGAGCATTTTTAAATTTTTCAAATGTAAAATTAGTAGTTTTTTCAAAGCTTAAAGCATCAGATGATATTAATATAAATATAAAAAAGAAAATTTTTTTCATACTTGATATTTATAGAGCAATAATAAATATTTTAAATTAATCTTTAATAATAAATTAAATAGTTTATAAATAATATAAAAGGGGTGCTAATTATAGCTGAGATATACCCTTAGAACCTGTCCGGTAATTCAGAAAGGGAGAAAATGGAACAAATTAATATAATAAGTCAACCATCGTCAATTATATTAACTTTATCTATAAGTATTATATTTGCAATAATTGGGATTACTTATTCAAAGAAGTTTCAAGATTTAAATAATTATTTGGTAGCAAATAGATCGGTAGGAGTATTTTCATTAACTACAAGTTTTGTTTCATCGGCATTAGGCGCATGGATATTATTTGGCCCAGCTTCAGCGGCTACTTGGGGAGGTATTGGGGCTGTAATTGGTTACGCATTGGGTGCAGCTTTTCCGTTATTTATTTTAATTTATTTAGGTAAGAAATTTAGAATATCATATTCAAAAAGAAAAACTTTAATTGAAGTTATAAGAATAAGATTTGGTTCTAAATTATTTAAACTAATTTTATTTTTGTCTATTTTTTATATGACAATTTTTTTAATAGCAGAAGTTACAGCTGTATCAATTTTAATTAAATATATTTCAGGCACCGATTTATGGATTACCGCTTTAATTGTAATTTTTAGTTCTCTTGTTTACACTTTGTACGGAGGATTAAGAGCTTCAATTTTTACCGATAATATTCAATTTATTGTTTTTGGCTTATTATTATTAATAGCATTTTCTTACTTAATTTCATTTAATTCTAATGAGTTTAATTTTGCATTTATTGAACTAAAAAAGCCTAATTTATTAAGTTCAAATTATATTCCAAATTTTACAGCAGGATTAACTTTTTTTATTGCAGTTGCTGCAACAAATCTTTTTCATCAAGGCAATTGGCAAAGGGTTTATGCTGCAAAAAATAACGATGTTCTAAAAAAAAGTTTAATAATTTCATTTGTAATTATTATTCCTGTAGTTTTTTTGATGGGTTTTAGTGGATTAGTTGCTGTTTCTCAAAACAACAATGTTATTCCAGATCTTTCTTTTTTTTATTTATTATTAAAAGAGCAATCTATTGCATTATCCATAATAATTTTGGTATTGGCAATATCCTTAACTGTTAGCAGTATTGATACATTGATAAACGCAATCTCTAGCTTAATTGTTGTTGATGGAAAAAAGGTTATTAAATTTAAAGGAAATTATTTAAATCTATCAAAACAAATAATCATTTTTTTATCTTTAATTGCATTTTTCGTTGCATCTAAAGGTTTGAGTATTTTATATTTATTTTTACTTGCCGATCTTTTTTGTTGTGCTGCAGTATTAACTGTTTTTTATAGTTTTTATTCAAAATCTTTGAATGAGAAAAATTCATATATTTCAATTATTATTGGTTTAATTGCTGGTATATTGTTATTTCCGACTCCAGATTTTTCTAAATCATTATTAGTAGGCATAATATTTCCAACTGGCTTTTTTCCATCAATTGTTTCTCAATCTTTGCTATTTTGCTCATTTATTTTAGCAACATTTATGCCAATTTTTTCTTGGAAATTAAAATAATTGATTGAAAGACTATTTTTAAAACATTAGTTATTATATAATATAAAGTATGTTTAATTTTATTATTCCATTTATGTTTTTGATACTTGTGGTTGTATTTATTCACGAGTACGGACATTATTATTTTGCAAAAAAATATGGTGTAGGAGTAACCGATTTTTCTATTGGATTTGGTAAAGAAATATTTGGTTGGAATGATAAATCAGGAACAAGATGGAAGATTTGCTGGATACCTCTTGGTGGATATGTAAAGTTTTTTGGAGATAGAAATGTTTTTTCTCAAGCTGATCAAGAAGAATTATTAAAAAAGTATAAAAAGGAAGACCAAGAAAAATTATTTGTAACAAAGCCTTTATATCAAAGATCATTAATCGTTGCTGGAGGCCCTGCTGCTAATTTTGTTTTAGCTATATTTATTTTTTTATTTATCTATATGTTTATAGGTAAAGATTTTACCCCTGCGGTAATTGATGAAGTTCAAATAGAAAGCCCAGCTGAGATAGCTGGAATGAAAAAAAATGATATTATTCTTGAAATTGATAATACTAAAGTTGAAAGTATCCTTGATGTTTCAAAGTTAATAGCAATGTCAACATCAGAATATATTGATTTTAAACTATCAAGATATGATAAGGATATTTTATTAAAAGTTAAACCAAATCTTGTTGATAGCGAGGATAATCTAGGAAATAAAATTAAAAAAAGAATGATTGGTATTAGATTAAGTCCTTATAATAATGAAATTAATCATGTTAAATTGGGACCGGGACAAGCGTTAATTTATTCTTTAAATGAAGTTTATTTTGTTGCTTCTTCTTCATTGAAATATTTAGGGTCAATGCTCGCAGGTGCTGGAGATTCTTCGCAGTTAGGTGGTCCAATAAGAATAGCTAAAATATCAGGACAAGTTGCTGAGTTTGGAATTATACCTTTTATTAGTATGATGGCATATATTTCTATTAGTTTAGGCTTAATTAACCTATTTCCTATACCAATGTTGGATGGAGGTCATTTGATGTTTTATGCACTTGAAAAGCTTTTAGGCCGTCCTTTAAGTCAAAAAACTCAAGAAGGTTTTTTTCGAATCGGATTGTTTTTATTGCTTTCTTTAATGTTTTTTGCCACTTTTAACGATTTAAAAGATTTAGGCTTATTTTAATAGGTTTTTTGAGGTATAAAAACCTATTAAAATCAACACTTTTTTAACACTATATATTGTTATTTTTTTTTTTAAACACACTAAAAAAAAGCTTGAAATATCAACTATTTTGTAAAATATACATTTTAACCTTTAAAACCGGAGCTAAAATGAACAAGAAACAATTGATCGCAAAATTAGCAGTATCTTTAAACCAAAGCAAAGCTGATGCTGAACGTACTTTTGATACAATTACCAATACTATTTTGGACGCATTGAAAGGCGACGATTCAGTAAAAATAGCTGGTTTTGGTACTTATAAAGTGGCTAAGAGAAAAGCTCGAATTGGACGTAATCCTAGAACAGGAGAACAAATCCAAATCGCCGCTTCACAAAAAGTGAAGTTCTTGCCCGCAAAAGCACTTAAAGAAGTTTTTAATAAGTAAGCTTTTTTTAACAGCCTTTATTATTTTTTTAAAAAAATCTAATAAAGGCTGTTTCTATATGCAAATAATGCATATCTATTTTTAGATAAATTCACTTCTTCTAATCACTTCAATAGATATAAGAACTCCTTTAATTAAAGGAGATAAAATAATGAATTTAATAAAAAAATTAAGAATTATTTTTTTTAGCTTTGTTTTTGTAATAGGTTTAGCAAATACGAGTTATTCGGAAACTGTCTTATCTGAAGAAGGGCAATATATTTTTAATTCTTTAGCATTTTATATAGGAGGTGTTCTTGTAGCTTTTATGGCAGCCGGATTTTGTATGTTAGAAAGTGGCCTGGTTACAACAAAAAGCGTATCAACTATAGCAGCTAAAAACATAGGTAAATTTGCAATTGCTTCAATAATATTTTTCTTTTTTGGGTACAATCTAGCATATGGTGTTCCAGACGGTGGATATATAGGTTCATTTAAAATTTGGAGTGATTCTTCAAATATTTCAACAGGATATTCAGATAGTTCAGATTTTTTCTTTCAGGTAATGTTTGTTTGTGCAACAGTTTCAATTGTTTCAGGAGCGGTTGCTGAAAGAATTAAAATTTGGCCTTTTTTTATATTTGCTGTTGTAATGGCTGGGTTTATTTATCCAGTATCAATGGGATGGCAATGGGGAGGCGGATGGTTAAGCAGTTCAGGGTTTTCTGATTTTGCAGGCTCAACTTTAGTTCATGCATGTGGAGGATCAGCTGCATTAGCTGGCATTATAGTTTTAGGATCTAGGCAAGGAAGATTTGGTGCTAAAGGTGAAAAAAAATCATTAGTTCCTTTTGCAGCTTCAAGTATACCATTAGTAACTTTAGGTACTTTTTTACTTTGGTTTGGATGGTTTGGATTTAATGGTTTTAGCCAACTTGCTATGGGAACTTTTGATGATGTTAATGCGATAAACAAAATTGCAGTAAACACACATTTAGCGGGTTCTGCCGGAGTGGTAACAGGAGCGGTTCTAACTCGTTTATTAGGTGGTAAAACTGATATTATCATGATGCTTAATGGCGCACTAGCAGGTTTAGTTGCAATTACAGCTGAACCTCTTACACCAACACCGTTCTTCGCAATCATAGTTGGTTCAATAGGAGCAATCATAATGTATTTTGGAACTAAATTTTTAGAAAAGTTACAACTCGATGATGTTGTAGGCGCTATTCCTGTTCACATGTTTGCGGGAATATTTGGAACATTAGCTGTGCCAATGAGTAATCCAGCAGTAAGTTTTGGAGTTCAAATTGTAGGAGTATTTTCAGTTTGTATTTTTAGTTTTATTCTTTCATACATAGTTTTTAAAGTTATGAAGCAAACGATTGGATTGAGAATAAGTAAAGAAGCAGAAAAACTTGGCACTGATAAGGCTGAAGTTGGAGTTATTGCTTATTCGATAAGAGATTAAATTTCCATGAATTTTGGGGCTTTTATAGTCCCAAAGTTAATTATCTTTTGTTATATAATTTAACACCTCTTTAGCATGGTCTTTAAC
>CACDAL010000016.1 GCA_902550805.1 uncultured Pelagibacteraceae bacterium
TGTTTTATTGTCTGTTGCAAAAATTACTCAACATTTTTACCCAGATTCATTAAATGATGATTTTGATAAAAAAATTAAAAAATTAACAAACTTTAAAAAATATAAAAACCTTAACTTTGGTATTAATGTTCTAGTAGGAGATAAAGTTAAGATAGGAAAAAATTGCACAATAGGACATAATTCAATTATAGAAAGTAATGTTATAATTGGAAATAATTGTAAAATAGGCTCTAATGTAATTATTAAAAAAACTTTAATTGGAGATAATGTTAATATATTAGATGGTGCTATAATAGGCAAAAAAGGTTTTGGTTTTTTTCCTAGAAAAGATAGCAATATTAGATATCCCCATATTGGTATGGTTATAATCGAAAATAATGTTGAAATAGGATGTAACAACACAATTGATCGCGGTTCTTTATCTAATACGATAATTGGCAGCAATACTTTTTTAGATAATCAAGTTCATATTGCTCACAATGTAAAGATAGGAAAAAATTGTATAATTACAGGGCAAGTTGGTTTTGCCGGAAGTTCTTTAATTGGTGATAAAGTTTTCATAGGAGGTCAAGCAGGTATATCAGGTCATTTAAAAATCGGTAATAATGTACAAATAGCTGGTGGAAGTGGTGTTATTAAAAATATACCTAACAATTCAAAAGTAATGGGGTATCCAGCTAAAAATATTAAAGATTTTTTAAGAGATAATAAATAGACATGGAAAGTTTAAACAAAAATCAAATTAAAAATTTATTACCACACAGGGAACCAATGTTATTAATAGATGAGCTTGTTAATATTAAAAAACTTCATTCAGCTACAGCTATTGTTAATGTTAAAGAAGATAGTTTTTTTGTACAAGGGCATTTTCCTGGCGAACCAGTAATGCCAGGAGTTTTAATAGTAGAAGCTTTTGGTCAAGCCGCAGCCGCTTTGACTGCTCACGGAATAGATAAATCTACATATGAAAATAAATTAGTTTTTTTAATGACAATTGAAAAAGCAAGATTTAGAAATCCAGTCATACCAAATTGTAAATTAGAACTTAATATAGAAGCTATCAGATCTCATGGTAGAGTATGGAAATACAAAGGCGAGGCATTTGTGGGTAAAAACAAAATGGCCGATGCTCAATGGGCAGCAACTATCGTTGATAGGAAATAATTAGCAATATTTATTGATAACTATAATTTAAAATTTTTGTTAATTATAATTAGTGATACATAAAACAGCAATTATATCAGAAACATCAAAAATAGCAGAAAATGTTGAAGTTGGAGCCTATTCAATTATTGGACCAAATGTTAGAATTGAAAATAATACAAAAATTCATTCACATGTTAATATAGAAGGAAACACGTCTATCGGTTCGGGAAATGAAATCTTTCCATTTTCATCCATAGGGACACCACCACAAGATTTAAAATATAAAGGTGAAAAAAATTCAATAATAATTGGCAATAATAATAAATTTAGAGAATATGTTAATATTAATCCTGGCACAAAACAAGGTGGAGGAGTAACAAAAATTGGTAATAATAATTTACTTATGGTTTATTGTCATATAGCTCATGATTGTGAAATTCTTAATAACATTGTTTTAGCAAACAATGTTCAAGTAGGTGGACATGTTCACATACAAGAAAATGCTATAGTTGGTGGTAGCTGTGCCGTACATCAATTTTCAAGAATAGGAGAGTCATCAATGATTGGTGGAATGACTGGAGTTTTAAGTGATGTTATTCCTTTTGGATTGTCATTAGGAAATAGAAATAATTTAGTAGGTTTAAACTTGATTGGTTTAAGAAGAGCAAAAATATCAAATGAAAATATAAAAATTATGCAAGAAGCATATAATATAATATTTAAATCTGAAAACTTTAGATCAAATATTGAAAATTTAAATTCAGAAATAAAAGAAAATATATACGTTAATAAAATAATTGACTTTATTAATTCAGATAAAAAAAGACCAATTTCACTTCCAGAAAATATTAAATGATTGGTTTATTTCTAGGTGAAAAAAAATTACCAATTGAAATATTAAATAAATTAAAAAGAAAAAAAATTAAATATTTTATTATTGATCTAACAAAAAATAATAGATTCAAAAAATATAAAAATAGTTTTTTTATAACTATTGGAAAATTTGGTAAAATCTTAGATTTAATTCATTCTCAAAAATGTAAAAAAGTTATATTTGCAGGAAATATATCAAAACCTAAAATTTCTTCACTAAAATTAGATCTTAAAGGAATTTATTATATGCCAAGAATTATAAAAGCTTCTAAATTAGGTGACGCAGCTATCTTAAAAGAATTAATAAAAATTTTATCTGAAAATAAAGTTAAAGTTATTAAATTAAATTTTTATAATCCTGAATTAACTCTATCAAAAGGAAACTATACAATAATAAAACCTAGTAAGTTTGAAGTTTTAGAGATTAACAAAGGTATAAATTATTTAAATAAATTAAATGCACACAATCATACCCAAGGTATAATTTTAAAAAATGGCAATGTAGTTGCAAAAGAAACTTCTAAAGGAACAAAAAAAATGCTTGAAAGTTTAAAAAAGACAAAAATCTTTAGTGGAATGCTGATTAAATTCCCTAAAAAAAAACAAGATCCTAGAGCAGATTTACCTACAATAGGCTTAAATACTTTGAAAGATTGTAAAAATGCCAATATTAAAGGCATAGTATTAAAATCAAATAAAAATATTATTCTTGATAAAAATAAATGCATAACTTTTGCCAATAATAATAAAATGTTTATAGCCGTAAAATGAAAAAGATATTTATTTTAACAGGCGAACCATCAGGAGATAAATTGGCATCTACTGTTATATCCAAACTAAAGGAAAATAATACTGATATTGAATATCAATGTGTGGGAGGATTACATTTAAATTCATTAGGCATAAAATCAATTTATGAATTAAAAGAAATTACCTATATAGCTTTCACTGACGTTTTATTGAATATATTTAAGATAAAAAATAAGATTAATGAAACAGTTGATAAAATAATAAAATTTCAGCCCGATATTTTATTTAGTGTAGATAGTCCCGATTTCACTTTAAGAGTAGTTCAAAAAGTAAAAAAAATTAATTCTAATATTAAAACTATACATTTTGTTGCACCAAAAGTATGGGCTTGGAGAGAAGGCAGGGTAAAAAAAATGAAAAAATATCTAAATCATATTTTATTACTATTTAAATTTGAAAAAAAGTACTTTGATAAAGAAAATCTTTTAAATACCTTTGTTGGACATCCTTTATTAGATGAAGAAATTAAAGATAATATAAAAATAGACAATCTTATTAACGATAAAAAAAAATATATATCATTATTTGCTGGTAGCAGGGAAAGTGAAATTAAAATTCATACACCTATTCTTTTTAAATTTATTAAAATAATGAACAAGAAAGAAAGTGATTTTAGTTTCGTTCTACATTCTACTGATAAATACAAAAATTATTTAATAAATCTACTTAATAAACAAAATATTTCTAATGCTGAAGTTATTTCAGATGATCAAATTAAAAATGAAATGCTAAAAAAATCTAGCTTTGCAGTAGTTAAATCTGGAACAGCTTCTCTTGAGGTTAGCAAGCTTAATATACCCTCTATTATTATTTATAAGATGAATTTTATTAATTATTATTTAGCAAAACTATTTTTAAAAATTAAATTTGTAAATATATTAAATATTATTAATGATAAAGAAATTATTCCTGAATTAATTCAAAAAGATTGTAATCCAAATGAAATATTTAAGTCTGTATATTATTATTTAAAAAAACCTGAATTAATAGATAAACAGCTTTCAGATGTAAAGTCTACTATAGCTGATTTAAAATCATCAACATCATCTTCAGAAGAGGCTGCTAAAATTTTAGTGTCCTACCTTAGTTAATCTTTTTACAATATCATCTTTGTCAAGAGATAAAATTATGTCATAAATACCAGGTCCAAATTTAGAACCCGTGAGTCCAATTCTTAATGGTTGACCAACTCCTTTGAAGTTAGTTTCATTTACTTTAATCAATTCATTGATAATAGGCTCTAAGTTATCTTTTGATAAAGTATCTAAATTTGAAATTTTGTTTACAAAATCTATTATTATTTTTTTTGATTTATTATCTATTAGTTTTAAATCTTCTTTGTTAAAACTTACTTCATTTAAAATTATATATTTTGAATTTTTATAAATATCTTCTAGAGTTTTGGCTTTATTTTTTAAGAATGAAAGTGATTGTTTTATTTTTTCTTCTTTTTTTAAATCAATTTTTTCTTTGAATAATTCACAATATTCTTTTAATTTTATAAAAAGTTCGTCTTCTTTAATGTTTTTTATATAATGTTCATTCATGGATAATATTCTACTCATATCTAATTTTGATGGAGATTTTCCAATACCTTGTAGATTAAAATATTTAATGCTTTCTTTTAAACTAAAAATTTCTTTATCTTCAAACGACCATCCTAATCTTAGTAGATAATTTCTTAAAGCTTCAGGCAGAATACCAATCTTTGAATAATCATCTAATGTTGATGCGTTATCTCTTTTGGATAATTTCTTTCCATCTATTGTGTGTATTAAAGGTATATGAGCAAATTTCGGAATATTCCAATTCAAAGCTTCATATATTTGAATTTGTTTAAAAGTATTAATTTTATGATCATCTCCCCTAATAATATGTGTCATATTCATTAAATGATCATCTACAGAAGCTGAAAGATTATATGTAGGAGTGCCATCATTTCTTAATATAATAAAATCTTCAATAGTGTTATTTTCTATTTCAATATCACCTTGAACTAAATCTTTTAAAATAGCTGATCCATCAATTTTACTTTTAAACCTTATAACTGGCTTTATATATTTTGGAGCTTCTGTTTCACCGGCATCTCTCCATTTTCTGTTATAAATATAAGGAATTTTTTTTTGTTTAGCTCTTTTTTTTTGTTCTTCAATTTCTTCAGGAGTACAGTAACATTTATAAGCTTTTCCTTTTTTTAGTAACTCTAAAGCTATATTAACATGATCTTCAATTTTTTTAGATTGAATATACTCATCTCCATCATGTTCAATTCCAATCCAGGTTAAAGATTTTATTATTTGCTGTTTATGTTCTTCTTTAGATCTTTCCTTGTCAGTATCTTCAATCCTCAAATAAAACTTGCCACCTTTATTTTTAGAGTATAGCCAATTAAATAGAGCAGTTCTTAATCCACCTATATGAAGAGGACCAGTAGGCGAGGGAGCAAATCTTGTTGCTACTTTTGACATCTAAAATGTTTAGACTATTTTATTGGAAGTTTCTATATAAAGATACAAGTATACCTTGTACCTTTACTCTATCTGGGCCAAATATTTTGGTCTCGTAGTTTCTATTAGCGCTTTCTAAAGCTACAGTTTTACCTTTTCTTCTAATTCTTTTTAGCATTGCTTCATTGTCATCGATTAAAGCTACAACAATTTTTCCATTATCAGCAGTTTCAGTTTTTTTAACAATAACAGTATCCCCATCATTAATACCAGCCTCAATCATAGAATCACCTTTTACTTTTAAACCAAAAAACTCACCATTTTTTTCTATATTGCTAGGCAAAGGAATTCTAGATACTTCGTTTTGAATAGCTTCCACTGGAGTTCCGGCAGCAATATTTCCTAAAACTGGTATATCCATCTCATCAATATTTTTTGAAGCTGAGTCATCTAATCCACCTTTTATTACACTGGGAGAAAAGTTGTTGAAAATGTCATTTGCTGAAGCAGTTTCGGGCAATTTTATAACTTCTAGGGCTCTTGCTTTATGAGCCAATCTTTTGATAAAACCTCTTTCTTCTAATGCGCTAATTAGTCTATGAATACCTGATTTAGATTTTAAATTTAAAGAATTTTTCATTTCTTCATAAGACGGTGATACACCAGAAGATCTCAACTTCTTGTTGATAAATAAAAGTAGGTTTTTTTGTTTTTTAGTTAACATAGAACAAATTAAGTACATCCATGTTCTACAAAAGTTCTTCAAATTAAACAATAGCAAAAAAAACCAATGAATTCAGTGCTAAATTAGCTATAGAACAGAGAAAATATTATTTTTATCTAAATTTTTTAATAATGATTCACCGATTAAAAAAGTTTTTATTTTAGTTTTATTCTTAATTTCTAACAAATCTTCTTTATCCTTAATTCCACTTTCTGAAATTAATGGTTGTGAATGATTAACTAATACATCGTAGATATCGTAAGTTGTATTGATGTCTGTCTTTAACGTTTTTAAGTTTCTATTATTTATACCAATTAATGCTTCATTAAATTTTAGAGCTTTTTTAGCTTCTTCTACAGTATGAACCTCAACTATTACTGTCATTTTTAACTTATTTGCTTCTTCATAAAGTTGATTAGCTTCCTCTTCAGAAATACCAGCAAGAATTATTAAAATCGCATCAGCACCATAACTTTTTGCTAGATGAACTTGAAATTTATCAAAGAAAAAATCTTTGCATAAAATTGGCAAATCTATTTTTTGTTTAATTTTACTTATATGAATAAAATTACCTAAAAAAAAATCTTCTTCAGTTAATACAGATAAACATGTAGCTTTATTTGATTTGTATATGTTGGCAATATCAACAGGATTATAATCATTAATAATAATACCTGCTGACGGACTAGCTTTTTTAATTTCTGCTATAATTGAAATTTTATCATTATTATTATTATTTATTATTTTATTTTTAAAATTAATAAAACAATTATTTTCTTTAATTTTTTGTGATAATGATTCATAGCTTATATCTTTTTTAAGATTATTTATTTTAATTTTTTTATTATCTAAGATTTTTTTTAGAATATTCTTAGACATTTTGTAATAATTTCAAATAATTGTAAGCTTTTCCAGATAAAATAAAATTTCTTACTTCATTGTAAGAATCTTTAAAGTTTGAATGTTTTTCAATTACAATTAATCCTGCAGCTGCATTTAAACAAACAGCCTTTGAAAAATCGTTATCTTCACCTTTAAATATATCAATCATTTTATTTGCATTAAATTTAGCATCATCACCTAATAAATTTTCAAAATTGTCTGCTTTTATATTCAATTCTTTAGGATCAATTATTAAATCTGATATTTCATTATTTTTCAATTGAACTATATTAGTTTTTGCATAAGGTGAAATTTCATCCAATCCATCTTCACTATTTACTATCCAAGCAAATTTTATATTTAAATTTTTAAGAGCATTAGCAAAAATTTTAAGTAATTTTTTATCAAAAACACCTACAACTTGTCTTTCAACAAGGGCAGGGCTACTTAACGGACCTATCATATTAAATATTGTTCTTTTACCAATTTTTTTTCTAGTTGGTCCTACATATTTCATTGCACTATGATAGTTAGGTGCGTACATAAAGCCAAAGTGATTTTTATTTATTTGATCTTCAATATCAGCAGGTTCAAAATTAATATTTATACCTAAAGCTTCCAAAACGTCAGCTGAACCACACTTTGATGATACGGCTTTATTTCCATGTTTTGCCACATTTATTCCCATGCTTGCAAGCAAAAGAGCAGATGCGGTAGATATATTCAGTGTATCTTTACCATCACCTCCAGTACCACATGTATCTATGCAGTTATTAACATTTACTCTTTTTGCTTTATTTCTTAGAACTGACACACCACCAGCTATTTCAGTTGAAACCTCACCTTTTTCTGAGAGATAAGTTAAAAAATCAAAAATTTCTTGATCATCAGCCTTGCCATCCATTAAAATTTCAAAAGCTTCTATACTTTCAATTAAAGACAGATTTTGTTTATTTTTTAACTTATGTAAAAATTTTTCCATATTTATATATTAATAAAGTTCTTAAGTATTTTTAAACCATATTTGGTTTTAATACTTTCTGGATGAAATTGTACTCCATGTACTTCATGAATTCTATGTTTAACACCCATTATTATTCCATCTGAAGTTTCGGCTGTAATTTCTAAATCTTTAGATAGTGTTCTTTTGTCGATTATTAAGCTGTGGTATCTAGTAGCTTCAAAGGTTTTTGGAATTTTTTTCAATATACCTTTATCTTTTGAAAAAATTTTACTAGTTTTTCCATGTACTAAATTTTTAGCTTGAATAATTTTTGATCCAAAAACTTGTCCAATAATTTGATGACCTAGGCAAACACCCAATATTGGAATATGTTTATGAATATTTTTTACAATCTTTAAACAATTTCCTGCTTGATCTGGATTACCAGGTCCAGGAGAAATAACTACTCTATTATATTTTTTTTTTAATATATCAGATGAATTTATTTTGTCATTTCTAACAACTTCAACATTAGCGAAAGTTGATAAATAATGATAAAGATTGTAAGTAAAGCTATCGTAGTTATCAATCAAAATAATTTTCATAAAGTTACTCTAAAGCTTTTATTAAAGCTTTAGCCTTATTAACAGTTTCTTTGAATTCATTATTAGGATTGCTATCAGCTACAATACCTGCTCCAGATTGAACATAAAATTTATTATTTTTTGAAATAGCAGTTCTTAATGCGATGCATGTATCAAAATCACCATTGGCTGAAAAATAACCTATACCACCAGCATAAACTTTTCTTCTTGTAGTTTCCAATTCATCTATTATTTCCATAGCTCTAATTTTAGGTGCTCCAGATACTGTACCTGCCGGGAAACCAGATAACAATGTATCAAATTTAGTAAATTTATTATTAAATGTACCTTGAACATTAGAAACTATATGCATTACATGAGAATATTTTTCAATATTAAAGCTTTCTGTAACTTTAACGGTATTAATTTTAGAAACTTTTCCTGTATCATTTCTTCCTAGATCTAAAAGCATCAAATGTTCCGATAGTTCTTTTTTATCTTTTAGAAGATCTTTTTCAAAAAAAGTATCTTCTTTTTTATTTTTTCCTCTAGGTCTAGTTCCTGCTATAGGTCTTATTGTTATTTTATTATTTCTTAATCTTACTAATATTTCTGGACTAGCTCCAATAATCTGAAAATCATTAAAATTAAAAAAATACATAAAAGGTGATGGATTTGTCTTTCTAAGTTTTTTGTAAATTTCTATTGGCTTTTTTGTCAGTTTAGTTTGAAATCTTTGACTCAAAACAACTTGAAAAATATCTCCTATTTTAATGTAATTTTTAGCTTTTTTTACATTAGATATAAATTTTTTTTTAGAAATATTAGATTTAATTTTAAGGGGTTTGGCTAATTTATTTTCTGAAATTTCTCTAATACTATATTTAGATAAAAAAATCATTTCTTCTATTTGTCTTTTAATATCATTAAATTTTTTATTAAAATTATTGATTTTTTCATCTTTAAAACAATTAACTATAAAAAATAATTTTTTATCAAAATTATCATGAATGATTAAATGTCTTGGCCTTAGAATTCTTGAATCTGGAATATTTAAATCATTTTTAGTTTTGTTTGGAATTTTTTCTATATATCTGATTATATCGTAAGAAAAATATCCTGATATTATTGAACTTATTGGAGGAAGTTCTTTAGGTACAGTAAAGTTAAAATCTTCAATTATTTTTTCTAATTTCTTCTTTGGATTTCCATTTAATTTTTTATTATATTTATTTGTAATTAATCTGCATTCATTATTATTAAATTCCCATATTTTATCGGGATTTTTACCAAATATTGTATATCTTCCTTTGATAAATCCCTTTTCAACAGATTCAAAAACAAAACTATTTTTTTCTTTTAAGAAATTATTAATTAGATTTTCAATTTCATTAATGCCATTTGTTTTTAGAGAATGATATATAACTTGATTCTTTTTTTTTAAATAAGAATTTTTAAATTTACTTAAATTAACATTAAGCATTATCTAAAATAATTTTTGACTCTATCTAAAGTCGTTCGAAAAATTTTTACCTTATATTTATCATTTAAAGATAAATCATAGGTACTATATATTTCATCCATTATTTTACTATTTGATTTTATCATATATGAGTTTATTTTTTGATCATTTTTACTTAGCTCTTTTAGATAGATATTTTTAATTTTTGCTAAATAAATTTTATTATTTTCGTCTGTAATTAATGTAAAACTTTCTTCAGGCAAGGAATATAATAATTTGATTGAATCAGAGTCAAATATTTTATCATCGATTATTCCTTTAATAGAAGTTTTTTTTATAAAATTTTTATTATTTGATAATTTAATAAATTCATCATTATTTAATCTTTTATCTTGAATTTTTTTAAATAGCTCCTTATGTAGATCAAATTTTCTTTTTAGTATTAAATTCTTTTTAACAACTTCAATAAATTCTGAATTTGATTTATCTGGTAATATTTTATCTATATTTTTAATTTCAAACAAAAGAAAATAATCATTTTTATCTACTAATTGTAATTTATTTTTATTTCTATTAGAGTAAATTTCTTTTAATATTTCGTCACTATTTTTTTCTAATCTGTATTTATATTTCGTTATAAGACTTAAATTATATTTTTTTCCTATTTCATCTATATTTGATCCATTTAATATATAATTTTCAATTTCATCAATTTTTTTAAAAAAATTATCATTGAATTCACCAATTTCCACTAAATCCTTGGGAATTATTTTAACATATGAAAAGTCAATATAATCTATTTTTAGCTTTTCTTTATTGTCATTAATAAATTCATCAATCTCTAAGTTTGATATTTCTGTATTATATGAATTATTTAAATCAAAATACTCTATATCGATTATTTTTGTTTCTTGTTTGTAAATATTATTTTTAAGAAAATACGGCGACTTAATTCCACCACCAATGTATTGAAAAAGATTTTTCTTAAGTTCTTGTTTTTTTAATTTAATTTCAAAATCTGGAGCAGTAAGACTGTTCTCTAAAAGAAATTTTTCATATTTTACTCTTGAGAAATTATTTTTATCAATAAACATTTCGTTTGATTTAATTATTTTAACAAGGTTTTTATCTGACAAGGAAACATTAAGATCTTTAATTTCCATGTCTAACAATTTATTAGAAATAATTTTTGATAATAAATCTTCTATTATGTTGTTTTCTATATTTTTTCTAATTTGATCTTCATCCAATCCAATTTGATTTACGTGTTTTATAAAATCTTGTGTAGATATAATTTCATTATCTATTTTGGCAACATTATTTGTATTTCCGCCACTGAATACACTTCCCATGCCCCAAAAAACAAAAGGAACAATAATGATACCTATTAAAATTCCTGCTAATTTTGTATTTGAAAATCCTCTTAATTTATTTAACATAGGTACAAATTGTTTATTTATTGATCTATAAAAAACAAACCTATAGATTAATTTAATCTTTATGACAAATAATAATATGTATTTTATTGCTAACTGGAAAATGCATGGAAACGCTAGATATATAGAAAAAGCTAATTCTGTAATAAAATTGCTAAAAATAAGAAAATATAAAAATATTAAAATAATTTATTGCCCACCATACACTTTATTAAAAACTTTCTTTGATAAGTATAAAAATAGCAATATTTCTATAGGTTCTCAAAATTGTCATCCTTATAGTGATTTCGGACCTTTTACAGGATCAATAAATTCCAAACTTATTAAATCAACAGGATCTAAATATATAATAATTGGTCATTCTGAAAATAGAAATGATGGCGATACAAATATAATCATAAATAAAAAAATTAAATCTGCTTTAAGAGAAAATTTAAAAGTTATTTTTTGTATAGGCGAAACATTAACTGAAAAAAAAAAAAATATTACAAATAAAATTTTAAAAAAACAAATATCAATAGGGTTAAAAAAAATTAAAAAGTTTCAAAATATAATTTTTGCATATGAACCTGTTTGGTCAATAGGAACCGGTTTAGTTCCTAAAAGAAATGAGCTTATAAAAAATCTAAAATTTATTAGAAAAACAATATTAAATTTATCAAATATTAAAAATATTAAAATTTTGTATGGTGGATCTGTAAATCCAAATAATGCAAAAAAATTAGCTGAAATTAATGAAATTAGTGGTTTTTTAATAGGCGGAGCTTCTTTAAATGCTAAAAATTTTATTGATATAATAAAAAAATCAATTAATTAGACCCCGTGGAAAATATACTTTTAATTATAAATGTAATTATTGCTGTAGTTTTGGTAATTCTAATTTTATTCCAAAAATCTGAAGGTGGCGCTTTAGGAATTGGAGTATCTCAAGACAATTTTATGTTTTCTAGATCGTCAGGAAATTTCTTAACTAAAGCAACAGCTATTGTGGCTACTTTGTTTATTATTTGCAGTTTAGGTTTAACTATTTTATCAAGAGGCGAATTAACGCCAACAACGTCAGTAATAGATAAAATAGAGGAAAATACTGATGATGCGCCAAAAGTTCCTGAAAATAACAATTAATACTTTTAATTTTCTAAATATTTGGCTATAACATAATTCCATGGCGCGATATATATTTGTCACTGGCGGCGTGGTATCATCACTTGGTAAAGGTTTATCTTCAGCATCTTTAGCATATTTGTTAAAATCACAAGGTTATAAAGTAAGATTAAGAAAAATGGATCCATACTTAAATGTAGATCCAGGAACAATGAGTCCTTTTCAACATGGAGAAGTTTTTGTTACTGATGATGGTGCTGAAACTGATTTAGATTTAGGTCATTATGAAAGGTTTACGGATATATCTTCAAAAAAATCTGACAACATTACAACAGGTCGAATATACAGTGACATAATTAAAAAAGAAAGAAGAGGTGGTTATCTAGGTAAAACAGTTCAAGTAATTCCACATATTACAGATAGAATTAAAGATTTTATTAATAAAGATATTTCTAATGAAGATTTTGTTATATGCGAAATTGGTGGAACTGTAGGAGACATCGAAAGTCTTCCTTTTGTTGAAGCAATAAGACAGTTTTCAAATGAACATGGAAAGTCAAAAACTTTATTTATTCATTTAACTTTTGTTCCTTTTTTAAAATCTTCTGATGAAATAAAAACAAAACCAACTCAACATTCAGTTAAAGAATTAAGAAGCATTGGTATCCAACCGGATATAATTATTTGTAGATCACAAAAATCAATACCATTAGATCAAAGAAAGAAAATATCTTTATTTTGTAATGTTCCTATTGAAAATGTAATTGAAACTGTTGATGTAAGAACCATTTATGAAGCGCCCATTAGCTTTTTTAATCAAAAACTTGATAAACAGGTTTTAAAATATTTTAAATTAAAAGCTAAAAAAAGAGCAAATTTATTACCTTGGAAAAAAATTACCAAAATTGCCTTAAATACAAAAAAGATAATTAATATAGGAATCATTGGAAAATATGTAAATTTAAAAGATGCTTATAAATCTTTAGATGAAGCCCTTACACATGGAGGAATTTCAAATAAAGTTAAAGTGAACCTAGTAAGAATTGAATCTGATAAATTAAAACCCAATCAAGTAACTAAAAAATTAAAGAATATTTCTGGATTATTAATACCTGGGGGATTTGGTAAAAGAGGAACTGAAGGTAAGATTTCCGCAATTAAATTTGCAAGAGAAAAAAAAATACCATTTTTAGGAATATGTTTTGGAATGCAGATGGCAATAATTGAATTTGCTCGTAATAAACTAAAAATTAAAAAAGCAGGATCTACAGAGCTAGACAAAAAATGCTATCCAGTCGTAGGCTTAATAGATGAGTGGAATAAAGATGGAGAAATTATCAAAGGAACCGACAAAGATTTAGGAGGAACAATGAGATTAGGCCTATATGAAGCCAAATTAAGAAATAATTCTGCCATAAAAAATATTTATAAATCTAATTTTATTAAAGAGAGACATAGACATAGATATGAAGTTAACAACAATCTTAAAAATCAATTTGAAGGAAAAGGATTAATTTTTTCAGGAATGTCCCCAGATAATAAATTGCCAGAAATTATAGAACTTAAAAATCATCCATGGTTTATAGGTGTTCAATTTCATCCAGAATTTAAATCTAGACCTTTAACTCCTCATCCTTTATTCTCATCATTTATTAAGGCGGCAAAATCATTTAATGAAAAATAAAATAGTTAATTGTAATGGTATAGAAATATCAAATAAAAATAAAATTTGTTTAATTGCAGGCCCTTGTCAACTTGAAACAGAACAACATGCAATGGACATGGCTGGAAAAATTAAAGAAATTGCATCAAAATATAGTATTGGATTTATTTATAAAACTTCTTTTGATAAAGCTAATAGAACTAGCATTAAAGGAAAACGAGGTGCGGGATTAGAAAAATCTTTACCAGTATTTGATAAAATTAAAAAAGATTTAAATATTCCAATTCTTACAGATATACATAATGAACAACAATGTTCAGTCGTAGCACCTCATGCTGACGTTCTGCAAATACCAGCGTTTTTATGTAGACAAACTGATTTACTAATAGCCGCTGCAAAAACAAATAAAATCGTAAATGTAAAAAAGGGACAATTTTTAGCACCTTGGGATATGTCAAATGTAACAAAAAAAATATCTGATTCAGGCAATGATAATATTTTAGTAACCGAACGTGGTGCAAGTTTTGGTTATAACTCTTTAGTATCAGATATGAGATCAATTCCTATAATGGCAAAAAATGGATATCCAATAGTATTTGATGCAACGCACTCAGTACAACAACCGGGAGGATTGGGAGAAAAAAGTGGAGGACAAAGAGAATTTGTAGAATATTTATCAAGAGCAGCAGCTGCAGTGGGAGTTGCAGCAATTTTTTTAGAAACACATCAAGATCCTGATAACGCTCCTTCAGATGGTCCCAATATGGTTCCATTAGATAAATTAGACGAATTAGTTAATCAAATAGTAGAAATTGATAAATTAATTAAAAAATAATAAATGAGCAAGATTACAAAAGTGGTAGCAAGACAAGTTTTTGATAGTAGAGGAAATCCAACGATAGAAGCTGAAGTTTATTCTAATAATTTAAGCGCGTCATCAATTTGTCCTTCTGGAGCATCCACAGGAACTTACGAGGCTTTTGAAAAAAGAGATAAATCAAATAAAAAATATTTAGGAAAAAGTGTTTTAAAACCGGTAAAAATTATAAATAACTTAATTTCAAAAAAATTAAAAAATCAAAATATTCATGATCAAGAAAGAATAGATCATATATTAATTAAATTAGACGGAACAAAACAAAAAAAAAAAATTGGAGCAAATGCAATACTTTCTGTTTCAATGGCAGCAAAAAAACTATCTTCAAAAATTAAAAAAATACCTCTTTATAAAAATTTTATAGTTAAAAAGAATTTTAAATTACCTTACCCTATGATGAACATAATTAATGGTGGAGCTCATGCCAATAATGGCTTAAGAATTCAAGAATTTATGATACGTCCAGATAAAGCTAGGTCTTTCTCTGAGGCTGTAAGAATGTGTTTTATAATTATTAATAACTTAAGATCGTTAATAAAAAAAAAGGGTCACTCTACATCCGTTGGTGACGAAGGAGGTTTTGCACCAATGATTAACGACAATGAGAGTGCTCTAAAACTTATAGTTAAAGCTATTAAAAAATCAGGTTTTACCAACGGGCAAGATGTTTCAATTTGCTTAGATGTTGCTGCAAATGAATTAATAAAAAATAAAAATTATTCTATACACTCAAAAAATTATATAACAGTAGATCAATCAATTAAAAAATATTTATTATTAATTAAAAAATATAAAATTAAATCTATTGAAGACCCATTTAGTGAAAACGATTGGCCGGCATGGAGTAAATTTGTTAGTAAATTAAGTAACAAAACACAAATAGTTGGTGATGATCTTTTTGTAACAAACTTAGAAAGACTTAAGGTTGGTTTTTTAAATGTTTCTGCTAATTCAATTTTAATAAAATTGAATCAAATTGGTACTGTAACCGAAACTTTGGAAGTTATAAAATTCGCACAACTAATTGGATTTAAAACTATTATTTCTCATAGATCAGGAGACAGCGAAGATGCATTCATAGCTGATTTAGCGGTAGGTACCGATTCTAATCAAATTAAAACAGGTTCGCTTGCCAGATCTGAAAGAGTATCTAAATATAACCAGTTAATACGTATCGAAGAGGATCTTGGAAATCGATCAAAAATGAATAAAATTAATTAATGATTGGTAAGTTAAAAAAAAATTATTTTTTACTTATTGTCACTTTCTTAATCATTTATTTTTTTTTTAATTTATTAGATGGCGAAAGAGGATTAGTTTCATATTTTGAAAAAAAAGAACTTTTTGACAAACTTCAAAATAATCAAAAGGAGCTGAGTAATAAAATACTTGATTTAGATCATAAAAATTCTCTTTTAACAGAGAATGTAGATTTAGATTTTATAGAAATATTAATTAGAGAAAAATTTTTATTTGGGAAAAATGGAGAGACTACTTATATAATTAAAAAAGATGAAAATTAAAATTAAACAACGCCACCCGGAAAAAGTTAATAAACCTATTAATCCAATAAAAAAAAAACCTAATTGGATAAAATCTAAAATTTTAAATAGTAAAGAATTTTTTTTAACAAAAACTATTGTATCTAAAAACAATTTAGTTACCGTGTGCCAAGAAGCAAATTGCCCAAATATAACTGAATGTTGGAGTAAAAGACATGCTACCTTTATGATTATGGGAGATACATGTACTAGAGCATGTGCTTTCTGTGATGTTATTACGGGTAAACCAAAACCATTGGATGTATTCGAACCTTTAAAAATAGCTAATGCAATTAACAAACTAAACTTAAGACACGCAGTAATTACTTCAGTTGATAGAGATGATCTTTCAGATGGAGGAGCTAATCATTTTTATGAAGTTATTATTGAAACAAGAAAAGCAAATTCAAATACCACTATAGAAGTTTTAACTCCAGATTTTTTAAGAAAGGGAGATTCTTATAAAAAAGTTATTGAAGCTAAACCTGATGTTTTTAACCATAATATTGAAACCGTACCTGGTCTTTATAGACAAGTTAGACCAGGATCTAGATATTTTTCTTCGTTAGATTTGTTAAAAAATGTAAAATTAATTGATAAAAATATTTTTACTAAATCTGGATTAATGGTTGGTTTAGGAGAAAACAAAGATGAAATTATTCAAGTCATGGATGATTTAAGATCAGCCGATGTCGATTTTTTAACCATAGGTCAATATTTACAACCTTCTACCAAACATCATCCTTTAGAAAGATATTATCAACCCGAAGAATTTGATGAATTAAAAAGTATTGCAGAATCAAAGGGATTTTTACTAGTTTCTTCATCTCCACTTACTAGATCTTCTTATCATGCTGATGAAGATTTTGCCGTTCTTAAAAATAATAGATTAAATCAAACTAATGCCCAAAGCATCAGTTAAAAGATTAATTGAATGTAAGAAAGAACAGTTGATAAATCTTGTTCTAGATATAGAAAAATATCCGCAATTTGTTCCATTCTGCCTAGATTCTAAAATTTATGAACGAAAAGAGAAGGGCAAATTATTATTAATCATTGCAGATTTAACAATTGGCAAAGGTCCTTTTAAAGATACTTATAAAAGTGATGTTAAATTTAATAAAAAAGAAGATTCAATTTATGTAACTAATCTTGATGGCCCATTAAAACATTTGGAGAATAAATGGAATTTTAAAGAAGAAAATAATTTTACAGAAGTATCATTTGATGTTGATTTTGAATTAACAAATGATTTTTTAAATATTGTTATGGCTAGATCTTTTCAATTTGGCTTAGATAAAATAGCAGATGCCTTTCAAAAAAGAGCTGAGGAATTATTTAGCAAAACTTAATACTAAATTTAAAGCCTTATCCACCGCAGTTGATTGAATTGATTTTCTCTTTTTATTTTTAAATATAAATTTTTTAACTAAAGTTTTATTACCTTTTTTTATGCCTATATAAACTAAACCAACTGGTTTTTGTTTTGATCCACCTGTGGGCCCAGCAACCCCAGTTATTGATACAGAAATATTAGTTTTACTTATTTTGTTTATATTTTTTACCATAGATAAACAAGTTTCATAACTTACAGCACCATGCTTCATTATTATTTTTTTAGGAACTTTAAGAATGTTTATTTTTGCTTGATTTGAATATGTAATTAATCCAAGGGTAAACACTTTAGATGAACCACTAATTGAAGTTATTGCACTTGAAAGCAAACCTCCTGTACAAGATTCTGCAAAAGAAATTTTAATTTTTTTTATAATTAATAATTTAACTATTTTTTCAGAGAGATTTGTCATTTAAAAATCTAATTTTGCTCTACAATCAAGAGAACGTTGATGATTGTATGCTTTTACCCATCGCGTCATTTTACAGCTTTCAGTTCTTGGTACAAGTTGAGCATCTTGTTCTGTTGGTTCTAAGAAAACACTTTTTCTTAAATCCAAGGGACAATCTTTATTGGAATGTCCATAATATTGCTCTCTTTTTTTATCTATATTTTTACTTCCACTGTCTCTATCGCTCATAATATCATTTGTAAAACTTAAGTGATCATTTTTACCCCATCTACTATTTTTTTCTATGACAGCTTTTGGAGCGCACAGCTGCACAAATCCTAATGCATGAAATAATTCATGTAGATGAGGGTTGAAAGCATCTCTGGTACCCATTTCACTTCCTAAGTAAGTTACACCTCCTACTACTTCAACTTTTCCTGTGGGAGTTTCAAGTATGGCATCTCCAACCTGTCCCCATTCTCTTTTATAGGCATCTTGGTAAAATATCGTATAAAGTTTTTTTGGATGATAAAAACCATTTCTTAAAGTTTCTGCTGCTATAAATACAGTTCCATCATCATGATTATTAAGTTGTTTTTTAGTTATAGGTAATCTTAAAAAACTAACGTCTAATTTACCGTCTTTAGTTAAATCTAATCTAAATTGTTTTTCTTTGGTTTTATTTTTAAAATGTTTGTTACCTTTTAAAACTATTCTCTCTATAACGCCTTTAACATCATATTGTTTATCTTTAGAATCTGATGCCAAAACATATATTGCGTGAACTTGATAATCTTCTGTCACATCTTCTTGATCATATAAAAATCTTCCTGGAATATCATCTTTTGGATTTTTATAAGTTAATTTTTTTTGCTCTGTATATTTAACAAATGCTGGATCATTAGTGTTAACAAATTTAAAAAGAGGATTACCGCTAGTATATTTTTCTTCATCATGTTCATTCATTTTTGAAATTGTTTGATTTAGTGCTTTTGCTTTGTCTTCGGATAGCTCCCAAACCACTACATCATTAATAGCAAACAAGAAACACTCACCATTTCCTTGTTTTTTTGAATATTTTGTACACTCTTTAAAACTTTTTTTATGTGCAGAATTTAAATTTTTTTGCGATCTCCAATTCCAACTATATTTACCCTCATCACAAGCCATGTAAATAACTGTATTCATTTTCGGATTTGTATCTCTATATTCTTTTGCTTCTTTATACGCATCCAAAGTTCCTATAGCACATTGTAAATTATTTATTTTGCCAGCCTCTTTTAAACCTGCGTTAGCAGAGATACTAGATAAAAAAATAAAAACTAGAATCAGTAAAAATTTTTTCATGTTGTGAAAACCATATATAAAACTAATACAGCAACTACATATAAGCCTGCGCAAACATCATCCATAATAACTCCAAAGCTATTCTTAAAGTTTTTATCATAATAACTAACTGGATAGGGTTTAGAGATGTCAAATATTCTAAATAGAATAAACATTATGAAGTAAAATGTTAATACTTGGCTAGTTTCTTTTGTACCTTCATGAGCAATTTCATACAGGCAAATAGGAATTGATTGACCAATAAATTCATCAATTACTACTTCTTTTGGATCTTTATTATCCAAGTCATTTATAAAAATATTTACTGCGTAAAGAGAAATTAAAAAAACAATTACAAGTCCAATTAAAACGATGTTTGGTGAAAATTTTAGTATATGAAATAAAAAAAATAAAAATATAGTAGTTGCTAAAGAAGCATAACTTCCAGGTATTTTTTTCAATTTTCCAATACCA
>CACDAL010000017.1 GCA_902550805.1 uncultured Pelagibacteraceae bacterium
TTGTCCAAATTATCGTCTAGTTTATAAAAAAGTTTATTTGGTTTTCCAACTTCGGGGAATATAACTCTCTGTTCATCTAAATTTTTTTTATATTGATCTATAGATAGTAAATCTGTTCTTGTTCTTCTTATCATTATTTGGCTAATTATTTTTTCTCTTATTTCTCCATAAATTTTTGCTACTGAAGATTTAATAATTTTTTTATCTTTTTCTTTTTTTATTAATTTATATTCTTCAATTTTTTTATTAAAAAAATAATCAATATTTGATATTTCTAATGTAGAATTTTTTCCATCTTGAAATAATAATAATTGATTTTTTATATCTTTTGGTGAATTATTTAAAGGTGAAGCAGAAATAAGTATTATTTTTTTTTCTAATAAAGTTCCATCTTCAAGTTTTTTTTGTGTTGGTGTCTTACATAATTTTTGTAGTTCATTATATGAAGAGGCCGTATCTGACCTATATTTATGTGCCTCATCTACAATTATTAAATCAAAAGAAGTTGGATCGTATCTTGGTTCGTTTAGTTTATGAAAACTCCTATTTGCTAAAAATTCATAATTTTGTAGCCCAAAATCACTAAGAACTTTTATCCAATCATCTTGGATTGTTCTGGGCGCTATGACTAGTGTCTTGTTTATGTTTCCAAATTTATATAGGTCATGATTGAAAAGTTTTTTTGCAATAATAGTTGCAATTATAGTTTTTCCTGTACCGACAACATCAGATAAAAAAAAACCATTATGTTTTTGTAAAAGCATGAAGCCTTCATTCACAGCATCAGCCTGATAATCTAGTTTTTTATATTTTGGTGGAAGATCATTGACTGAACTAGGATCGAAATTAACGCTTTCACCAAAATATTCTATTAAAAGCTTAAAGTATAATTCATATGGCGTAATTGAGTCGTTTAAATATGTCTCCTCTTTAATTTTTTTAATATTATTTTTAACTACATCAGCTGGCAAAATGTCAATTGCCTCTTTCCATAATTTTTCAAACTCTTTTGATGAATAATTAACGTCGTCATAATCACGAAGCTCAACATTAAATTCATAATTTGAATCCCGTATAGCGCCAATACCTGTAGATGTAAGATTTGATGATCCTGAAATGACACTTCCAGAATTATGTTGATTAAATGGTTTTGGTTTAAAAATATAAATTTTCGCGTGAATATTTTTACTAGGATGAGCTGCAATTTCAATTTTTTTAGAACTAATATCATTGATAAATTCTAGAATTCCTTCCTCAACCTCTTTGTTATAACTACTGTTTTGGATATCCAATTTAAGATCTTTTAAAAATTCTTCTAAAATTTTTTCACTATCGCTTGAAAATTCAAGACCAATCTTATGATATTTTTTAATAATACTATCAACGTTTATACCTACAAGTATCCTCACTTTTGGAACTCTTCTAAGATATTTTCTTATCGAAAAATAACCTGATGCTCTTAAATAGCCAACTAACGCATCAAAACTATTTACTTTTGTGTTCTTAAATATTCCTTCAAACTTTTTTAATAAAGTATTATTTCCTTGGTTAGTAAAAAATTTTGAAGACATTAATTATATATTTAATTATATATATCTATGTCCTCAGGTTCTAGTCTAGTTCTAGTTTGAGAGAATTTATTATTCATATTTTCCAATAAAAATAATTAATGGTTTTATTAAAGTGTAGGATATAATGGGATTTGAGACTGTATGAGACTACCAGAGACTAACTAAATTGTGAATCCTCTGCCTTTTAAGTCCTTTGTGTCTACCAATTTCACCACGAGGGCATGAGTTATTTTCATGAGTATTTATGCTAATATTTATAATTGAACAAGACCTATAAGTAAAATTTTTTTAATTTATTTCCCTGTGTAATAGTCTTGTAATAGTTGTCCTATAAAATCCTATAGATATTTAAGTATTTTATGATTTATCCTTAAAAGGTTCTATTAAAAGTTTTTTAACATTGTATTTATATTTTTTATTGCTCCAATGAATTGAGTTCAGCACTACTATTCTTGAGTTCTCCATATCAATAATAACTGTGTTTCCACCATAACCACTCATTCCAAATATTACTTTGTCTTTTAAGCCAGCATAATCCATGTGAAACAAACCACCATAAGATGTTCCCGGACTAAACGGAGGATCTTCGTGCTTTTTACCTTTATTTTTCTTTGCAATCCTTCTTTTGTGAATTTCTTTATAGTACTTACCTACACAAGTGTCATTTTTATAATCATCCATTATTGATTTTGCTATTCTAAGATAATCATATCTAGATGCAAAAAACATGTTGTGAGCATTTCCATGTTCTGCTGGATCTTTAAGCTTATTGAAATAAACGCTATTTTCAATTCCTGCTTTTTGAAAAGATTTATCTATTAAATTTTGAAAATTATCTCCAGATTTATGTCTAACGTAATTAAAAATAATGTTGGGAACTAATTGAGTGTAATTATATTTTGGCTTGGCCTTCTCTGTATTTCTAAAAAATTTATTCATAGTAGCACTTATTGATTTTGTATCTACATCATATGAATAATCTTTTACGACACCACCATCATTAATGTATTTATAATCACCTGCATTCATATTGATTAAATCAATTATTGTTTGGTTTTTATAAAGCGTTTTATTTAACATTGACCAATCATTAATTTTACTATCTAAGCTTTCAATATACCCCTCACAAATAGCATGCCCCAATACAACAGATACCATTGATTTTCCAACAGAGTTTGATCTTAACTTAGTTTCATTTTTTACAAAATCACCAAATCGATCTTCAGGTGTAAGTTCATCGATTAAAATTTGATCATCTTGAAAATACAAATAACTTAATATTGCTTTTTTTTGCATTTCTTTTTGAACAAATTTATTTTCAATTACATTAGTATTAAATTTATAAATTTTGCTGGAAGGTTTGACTTCATATCTACCGAATTGATATGTATTTGAATCACCATTAAAATGACTAAATAAATTCTTATAATTATAGTAAATTAAAGTATCTCTATTTTTTGGATCCTTTTTAGATGGAATTGCCCATCTACCACCATATGTTTCGATCTTTAAATTGTTCATCAATCTCATTTTACCTTCTGGATAATTTCCACATTCTTCATTTAACCAGGCATCACTATTTTTTTTATACAATGTACAAATATCAAATTTGCCGCCTTCTCCTTTTAAATATTGCAAATAGCCATTTTCTAAAAGCCATTGATTAAATTTACTAAAGTCTTGAGTTTCATAATCTTCAGCTAAAAGATTATTTTGTAATGAAAAGATTAATATAATAATTAGAAATATTTTTTTCATAGTAATGCTCCTTTTATTTTATTGTTGTCCCTTTATTTATAAGTGAGCACAACCACACTTAACTCAGAAATTCTTATCATCTTTTTGTGTAAATGAACAATTTTTTTCCAATTGTAATTTTTACAATAAAAAAATAATAATCCAATAAGATATTAGTCCTGAAAATATAGTGGCTATAATATTTCTACTTAAATATCCAACTAAAATAGCAATTATTGCTCCATATATTTTAGGATCTGTTAATTCAATTAAATTTCCATAATCATTATAAAAAATAGCTGGAAATATTATTGCTGGGAATACAGCGGCTGGCACATAACCAAGAACTTGTTTTAACTTTGTTCCCAGTACCCTTCTGTCTACTAATGTTATCATAGTCATTCTAGTTATATAAGTTAGTATTCCAGCAATAATTATAGATAGCCAAGTCATTTTTTAAACCTCAGAACTAAAGATGCTGTAAATAAAGCAACTATAGGTGAAATAATTATGTAAGATTTTAAAGGTGCTTCAAAAAATAATAATGAACTTATTCCAGAAACTAATATTACAATAACATGATCAATTTTTCTAAATTCACCTATAAGAATAGCAATAAATGTAAGCGGAACAGCAAATTTTAAACCCAATTCGTCAGGAATAAAAGATCCCAAAATAATTCCCAAAATTGTTGAGATTTGCCAGCATACCCACATGGTAATACCAGTGCCGAGTAAATGATAATGGATATTTTTTTGATTTTTATTTTTTTTAAAATATTTATTAGATTCTGCAAATCCTTGATCAACTATAAAATAAGAAATAATTAATTTTTTAAATAATGTTAGTTTTTCTAAATACTCTGATAATACGGCTCCATATAATAAATGCCTTGAATTTATAATTCCAACTGAAGTTACTGCTATAAATGAAGAAGCGCCCCCTGATAACAATTGCAAGAAAACTATTTGAGAAGCTCCGCCAAAAATAATTATCGACATTGCGTATACTAGGTAAGGATCAAAACCCATTTCAACTCCTATTGCACCACAAATTATTCCAAAAGGGATTACCGATAGCATATGAGGAGATATATCTAATGATCCTCTTTTAAAAATTTCTGATTTGGAAAGCATTTATTTAATACTTTTTAAAGCATTTCTAAGACACTTTTTGTCTAAATTGCAGTCTTTATAACCTTGTTTAATTACATTAAGATATTTCTCTGTAGGAAATCTAAATTTACTTTTTTTTACCATTATGTAAGTCATTACTTTTTTATTATAATATTTAAAATATATTTTTTTATATAGAATAGGAAAATCTTCATATACATCTAATTTTTTTTCGTCACTTTTAGATATCTCAAATAATGCACCAACAACTTTTGATTTATTTCTTTTTTCAATGTCTGCGGCTTTATATTTGCTTCTAAAGTTTAATCTATAACCCTTAAGTTCATATTTTTTTAAGAAAACAGAATCTTTACATCTTCTTTTCATTTGAAAATGATTAAGATTACTTCCATAAGCAAAATAAAGCATTAAATCTCTCTTAATATTTCAATATTTTTATTTTTTATAAATTGTAATATTTGATCATTACATTCATCGATTTTTTTTTGATCTGTAGATCTTAAAACTATTGAAACTCCCAATTTTCCAGCTCTAAAAAAAGGATAACTTCCAATTTCAACATCTTTATTTTTATTTTGAACATCGGTTAAAGATTTAGCAATTTCACTCTCAACTGTTCTTAAGTTTAATGTTTTGCTTAAAACTGGATCACCACCAACTAAAACATTGTTTAATCCTCCTAGCATAGATTTAAGAATTGAAGGAACTCCTGGCAGACAAAATACGTTTTCAACATAAAAACCTGGAGCACCACTTGAAGGGTTTGTAATTAATTTGGCAGTAGTAGGCATCTTTGCCATTTTTTGCCTTCCCTCAGTAAATTCACCTGGCTTATAATATTTTTCCAATATTGAATAAGCATCTTTATGAAAACCATATTCTATATTAAATGCTTTAGAAATAGACTCGGCAGTTATATCATCATGAGTAGGTCCTATTCCCCCAGTGGTAAAAATATAATTAAATTTTTTTCTTAACTGATTTACAGTGTCTATAATAGTTTTTTCAACATCAGGAATAACTCTTACCTCTCTAACTTCAATTCCTATAGAATTTAACCATGTTGAAATAGTGCTGGTATTAATATCCTTAGTTCTTCCTGATAATACCTCATTACCAATGATTATTATTCCAGCAATTATTTCTTTTTTATTTGTCATTTACAAATATAAATAAATTAAAATGAAATTTACCAGTAGTTTAATTAAAGGCAAATTAATCAAAAGATATAAAAGATTTTTCACAGATATAGAAGTAAATAATAAAACACTAACAGCACACTGTCCAAATACTGGGTCTATGATGGGGCTTCTTGATAAAGGCAATGATGTTTGGGTAACTAAACATAATGATCCAAAACGTAAATTAAAATTTACTCTTGAAATGATTAAAGTTGGAAAAAAAATTATTGGCGTAAATACTCATAGAGCTAACAGAATTGTTGAACATGCTTTAAATAATAAATTAATTGATGAATTTAAATCAATTAAAAATATTAAAGCTGAATTTAAATATTCAGATGATACTAGATTTGATTTTCTTTGTGATAAGAAAATACTTGAGGTTAAAAATGTAACATTGTTAAGAGATAAAAATGTTGCAGAATTTCCTGATGCCGTGACATCAAGAGGGTCAAAACATTTAAAAATGTTAATTAATTCTATTAAAAAAGGTTATAAACCTTATGTCTTATTTTTAACTCAAATTCAGGATATAAATAAATTTAAAATAGCTAAAGATATAGATGTTAATTACTATAACGATTACATTGAAGCAAAAAAATCCGGTGTTAATTTTATAGCTTATAAATGTTATTTAAGTTCTAAAGAAATAAAAATTGAGAAAAAAATTAAGATTATAAATGAATAGTTATTCTGAAAAATTTGAAAAAATGAGAAGTGCTGGAAAGCTAGCATCTCAAACTTTAGATATGCTTGTAGATTATGTAAAACCAGGAATATCGACAGATAAAATAGATCAATTAAGCTATGAATACATAAATGACAATGGGGGTTATTCAGCACCTCTTTATTATAGAGGTTTCAAAAAATCTTTATGCACATCACTAAATCATGTTGTGTGCCACGGTATACCTTCAGATAGAATATTAAATGATGGAGATGCACTTAATATAGATGTTACTGCTATTGTTAATGACCATTACGGAGACACAAGTAGAATGTTTACTATTGGTGATGTTTCTATAAAAGCAAAAAATTTAATTGATTCAACTTATGAAGCAATGATGAAGGCAATAAAAATTCTCAAACCTGGAATTAAACTTGGCGATATAGGTTTTGAAATTCAATCTTATGTTGAAAATAAAGGTTTTTCAGTTGTAAGAGATTTTTGTGGCCATGGAATAAGTAATACTTTTCATGAGCCTCCTAATGTTCTTCATTATGGTAAAAAAAATACTGGAATTGAGTTAAAACCAGGAATGACCTTTACAATAGAACCAATGATAAATGCAGGAAAATTTGATGTAAAAGTTTTAAATGATGGATGGACAGCGGTTACAAAAGATAAATCATTATCTGCTCAATTTGAACATACATTGGGAATAACAGAAGATTCATATGAAATTTTTACAGAATCTGTTAAAGAATATAGAAAGCCTCCATATAACTAATGATATCGCGATACTCTAGAAAAGAACTTGTTCAAATTTGGTCAGAAGAAAATAAATATAAAATCTGGTTAGATGTCGAGGTTGCTGCAGCTGAAGCAATGGAAAAATACAAAATAATACCAAAAGGGGTTGCTTCTGTTGTTAAAAAAAAGGGAAAAATTAAAGTTAAAAGAATTCATGAAATCGAAGCTAAAGTAAAACATGATGTAATAGCTTTTCTAACATCAATTACAGAACAAGCAGGAATTAAAGCTAGATATTTACATCAAGGCATGACTTCATCAGATATATTAGATACAGGTTTTAATTTACAATTAGTTCAATCGGGAAAAATATTAATTAAAGATATAGATAAAATTTTATCAGTTTTAAAAAGGCAAGCAAAAAAACATAAGTTAACTCCATGTATTGGAAGAAGCCATGGAATACACGCTGAACCTCTAACTTTTGGTTTAAAATTAGCATCATTTTATGAAGAATTTAAAAGAAACAAAAATAGATTAGAAGATGCTATAGATAATATTTCTACTTGTTCAATTTCAGGTGCGGTTGGAACATTTGCTAATATTGATCCTAAAGTTGAAGTTTATGTGGCTAAAAAACTTAAACTAAAGCCTGAGCCTATATCTACACAAATCATACCTAGAGATCGTCATGCACATTATTTTTCAGTACTAGGTATAATCGCCGGATCTGTTGAGAGAGTATCCACTGAAATAAGACACCTTCAAAGATCTGAAGTTTACGAATTACAGGAATTTTTTTCAAAAGATCAAAAAGGATCTTCAGCAATGCCACATAAAAAAAATCCAATTTTAAGTGAAAATCTAACTGGTCTATCAAGAATAGTAAGGGGGTATGTTGTTCCTTCTCTAGAAAATATTGCTCTATGGCATGAAAGAGATATTTCTCATTCAAGCGTTGAAAGAAATATAGGTCCCGATGCCAATATAACTCTGGATTTTGCTTTGATAAGACTAGCCAATGTATTAGATAAAATGATTATTTATCCCAAAAAAATGTTGAAAAATTTAAACCTGACAAAAGGATTAGTTTTTTCGCAAGAGATAATGATTGAGCTGACTAAATCTGGCATGCAAAGAGAAAAAGCTTACAAGATTGTCCAAAAACATTCAAAAGATAGTTTTACAAAAAATATTAATTTAATTGATTTAATAAAAATAGATAAATCCATTACAAGCAAAATTAGCTTAAATAAAATTGATAGTATTTTTAAGTACTCTAAACATTTTAAAAATGTAAACTATATATTTAAAAGAGTGTTTAAATAATGAAAAAAGGAAAAAAACTATATGAAGGAAAAGCAAAAATTTTATACGCTTCTCCTGAAAAAAATTTAGCCATTCAACATTTTAAAGATGATGCTACTGCTTTTAATAATCAAAAAAAAGCAACCATAGAGGGGAAAGGAATTTTAAATAATAGAATTTCTGAACATATTCTCTCTAATTTAAATCAAATAGGAATAAAAAATCATCTCATAAAAAGGATTAATATGAGAGAGCAACTAGTAAAAATTGTTGAAATCATACCTATTGAATTTATAGTTAGAAATGTTGCTGCTGGATCATTAACTAAAAGACTAGGTGTAGAAGAAGGAACAGTATTAAATCGACCATTAATCGAATATTGCTTGAAAAATGATGACCTTGGAGATCCATTAATAAGTAGAGAGCATATTTTAACTTTTGATTGGCTAAATATAATGGAGTTAGATTGGATTTCAGAAGAATGTAGAAGAATAAATGATTTTTTACAAGGAATGTTTAGAGGAGTTGGTATTAAGTTAGTTGATTTTAAAGTTGAGTTTGGAAGGTCTTCACAAGATAACAATATTATTCTAGCGGACGAAATAAGTCCAGATACTTGTAGACTTTGGGACACAACTACAGAAAAAAAATTAGATAAAGATATTTTCAGAAAAGACTTGGGAAATTTAATTGAAGGATATCAAGAAGTTGCTAGAAGATTAAACATTCTTCATGAACAATCTAATATAAGACCTATAAATTTTCCAAAACCGCAAGCTGTTAAAATTAAAAAGAAATAATGAAAGTTAAAGTCGTTGTAACTCTAAAAAATGGAGTCTTAGATCCTCAGGGCAAAGTTATTCAACAAACTTTAAATGGTATGAATTTTGATAATGTAAGTGAAGTAAGGCAAGGTAAATTTTTTGAAATTGAAGTTAAAGAAAATGACGAAACTAAAGCAAAATCATTAGTGGATGATATGTGTAAAAAATTATTGGCTAATCTAGTTATCGAGGATTACAAAATAGTTTAAAATTAATGAAATCTTCAGTCATAATTTTTCCTGGATCAAATTGTGATAGAGACATGGACGTTGCTCTAAAAAAATTTGGTTTTAAAAATCAAATGGTTTGGCACAATGATCAATCTATACCAAAAAGTGATTTGATAGTTCTACCTGGTGGATTTTCTTATGGTGATTATTTAAGATGTGGAAGTATTGCATCGAAATCAAAAATAATAAAATCAGTTATTGATTTTGCAAATTCTGGCGGACTTGTTCTTGGTATATGCAATGGTTTTCAAATTTTAACCGAAACTGGTTTATTATCAGGGATATTACAACAAAACAAATATCTTAATTTTATATGTAAAAATGTTTACGTTAAAGTTAAAGATAAAAAAAATAAATACTTTAAAAATATCAAAAAAGACATCTTAGAACTTCACATAGCTCATAATGAAGGAAATTATTTTTGTTCAGATGACGAAAAAAAATCCTTAGAAGATAATAATCAAATTGCCGTAACTTACTGTGATGAAAAAGGAGCAGAAACTGATGAAAATAATCCAAATGGAGCAGTAAAAAATATAGCAGGGATTTTTAACGAAAAAAAAAATGTTTTAGGAATGATGCCTCACCCTGAAAGAATGATAGATAAATATCTTTCTGGAGAAGATGGCTCTCTTTTTTTTGAAAATCTTTTAGGAAATATAAAATAATGAAAGTTACAGAATCTATAGCAGCAGATCATGGATTAAAAAAAGAAGAGTTTGCTAAAATTTGTAAACAATTAAATAGAATACCAAATTTTACAGAGCTAGGAATTTTTTCTGCAATGTGGAATGAACACTGTTCTTATAAATCTTCAAGAAAACATTTAAAAAAACTACATATTAAAGGTAAAAAAGTTATCCAAGGTCCAGGAGAAAACGCAGGAGTTATTGATATTGAAGATAATGATGCAATTGTATTTAAAATTGAAAGTCATAATCATCCTTCTTTTATTGAACCGTATCAAGGAGCTGCTACCGGTGTAGGAGGAATTATGAGAGATGTTTTTACAATGGGAGCAAGACCTATTGCCAATCTTAATTCTATACATTTTGGTTCTCCTCAAGATAAAAATACTAAAAATTTACTAAGAGGTGTTGTTAAAGGCATAGGAGGTTACAGTAATTGTATAGGTGTACCTACTATTGCTGGTCAAACAAGCTTCGATGAATCTTACAATGGAAATATATTGGTTAACGCGATGACTTTGGGGTTAGTAAATAAAAATAAAATTTTTTATTCTAAAGCTTCTGGAATTGATAAACCTGTAATTTATGTTGGCTCGAAAACTGGAAGAGATGGAATACATGGCGCAAGTATGGCATCTGCAATTTTTGATGAAAAAATTGAGGAAAAAAAACCAACTGTTCAAGTTGGTGACCCTTTCACAGAAAAATTATTACTTGAAGCTTGTTTAGAGTTAATGGCTGACAATTCCATTATATCAATTCAAGATATGGGTGCCGCTGGTTTAACGTCATCAAGTATAGAAATGGCTTCAAAAGGAAAATTAGGAATTGAATTAAATCTTAATAAAGTTCCTTGTAGAGAAGAAAATATGAGTCCTTATGAAATAATGTTATCAGAAAGCCAAGAACGTATGCTTATAATTTTGGAAAAAGGTAGAGAGAATAAGGCTAAAAAAATTTTTGATAAATGGAACTTGGACTTCGCTATTATTGGTAAAACTACAAATTCTGAAAAGATAGAATTATTTTTTGATAATAAATCTGTTGCAAATATACCGATAAATCTTTTAGCAGAAAATGCTCCTATTTATGATAGAAAATGGAAAAAAACTAAACTTCCACAAAAAATAAAAATTAAAAAAGACGATTTTAAATCACTAAATTTAAATGATTGTTTAAAAAAAATTTTAAAAAATCCAAATATTTCAGATAAACAATGGGTATGGGATCAATATGATCAAACAGTTATGGGTGATACTATTCAAAAACCTGGTGGCGATGCAGGTGTCGTAAGAGTTCATGGAACGAATAAAGCTGTAGCTGCATCAGTTGACTCTTCTGCGTCATATTGTTTTGCCCATCCTGTTACAGGAGGAAAACAAATTGTTTGTGAAAGTTGGAGAAATTTAATTTCTGTAGGAGCAAAACCAATAGCAATAACAAACTGTTTAAATTTTGGAAACCCGGAAAAGGAAAAAAATATGGGAGAGTTTGTTGAATGTGTTGAAGGTATTACAGAAGCCAGCAAATATTTAGACTTTCCTGTTGTTTCTGGAAATGTATCTTTTTACAATGAAACTAAGGACAAGAGTATAAAACCTACTCCAACAATTGGAGGTGTTGGGTTAATCAAAGAATATAAAAAAATGCTATCTATGGATTTTAAAAAAGAAGGAAACATAGTCTTGATATTGGGAAAGACTGAGGGACATATCGATCAAAGTATATTTGCAAAAGAAATATTAGCAGAAAAAAAAGGACCCCCACCAAGTATAAATTTATTTAATGAAAAAAACATTGGAGAAACTGTTTTAAAATTAATAGATCAAAATTTAATTGATACTTGTCATGATGTTTCATTAGGTGGAATTTTAATAGCAGTATCTAAAATGTGCATTAAAGGGAAAAAAGGAATTAAAATTAACCCAATTAAAGGATTAATTAATAAATTTCAGTATTTTTTTGGTGAAGATCAAGGAAGATATGTGGTTGAATTAAGTAAAATAAACATAAAAAAAGTAAAGGAAATATTGGATAAAAATTCAGTACATTATGACGAATTTGGAACAGTTGATAAAGCAAAAATAATATTTAATAATAATATAAATTTATCTTTAGATGATTTAGAAAATGAAAATAAAGCGTGGTTAAGAAAGTATATGATTAACTAATGGCAATGGATTTGAAACAAATTGAAGAATTAATTAAAGCGGCTCTTCCTGATGCAAGTATAGAAATACAAGATTTAGCTGGGGATGGTAACCATTATTCTGCTACAATTATTTCTTCACAATTTGCGGGAAAAAGTAAAATAGATCAACACAAAATGGTTTATAATTCTTTACAAGGTAAAATGGGTAATGAATTGCATGCTTTAGCAATAAAAACAAAGGAGAGTTAAATGGATCAACAAACAAATGATTTAATTAAGAATGAAATAGATAATAATGAAGTGTGTTTATTTATGAAAGGAACACCTGACGCTCCGCAATGTGGATTTTCAATGGCTGTATCAAACATATTAAAAATACTAGAGGTAAACTTCAAAGGAGTAAATGTTCTTGAAAACCAAAATTTAAGAGAAGGTATAAAAATTTATAGTGACTGGCCAACTATTCCTCAACTTTATGTTAAAAATGAATTTATTGGTGGTTGTGATATTATCAAAGAAATGTACGAAAATGGTGAATTGACTAAACTATTAGAAGATAAAAATATAAATTTTAAAAAAAAAAATTAATTATCTAGAATAATATTCAATTACTAGATTGGGCTCCATGACAACAGGATAAGGAACTTCTTCAAACTTAGGAATTCTAACAAATTTTACTTTTTTATTTTTTTTTCATCAAGTTGTAAATATTCAGGAACTTCTCTCTCTTTGTTTGCCAAAGCAATATCTATTAATGCTAGTTGTTTTGATTTATCTCTGATCTCTATGCTATCTTCCTCTCTTACTTGATAGCTAGCTATATTCACTTTCTTACCATTAACTCTAACATGTCCATGATTAATTAATTGTCTAGAAGAAAATATTGTATTTGACAATTTCGATCGATAAATAACAGCATCTAATCTTCTCTCAAGTAAACCAATAAGATTTTCTGCGGTGTCACCTCTTTTCATAATTGCTTTTTTTTTATATACATTTCTAAATTGTTTTTCATTCATATTTCCATAATATGATTTAAGTTTTTGTTTAGCTTGTAATTGAATTCCATAATCAGATGGTTTTGAAGATTTTGTTTGACCATGTTGGCCTGGCGGATATGCTCTAGTATTAAATGGACTCTTTGGTCTTCCCCAAAGGTTTACTTTTAACCTTCTATCTACTTTATGTTTGGAGTTTAATCTTTTTGTCATTTAATAGTTGGCTTTATAAACTTAGGAACAATTTTGTCAATCAACCTTTTTTTTATTAATCCAGCAAATACGCTTGATAAAATGCGAGTTTCCTTTTCTGAAAGTTCCATTTTATAAAATATACTTCTTAAATTCTGCATCATAATTGGTTTTTTTTCTTGCTGTTTAAAAAAGTTTTGTTTCTCAAGATTTTTAATACAAAAATCTAACATATTTTTTACATCCATTTTTGCAGCACGTTTAATTTTTTTTGATTTATTAAATTTCAATTTTTTAGTGGAAATTATATAAGACACTGTTTGAGCTATTATAATTAAACTATGAGACAAATTAAGTGATCTAAATTTATTATTAGTCGGTATTTGAAGAGTATAATCTGCAAAACTTACTTCATTATTAGACAGTCCTGATGCTTCGGATCCAAACAAAAAACCAATTTTTTTAGAATAATCAATTTTATTTAATTCATTCAAAGAGATATGTTTTATATTTTTTGTTTCTGAATCTTGCTGATGTGGCAATTAATATATCTATTTTGCTTAACGATTGTTCTATGTCTGAAAATACTTTCGATTTTTTTATAATATCTTTAGCGCCAACAGATGTTGCTAAAATTTTATCATTAGGAAAATCTGGTTTAGGTTTAATTATTAATAATTTACTAAAATTAAAGTTTTTTAATGCTCTTGCGCAAGCCCCTATATTTTCTGACAATTGAGGTTTGTGCAATATAAATGATATATTACTTGATGACATTAAAGGCTTGCTGGTGCATTATCTTTAAATAATTTATAGTCTAAACTATCTATTAATGCTTTAAATGATGCTTCTATAATGTTTGGCGATACTCCAATAGTAAACCAATTTTTTCCATTTGAATCAGTGCTTTCAATAGAAACTCTGGTTACAGCTTCTGTACCAGTGTTAAGTATTCTGACCTTGTAATCAACTAATTTTAAATCTTTTAAATATTCTGAATATTTTGCAAGTTTATCAATATTGTTTCTTATAGCATTATCTAATGCATTTACGGGACCATTACCTTCGCCTTCACAAATAATTTTTTCTCCATCCACAACTAATTCTGCTTTTGCTGAAGAAATTATTTCTCCTAATGAATTTTTTTTAACAGAAACATCATATTCATTAATTGATAAATATCTTGGGATTTCACCAACTATTCTTCTTGCTAAAAGTTCAAATGATGCATCAGCACCATCATAACTGTAACCAATAAATTCTCTATCTTTTACTTCATCTAAAAGTTTTTTTATTCTTGGATCGTTTTTTTTAATTTCTATACCTATTGTACTTAATCTTGATAAAATATTTGATTGACCTGCTTGATCTGATACTACTATATTTCTTGAATTTCCAACTTCTTCGGGTTTTATATGTTCATAAGTTTTTGGATCTTTTTGAACTGCAGAAACATGCATTCCACCTTTATGTGAAAAAGCAGCAGCACCAACGTATGCTAATTGTTTGTTAGGCTTTCTATTTAAAATTTCGTCTAAAAGTCTAGAACACTGAGTTAATTTTTTACTCCCATTTCAAATTTTGAAGCAAAATCTTTCTTTAAGAAAAATGTGGGAATTAGTGACATTAAATTTGCATTACCACATCTTTCACCTAAACCATTTATAGTTCCTTGTACCTGTCTTACGCCTGCAGAAACTGCTGCTAAAGTATTCGCAACTGCATTTTCAGTATCATTATGAGCATGTATACCAAGGTTTTTACCTGGTATATGTTTTGTTACCTCTTTTACTATTTCTGAAATTTCGTCAGGTAAAGTCCCTCCATTTGTATCACACAAAATAATCCATCTGGCTCCCTCATTAAAAGCTGCTTTAATACATGATAGTGCATATTTTGAATTAGATTTGTACCCATCAAAAAAATGTTCAGCATCAAACATAAACTCTTTACTAGATTTAATGATATGTTTTGCGCTATCTGAAATATTTTCCAAATTTTGTTCATTTGTAATGCCTAAAGCAATATCAACATGAAAATCCCATGATTTTCCAAATAAACATATTGAAGAACTTTTAGAATTCAAAAGAGATGAGAGCATAGGATCATTTTCTGCACTATGGCCTGTTTTTTTTGTCATTCCAAAAGCTACTAATTTAGAATTTTTAAAATCATGTTTTTTATTAAAAAATTCAGTATCTGTAGGATTTGCTCCCGGCCAACCTCCTTCAATATAATCAACCCCCAATGAGTCTAATGCTGCTGATATTTTTTCTTTGTCATCAATTGAAAAGTCTACTCCTTGAGTCTGAGCTCCATCTCTTAAAGTAGTATCAAATATATAAAGTTTCTCTTTAATCATTTAAATTTCCAAATTGTTTTTCCATCTTTGTCTTCAATTAATACGCCTTTATCTAGAAGTTCTTTTTCTAATTTTATCTGCAAGTTCATATTCTTTATTGTCTCTA
>CACDAL010000018.1 GCA_902550805.1 uncultured Pelagibacteraceae bacterium
TTACGAAAATTCAAAAATATTTAATTCGTTGGTAGTTTTAGATAAAGACGTAAATATATTAGCAAAATACGATAAAAATAAATTAGTTCCTTTTGGAGAGTTTTTACCTTTTGAAAACTTATTAAGTAATTTTGGATTAAAGAAAATTACTCAAGGATATCAATCTTTTTCTTCAAGCAATGAAAGAAAAATAATTAAATTTGATAATATAAGTTTTCTTCCTTTAATTTGTTATGAAGTAATTTATTCAGGAAATATTAATAAAAATAATCAAGATTTTGATTTTATAATTAATATATCCGAAGATGGATGGTTTGGAGATTCTGTTGGTCAGTATCAACACTTTTCTCATTCTATATTTAGATCTATAGAAGAAGGAAAAAATTTAATACGTTCAGCAAACAATGGTATTTCGGCACATATTGACGCAACTGGGAAAATAAATAGCAGGCTAAAATCAACAGATAAGGGATTTATAGAGGTTAGAAATATTAAAAAACCAAAAAATACTTTTTTTAATTCTTATGGCAATAAGATCTTCTTTTATTTTTTAATTTTTTATATTAGTTTGATTTTTTTTTTTAATAAAAGGAGAATAAATGAAGAAAAATTTTTTATTTACAAGTGAATCAGTTTCAGAAGGTCATCCAGATAAAGTATGTGATAGAATTTCAGATATGGTTGTTGATTCTTATTTAGGATCAGAGCCACAGTCTAGAGTAGCTTGTGAGACTTTAACCACAACAAACAAAGTAGTATTAGCTGGAGAAGTAAGAGGTCCAGAAATTAAAAAAGATGATTTAATTCAAAATGTTAGAGATTGCATAAAGGATATTGGATATGATCAGGATGGATTTACATGGAAAGAAGCTACTAAAATAGAAAGCCATCTTCATTCTCAATCTTCAGATATTGCAATGGGAGTAGACTCATCGGGGAATAAAGATGAGGGCGCTGGAGATCAAGGAATAATGTTTGGTTATGCATGTAATGAAACAGATGTTTTAATGCCAGCTCCAATTCATTATTCACACAAAATTTTAAGACTTATGGCTGAAGACAGAAAGTCAGGTAAATTAAAAAATATTGAACCAGATTCAAAAAGTCAAATTACAATAGAATATAAAGAGGGAATGCCTGCTTCTGTCAAGTCTGTTGTAATATCAACACAACATTCTGCTGATGTAAATCAAGCTCAAGTTAGAGATTTGGTAAAACCTTACATCGAAAGATCTATTCCAAAAAATCTTATTAGCGGATTAGATGAGAATGAAATTTATGTGAACCCGACAGGAAATTTTGTAATTGGAGGACCAGATGGAGATAGTGGATTAACAGGAAGAAAGATTATTGTAGACACATATGGTGGAGCTGCACCTCATGGAGGAGGAGCTTTTTCAGGAAAGGACCCTACCAAAGTTGATAGGTCAGCTGCTTATGCATCAAGATATTTAGCAAAAAATGTTGTAGCCTCAAAAATTGCAGAAAAATGTTTAATTCAACTTGCTTATGCAATTGGAGTTTCAAAACCTCTTTCCATTTATGTTGATCTTTTTGATAATGATGAAGAAAAAAATAGACATGTTGAAAAGTTAATAAATGAGAATTTTGACTTAAGTCCAAGAGGAATTAGAGAAATGCTAGGTTTAAACAAACCAATATATGAAAAAACGGCTGCATATGGCCATTTTGGCAGAGAACCAGAATCAAATGGCTCATTTTCTTGGGAAAAAACTGATAAATCAGACGTTTTCAATAAGTAAATAAAGTTGAATAATTAAAAAAAATACCTATATTCCAGCTACATTGTTGAAATTTCAAAATGGGCCTCGGCCCATTTTTTTTTGGAGAAAAGTAAATGTTAAATAGAAGAGCAGATAAATTAGAATTAATTAGAATTGCAGAAGCAGTAGCATTAGAGAAATCTATTGATAAAGAATTAATAATTGACTCAATGGAAAGTGGAATTGCAAAAGCAGCTAAATCAAAATTTGGAGCTGAAAATGAAATTAAAGTTCAAATTGATAGGGATAGTGGAGATATTGGAATTTTTAGAAAATTACTTATTGTTGAAAAACCAGAAAATACAAATCAAGAAATTAGCTTTGATGATGCTGTAAAATTAAATCAAATTAATAAAGATAAAAAAATAGGTGATATTATTTTGCAACCTTTGCCTTCATTTGATTTTGGAAGAATTGCAGCACAAACCGCAAAACAAGTTATAAGTTTTAATGTAAGAGAGGCAGAAAGAGAAAGACAGTACAACGATTTTATAGATAAAAAAGATACTATTTTGAGTGGAATTGTTAAGCGGTTAGAATTTGGCAATATTATTGTTGATCTTGGAAGAACGGAGGCCATTATTCAAAAAAATGAAATGATACCAAGAGAAAACATTAAAGCCGGAGATAGAGTTAAAGCTTATTGTTTAGACGTAAGGCGAGAGCCGAGAGGTCAGCAAATATTTTTATCACGAGCACATCCAAAATTTATGGAAAAATTATTTATACAGGAAGTTCCAGAAATTTATGATGGTTTAATAGAAATTAAATCTTCCTCTAGAGATCCAGGAAGCAGAGCAAAAATTTGCGTAAAAGCAATTGATACATCTTTAGATCCTGTAGGCGCATGCGTTGGTATGCGTGGAAGCAGAGTTCAAGCAGTTGTGAATGAACTTCAAGGAGAAAAAATTGATATTGTAAATTGGTCAGAAGACCCTGCGGTTGTGGTAGCTAACGCACTTTCGCCAGCAGAAATTCAAAGAGTAAATGTGAATAATGAAGAGAAAAAGCTAGATGTTATTTTGTCAGAAGAAAATTTAAGTAAAGCAATAGGAAGAAGAGGTCAAAATGTTAGGTTGGCAACTAAATTGCTGAACTACGAGATTAACATAATGACAGATCAAGAAGATTCAGAAAGAAGACAAATAGAGTTTAAGGAAAAAACAGATAATTTTGTTAAGAATTTAGAATTAGATGAAACTTTAGGCCAGTTACTTGTGGCGGAAGGTTTTTCTTCAATTGACGATATTAAAGATAGTCTTCCTGATGCTCTAACAAAAATTGAAGGTATTGAAGAGGAAACAGCAAAAGAATTAATTGAAAGATCAAAAGAATTTTATCAGAAAGATCAAGAGGAGATAGGGAATAGAATTAAAGATCTAGGATTAGAAAACGATTTAATTAATCATGAAGGGCTAACGCCAGGAATGCTAGTTACTCTTGGAGAACAAAAAATTTTAACTTTATCTGATTTTGCTGATTTAGCATCTGATGAATTAACAGGAAGCTATGATATTGTTAAAGGTGAGAGACTAAGAATTAAAGGATATTTAGAAGATTTTGCTTTATCAAAAAAAGAAGCAGATGATTTAATTATGTCTGCTAGAGACAAAGCTTATAAAGATTGAGAGATGAAAAATGGAAAAGAAAAAATTAAAATTATCAATTTCTGGGAGTTCCAAGAAAACTATTAATAGTATAGAACGCGCAAAAACTAAATCAAAGAACACTGTTGTAATAGAAAAGAAAACTTCCAGGTTTTCAGGTAAACCACAATTTTCAAGGCAAAATACAAATAATGATAGATTTAAATCTAGTTCGTCTTTCCAAACAAAAAAAAATAATTTTTCAAAACCCTTACCAGCCCCAACTTCTGATTTTGAGAAAAGAAAATTAGCTGAACAACGTGCAACAAGAAGACTAAAAGGTGAGGCACAGTTAAAAGATACCAAATCAAACAAATTAGGTAGCAAAAAGAGAGAATTAAAATTAACAATATCACGTGCATTAAGTGAAGATGATATAGAAACAAGATCTAGAAGTTTAGCATCTTTAAAAAGAGCTAAGCAAAAAGAAAATAGAATTTTAAAACAAGAAACAAATAAAGAGAATCTTAAACCTATTAAAAGAGATATAAAAATTCCTGAAATAATAACTATAAGAGAGCTTGCAAATAGAATGGCTGAGCAATCAAGTAATATTATTAAACATCTATTGGGAATGGGAGTTACTGTTACAATTAACCATACTATAGATTCAGATACAGCCGAATATTTAGTAAAAGAATTTGGACACAATCCAATTAAAGAAGAAAAAGCTGAAGAAATAATTGAAAAAATAAAAGAAGTTAAAACACAAAATTTAAAAAGTCGCGCACCTATAGTAACAGTTATGGGTCATGTAGATCATGGTAAAACATCAGTATTGGATGTTTTGAGAAAAGCCAATGTTGTTTCAGGCGAATTTGGAGGAATTACCCAACATATTGGAGCATATCAGATTGACTATAATTCTAATAAAATTACTTTTATTGATACACCTGGACATGCTGCATTTACGGAGATGAGAGCAAGAGGGTCAAAGCTTACTGATATTGTAATTTTAGTAGTAGCAGCAGATGATGGGGTTAAACCTCAAACTATTGAGTCAATTAAACATGCCAAAGCAGCAAATGTACCAATAGTAGTCGCAATAAATAAATGCGATCTTCCAGAATCTGATCCTCAAAAAATAAAAAATCAATTGCTTGAATATGAATTAATAGCAGAAGATCTTTCGGGGGATACTCTAATGGTTGAAATTTCAACCAAAACAAAAAAAAATATAGATAAACTAGTCGAATCAGTTGTTCTACAAGCTGAATTGTTAGATTTAAAAACTGATTTTGAAACTGAAGCTAAAGGCATAGTTTTGGAATCAAAAATAGATATTGGAAGAGGACCTATTGCAAATATAATAATTACCGCAGGAACATTAAAAAAAGGAGATTTTTTTGTAAGTGGGCTTAAGTGGGGAAAAGTTAGAGCAATTATTAATGATCAAACAAAAAATATAGATATAGCTGAGCCATCAACACCAGTAGAAATACTTGGAATTAATGGTGCAGCAAAAGCAGGTGATGACTTTATAGTTCTATCAAATGAAAAAGAAGCAAAATCATTGTGTGATGCTAGAATTCAAGAATCAAAAGAAGGAAAAACTTCACTTACATTTGTAACTCAAGATTCAGCATTTAAAGATACCGTATCTGAGGAATTAAATATAATTATCAAATCAGATGTGCATGGATCGTCTGAAGCAATTAAAAATGCAATTAATCAAATAAAACACGAAGAAGTAAAACCCAAAATACTGCTTTCTGACATTGGTATGATTACAGAAACAGATGTAACTTTGGCAAAAGCTTCAAAGGCAATTTTAATAGCATTTAACGTAAAACCAAGCAAAGAAGCAAAAAAAAGAGCTGAACAAGAAAAAATATCAATCTCATCTTTTAATATAATTTATGAAGTTATAGATTTTATAAAGAGTAAAATGTCAGGTTTATTAACACCAGATGTTGATGAAAAAGTTATAGGAACAGCGGAAATTCTAGAAATATTTAAGGTATCTAAAGTAGGAAAAGTTGCTGGCTCAAAAGTGGTTGAAGGAGAAATAACTCAAAATTCAAGTGCGAGAGTAATTAGAGATGGGGCGATAATATTTAGTGGAAAAATTGGATCAATTTTTAGAGAAAAAAATCAGACTAATCAAGTTTCTGCGGGTTTAGAATGTGGAATTACATTAAAAGACTTTGGAGACTTCAAAAAAAAAGATATCATAGAGGCATATAATTCAACTATTACAGAGAGAACTGTTTAATGAGTTTAGGAAAACCAATTACACAAAGGCAACTTAGAGTAGGAGAAATGATCAAACAAGCTCTTGGAATGCTTTTTATAAGAGATGAAGCAAAATTACCGAATCTTTCTACTAAAGAAATCACAGTAACAGAGGTTAGAATGTCACCCGATTTAAAAACAGCAAAGATATTTGTTTTACCATTAGGCGGAAAAAATGCTGAAGAAATTATTGAAAAATTAAAAGAATTTTCATTTGCAATCAGAAAAGTTTTATCAAAGAAAATAGTAATGAAGTTTTTACCAAAACTTTATTTCGTTAAGGATAATTCCTTTGATTACGCTGAAAAAATTGAAAACTTAATAAAACAAACTAATAAACAAGGATAATAAATGACAAAAAAAGCAAAAGAACTTGCAATCCATGAAAAAGATACTGGATCGTCTGAAGTTCAGGTATCTCAATTAACAGATAAAATTGAGCACCTATCAAAACATATTAAACAGTTTAAGAAAGACAAACATTCCTCAGTAGGATTGTTAAGAGCTGTTAATAGAAGAAAAAAATTATTGGACTATTTAAAAAAGAATAAAATAGAGTCTTATAAAGAAGTAATATCAAAATTAAATCTAAGGAAGTAAATGTTTAAAGTATATAAGAAAGAAATTGAAGTAGCGGGAAAAAAGATAAGTTTAGAAACAGGAAAAATTGCTAGACAAGCGGACGGAGCAATCATTGCACAATGTGGAGAAACAGTTGTAATGGCAACTGTAGTAGGTGCTAAAAAAGTAAATCCAGATGTTGACTACTTTCCTTTATCAGTAAATTACCAAGAAAAATATTATGCAGCAGGTAAAATTCCTGGCGGTTATTTTAAAAGAGAAGCAAGGCCAACAGAAAGTGAAACACTTATTTCAAGGTTAATAGATAGACCTATAAGACCTTTGTTTCCAGATGAATTCAAAAATGAAGTACAATTGCTTCCAACAGTCATATCTTATGATAAAGAAAATGAATCTGATGTATTATCAATTATTGCCTCTTCGGCAGCATTAGCTATTTCAGGAATGCCTTTCATGGGACCTGTTGGAGCATCTAGAGTTGGCTTTATTGAAGGAAAATACGTACTTAATCCTTCAAAGAAAGAATTGGAAAATTCAAAATTAGATTTAGTTGTTGCTGGTACCAAAGATGCAGTTTTGATGGTTGAGTCAGAAGCAAACGGCTTAACAGAACAAGAAATGTTGGATGCAGTTAAATTTGGTCATGAAGGTTTTGTTCCTGTAATTGAAACAATAGAACAACTTGCAAAAGAATGTAAAAAACCTGATTGGGTCGTAGAGAAAAAAGATCTATCTGAAGTTAAGAAAAAAATAGAAGAAGAATTTACAGCTGATTTAAAAAAAGCTTTTGCAACAAAAGATAAACAAGATAGATCAAATCAAATTTCAGAAATTACCGATAAAGCCAAAAAGCTTTATGAAGAAAATGAAAATTATTCAGATTTAGATGTTAATTCTCAACTTAAAAATCTTGAAAAATCTATCGTTAGAACAGATATCTTAAAAAACAAAAATCGTATTGATGGTAGAGGGTTAGCAGATGTAAGACCAATCGAATGTGAAGTTGGAATATTGCCTAGAGTGCATGGTTCTGCTTTATTTACTAGAGGAGAAACTCAAGCGATAGTAACCACTACACTTGGAACTTCTGATGATGAACAAAGAATTGAAAGTTTAGAAGGACTTCAAAGAGAAAGATTTATGCTGCATTACAATTTTCCACCATTCTCAGTTGGTGAAACTGGTAGAATTGGAACTGGAAGAAGAGAAATTGGACACGGAAAACTTGCTTGGAGAGCAATTAATTCATCTTTACCTTCAAAAGAAAGTTTCCCTTATACTTTTAGGATAGTGTCTGAAATAACAGAGTCTAATGGTTCATCTTCAATGGCAACTGTTTGTGGAACTTCATTAGCATTAATGGATGCGGGTGTTCCAATTAAAGAGCCAGTTGCAGGTATTGCGATGGGTTTAATAAAAGAAGGTAATGATTTTAGTGTATTATCTGACATCTTAGGTGATGAAGATCATTTGGGAGATATGGATTTCAAAGTTGCTGGAACTAAAGATGGAATTACATCTCTTCAAATGGATATCAAAATTACAGGTATTACATTTGAAATTATGGAACAGGCTTTAAATCAAGCTAAAGATGGAAGAATTCACATTTTAGGAGAAATGAATAAAGCGCTAGATAAATCCAGAGCAGAAGTTGGTAAACACACTCCAAAAATGGAAAAAATTACAGTTGATAAAAAAGATATAGCAGCTGTTATTGGTAAAGGTGGCGCAACAATTAGAGAAATTGTTGAAAAATCAGGCGCTAAAGTTGATGTTAATGATGAAGGTATTGTAACTGTTGCAGCTCCAGATGAAGAGTCTAGAAACATAGCTTTACAATTCATTAAAGACATAACTGCTAAAGCTGAATTGAATAAGATTTATAACGGAAAAGTTATGAAAATTATGGAATTTGGAGCATTTGTGAACTTTTTAGGCAAACAAGATGGACTTGTTCATATCTCAGAACTAGCTGACAAGAGAGTTGCCAAAGTAACTGACGTTGTTAAAGAGGGTGACGAAGTTAAAGTTAAAGTTATCGGATTTGACAGAGGAAAAGTTAAATTATCAATCAAACAAGCAGCTGTTTAATTAATTCTAGGGGCACCTGGCAACAGAACGAACGCCCCTACTTAAAGTTTAACTAAATTTCAGGTAATATTCTTGGGATCTGGCATGCCTACTTTATTATATCCAGCATCTACATAGTGAATTTCACCAGTAACTCCGCCTCCAAGATCACTTAATAGGTATAAAGCTGAGTTTCCAACGTCATGGATATCGACATTTCTCTTCAAAAATGAGTGATCTTCGTTCCATTTATATAGGAATTTTGCATCTCCAATAGCTGATGCGGCTAGGGTTTTTATTGGCCCAGCACTAATTGCGTTTACTCTAATTCCTTTTGCTCCTAAATCTCTCGCAAGATACTTAACACTTGCTTCAAGAGCAGATTTACAAACACCCATCACATTATAATTTGGAATAGCTTTGGTAGACTCATAAGTTAAAGTTAGCATGCTTCCACCTTCTTTCATTATTTTAGAAGCTTCTCTTGCAACCTCAGTAAATGAAAAACATGAAATTAACATACTTCTTAAAAAATTTTCTCTGGTTGTGTTTAAATATTCTCCAGATAATTCTGATTTATCTGAAAATGCAACTGCATGAACAACAAAATCAATCTGCCCCCACTTAGATTTTACATCTTCAAAAAGTTTTATTACTTCTTCTTTATTTTCAACATCACAACTGAAAGTAACGTTTGAATTTAATTTTTCTGCTAAAGGAATAACTCTTTTCTTAAGTGCATTACCAAGATAAGTAAAAGCTAACTCAGCACCAGCTTCTGCAAGTTTTTGAGATATACCCCAGGCTATAGATCTCTCATTGGCAACACCCATGATCAATCCTTTTTTACCTTTCATTAAACTCATAGATTATACTTTCTCAAATGCTAAAGTTGCATTTGTTCCACCAAAACCAAAACTGTTAGACATTATAGAATTTAAAGTAACATCTTTTTCAGTTTTAGTTACAATTGGAAATTTTTTAGCCTCATCATCCATATCACCTATATTAGCTGATGCTGTTATAAAATTATTTTTCATCATGATTAAACTGTAAATAGCTTCATGAACAGAAGCTGCACCCAGCGGATGACCTGAAAGTGATTTAGTAGAACTAATTTTGGGCACATTGTCTCCAAATGTCTCTCCGATTGCTTTTAATTCAGTAATATCACCAACTGGTGTTGATGTTCCGTGAGTATTTAAATAGTCAATTTTTTTATTTCTCATGGTAGCTAGAGCCATATTCATACATCTAACCGCTCCTTCGCCTGAAGGTGCCACCATATCATATCCATCAGATGTTGCTCCATAACCAGTTATTTCTGCGTATATTTTAGCACCTCTAGCTTTAGCATGTTCATATTCTTCAAGAACTAAAACACCACCACCGCCAGCAATAACAAATCCATCTCTGGTTTTGTCATAAGCTCTTGATGCTTTTTCTGGAGTATCATTATATTTAGAAGATAATGCTGTCATAGCATCAAACATAGCTGTCATAGCCCAGTGTAATTCTTCACTACCACCAGAAAACATTATATCTTGTTTGCCTGATTGTATTAGTTCCATGGAATTTCCAATACAATGTCCGCTAGTTGCACAAGCAGAACTCATTGTATAATTTATACCTTTGATTTTAAATGGTACCGCAAGAGTGGCTGAAGCAGTACTAGCCATAGTTCTTGGAACAATAAATGGACCCATAAGTTTTGGAGTTTTTGCTCGAGTTTTGTCAGCTGCTACAATAACATTTTCTATTGAAGGGCCACCAGAGCCCATAACTATTCCAGTTTTAAAATTACTAATATCATTTTCTTCTAAACCTGAATCGGTAACCGCTTCTTTCATTGCTATATAATTATAGGCAGAACCTGATCCCATAAATCTGATGGTTTTTCTATCTACATGATTTTCAAGTTTTATATTTGGTTTACCATGAACATGGCTTCTTAAATTATGTTCTTTATATTCTTCAGCAAAAGATATTCCAGATTTTGAATTTAAAAGAGATTCATAAACTTCATTTTGATTATTTCCCAAACAAGAAACTATACCAATGCCCGTAATAACCACTCTTCTCATTATTTAAATAAACCTACTTTTAAACTTTCTGCTGAATATATTTTTTTATCATCAGCTAATAAAACACCATTTGCCAAACCAACAGTTGCCCCTTCTTTAATAAGTATTCTTTTCATATCAATTACATATGTTGCCATTTTGACATTTTTAAGAACCTCTCCAGTAAATTTTACACTATTTACC
>CACDAL010000019.1 GCA_902550805.1 uncultured Pelagibacteraceae bacterium
ACTGTAACTGGCACTGATTGACCGGTCTTATAAAATTCTCTCGACATGCCTAATTTTTTTCCTATCAAAGCTATTTCAGACATTAAATTTTAATCTCCACATCCACACCTGAGGCTAAATCTAATTTCATTAAAGCTTCTACTGTTGCCGGTGTAGGTTCTATTATATCAATTAATCTTTTATGTGTTCTTGTTTCAAATTGTTCTCTACTTTTTTTGTCAATATGGGGTGATCTTAATACGGTATATTTTTCTATTTTTGTAGGTAAAGGAATTGGACCTTTTATATTTGCTCCAGTTCTTTTTACAGTATTGACTATTTCTTCAGTGGATTGGTCTAAAACTTTATTATCATAAGCTCTAAGTTTAATTCTAATATTTTGTTTTTCCATAATTATCCTGTTTTTTTAGTCACTTCGTCTTGAACATTTTGAGGAACTTTATCATAATGATCAAAAAACATTGAATATTGAGCTCTACCTTGTGACATTGATCTCAAACTATTAATGTAACCAAACATGTTAGCCAATGGAACCATTGCTGTAATTACAGTCGCATTTCCTCTTTGTTCCTGCGTATTTATTTGTCCTCTTCTGCTATTTAAATCTCCTATTACATCACCCATATAATCTTCTGGGGTAACTACCTCAACTCTCATTATAGGTTCTAATAATTTTAACGTTCCTTTTGTGCAAGCTTCTTTAAAACATTGTCTGGAAGCAAGTTCAAATGCTAGGACACTTGAGTCTACATCGTGATGTAACCCATCTAATATAACAACTTTATAATCTATAAGAGGAAATCCGGCTAAAATTCCTCCGTCTGATATAGTTTCAATACCTTTTTCAACACCAGGTATAAATTCTTTAGGTATTGCACCACCTTTAATTTTGCTTTCCACTTCTCTTCCTTTTCCTGGTTCTAATGGTTCAACTGATAATTTAACTCTAGCAAATTGGCCAGCACCACCACTTTGTTTTTTGTGTGTGTAATCAAATTCTGCGGAATTTAATATTGTTTCTCTATAAGCTACCTGGGGCGCTCCTACGTTCGCTTCAACTTTAAATTCTCTTTTCATTCTATCAACAATTATATCAAGATGAAGTTCACCCATTCCTTTAATAATTGTTTGACCTGACTCTTCATCAGATGTTACTCTAAATGAAGGATCTTCCTTGGCTAGTCTTCCTAATGCTTCGCCCATTTTCTCTTGGTCAGCTTTAGTTTTTGGCTCAACTGCAATTTCAATAACTGGATCTGGAAATTCCATAGGTTCTAATAGAACTGGTTTATCTTCATCAGATAGAGTATGACCTGTAATTGTATTTTTAAGTCCTGCTAATGCTACTATATCACCAGCATTTGCTTCTTTAATATCTTCCCTTGAATTGGCGTGCATTAAAAGCATTCTGCCTACTCTCTCTTCTTTATCTTTAGACGTGTTGTAAATTCCAGTTCCAGATTTAACTGTACCTGAGTAAATTCTAATAAATGTTAAACTCCCAACAAACGGATCGTTTGCAACCTTAAAAGCTAAAGCTGAAAAAGGTGCGTCATCATCAAATTTCATTTCTATTTCTTCGTCAGATCCTGGTTTTGTACCTTTTATTGAACCAATATCTTTAGGACTAGGTAAATAATCCACAACCGCGTCTAATAAAGGTTGAACTCCTTTATTTTTAAATGCAGATCCTGTTAAAACTGGAACAAATTCAAAGTTTAGACATCCTTTACGCACACATTTAATTAAATCTTCTTTTTTAATTTCTTCTCCACTTAAATAAGATTCCATCAATTTTTCGTCTTGTTCAACTGCCGTTTCAACAAGTTCTTGACGGTATTTTTCACTAATTTCTTTTAAATCATCAGGTATATTTTTCTCTTCCCATTCAGCTCCTAAATCTTCATTTTTCCAAACAATTGCCTTCATTTTTATTAAATCTACAACGCCCTCAAGAGACGATTCTATGCCTATTGGAACTTGCATAACTAAAGGTTTTGCTCCAAGTCTGTCTTTAATCATATCAACACATCTAAAAAAATCAGCGCCTGTTCTATCCAATTTATTAACGAAACAAATTCGTGGAACTTTATATTTGTCAGCTTGTCTCCATACAGTTTCTGATTGAGGTTCAACTCCAGCAACTCCATCAAATACTGCAACTGCTCCATCTAATACTTTTAATGATCTCTCTACTTCAATGGTAAAATCTACATGTCCAGGTGTATCAATAATATTAATTCTATGATCATTCCAAAAACAAGTTGTTGCCGCTGAAGTTATAGTTATTCCTCTTTCTTGTTCTTGTTCCATCCAATCCATTGTTGCAGCTCCATCATGAACTTCACCGATTTTATGACTTTTTCCTGTATAATATAATATTCTCTCTGTTGTGGTAGTTTTACCCGCATCAATATGGGCCATAATTCCAATATTTCTATACTTATCTAATATGTGTGTACGGGCCATAATAATTTACCATCTAAAATGAGCAAAAGCTTTGTTAGATTCTGCCATTTTATGAGTGTCCTCTTTTTTTTTTATTGCTGATCCTTTATTTTGGTATGCGTCATATATTTCATTAAAAATTTTATCTGACATTTTTTTATCTTTTCTTTTTCTTGAAGCGTCAATTAACCATCTTAACGCTAATGCTTGAGAACGTTTAGCTTTAACTTCCACTGGTACTTGATAAGTTGCACCACCTACTCTTCTTGATCTAACTTCTACTGTTGGTCTTATATTGTTAATTGCATCATTAAATACATTTAAAGGTTCGTCTTTTGATTTATTTTTTATTTTTTCAATTGCTTCATAAATAATTTTTTCAGCAACAGTTTTTTTTCCATCATACATTATTGAATTAATTAATTTAGGTATAACTGCCGATCTGTATTTTGGATCTACTATAGGAATTTTTTTTGGTGCTTTTCTTTTTCTAGACATTTATTATTTACCTTTTTTTGTTCCGTATAAGGAACGTCTTTGTTTTCTATTTGCCACTCCTTGTGTATCCAGATTTCCTCTTAGAATATGATATCTAACTCCTGGTAAATCTTTAACCCTTCCTCCTCTAATTAATACAACAGAGTGTTCTTGTAGATTGTGTCCTTCACCGGGAATATATGCTGTAACTTCAAAACCATTTGACAATCTAACTCTTGCAACTTTTCTTAAAGCAGAGTTGGGTTTTTTAGGTGTAGTTGTATAAACTTTAACACAAACTCCTCTTTTTAAAGGTTGTTTTTGAAGAGCGGGAACTTTATTTCTCATTAAAGGTCTTTTTCTACTTTTTCTTAACAATTGGTTTATCGTTGGCATAATTTAATAATTAATTTTTATTTTTGATGAAATAACTGACTGGTTATTTGTGGCAGCGTTTAGTGAACAAGTCACTACATTCCAACCAAAAACACCGCCAAAATACAGTAGAAATTATATTTGTCAAACTAAAATAACACAATAATTCTTTGATTTTATTGGTTTAATTGAGTTTCGGAAGTCTCTGGATTTTCTTGTTCTGATAAAAATTTTTGGTCATCTTCAATGGCTTTTTTATTCCATGAATTTTTAATTGAGCCTGTTCCTGCAGGTACTAATCTACCAACTATTACATTTTCTTTAAGACCTGAAAGTTTGTCAACTTTACCTTTTATAGCCGCATCAGTTAATACTCTTGTTGTTTCTTGGAACGAAGCTGCAGATATAAATGATTCAGTTTGTAATGAAGCTTTTGTTATTCCCATTAAAATTCTTTCTCCTACGGCTGGGTTTTTTCCTTCGGAAATAATACCTTGATTCATTTCTTCAAATTTTATTCTATCAATTACTTCACCTGGAAGGTAACTGCTATCTCCTGGTTCTTTAATTTCAATTTTTTTTAGCATTTGACGAAGAATTACTTCAATATGTTTATCATTAATGATTACTCCTTGTAATCTATAGACATCTTGTACTTGATTAACAAAATAATCTGTCAATTCTTTTATACCTAATATTCTTAATATGTCATGCGGTAATGGTTGTCCGTCTAATAAATATTCACCTTTTTTAATTTTTTCTCCTTGGTTAAAATTAATATGTTTACCTTTAGGTATTAAATAATTTGAAGTTTCTCCTTTATCTGACTCAATTGTTACTTTTTGTTTACCTCTAACTTCTTTTCCGAAGATAACTTTTCCATCATTTTCAGCAATTATGGCACTATCTTTTGCTTTTCTCGCTTCAAACAATTCTGCTACTCTAGGCAATCCTCCTGTAATATCTTTAGTTTTTGTAGTTTCTTTAGGAAGTCTTGCTATAACATCTCCAGCTGTAATTTTTTGTCCATCTTTAACTGACAATATTGAATCAGGAACTAAATAATATCTTGCTTCGTTATCGTCAGCTTTTTTTATAACCGAACCTTTTTCATCTCTTAATGTTATTCTTGGTTTTAGATCTGTATTTTTAGATTGAGTTTTCCAATCAACTACAGTTTTTATTGAAATTCCAGTTTCATCATCGACAGTTTCGGCTAGAGATACACCATCTATCAAATCTACATAATTTACATTACCATTTTTTTCAGCAATTACTGGTGTCGTATATGGATCCCATTCACAAATTTTAATTCCTTTTTTAATTTTATCACCATTTTGAAAAAATAATTTTGACCCGTAAGGAACTTTGTATGTTGCTACTTGTAGCCCTTTATCGTCTTCAATAGAAAGTTCTGTATTTCTGCCCATTACTATTTGATTTTTTTTAGAGTCTTCTATTAAATTTGTATTAATAATTTTTAAAATTCCTTCGGAATTAGAGATTATTTGAGACTCTTGTTTTACTGAAGCGGTACCTCCCACGTGGAAAGTTCTCATTGTTAATTGTGTTCCAGGTTCACCAATAGATTGAGCGGAAATCATACCTATAGCTTCTCCCACATGAACCATTTTACCTCTAGATAAATCTCTTCCATAACATGTGGCACATACTCCTTCTTTTGAGCTACAAGTCATTACAGAATAAACATTTAATGTTTTAACTCCAGCTGCATCTATTTTTTCACAAACAGATTCATCTATCATCTTATCTTTTTTGATTATAACTTCGCCTGTGAGTGGATTTTTTACATCCGTAGCTGTTACTCTTCCTAAAGATCTATCTGAAAGACTTACCATAATATTACCACCTTCAAGAACTTCAGATAATTTTATGAAACTTGGATTTTCACATTTTTGTTTTGTGATTGTTAAATCTTGAGCTACATCACATAATCTTCGTGTTAAATACCCAGAACTTGCCGTTTTAAGAGCTGTATCTGCTAATCCCTTTCTTGCGCCGTGAGTAGAATTAAAATATTCTAAAGCTGTCAAACCCTCTTTAAAATTTGAAGTAATAGGCGATTCTATGATTTCGCCAGAAGGTTTTGCAATCAAACCCCTCATTCCAGCTAATTGTTTCATTTGAGCGGCAGAACCTCTTGCTCCACTATCAGCCATCATGAATACAGAATTGATCTTTAATCCATCTTTAGTTACTTCAGTAGCTGATATTCTTTTCATCATTTCAGAGGCCACTTTATCGGTACATTTGGACCACGCGTCTATAACTTTGTTATATTTTTCACCTCTTGTTATTAATCCTTCTGCATATTGATTTTCATAATCAGATATTAATGTTTTTGTTTCATCAATTAATTGTTGTTTATTTTCAGGTATAACTAGATCGTCTTTACCGAATGAAATGCCGGCTTTAAAAGCATGTTTAAAACCTAAATCTTTTAATTTATCACAAAAAATAACTGTATTTTTTTGTCCGGAAAATCTAAAAACATGATCAATTACTTCTGATACAATTTTTTTAGGTAATAATCTATCAACTAAAGAAAATTTATTATTAACATTATTTGGAATTAAATCTGCAAGCAAAAATCTTCCAGCTGTACTAATATGTTTTTCATATTTAATATTACCACTTTCGTCTATTGTTTTAAATCTTGATACAATTCTTGAATGAACTTTAATTTGACCAATTTCTAAAGCATGTTCTATTTCTGATGTATTTACAAAATAACCTTCTACTCTTTCATTTTGATATGATTCTTGAGAAAGATAATAAATTCCTAATATCATATCTTGGCTTGGAACGATTATTGGTTTTCCATTAGATGGACTTAATATATTATTAGTAGACATCATTAGAACTCTAGCTTCTAGTTGAGCTTCTAAGCTAAGAGGAACATGAACGGCCATTTGATCGCCATCAAAATCCGCGTTAAAAGCTGCACAAGTTAAAGGGTGTAATTCTATAGCATCTCCTTCTATAAGTTTTGGTTCAAATGCTTGAACTCCTAATCTGTGTAAAGTTGGTGCTCTATTTAATATCACCGGATGTTCTCTTACTATTAATTCTAAAGCATCCCAAACTTCATTTCTTTCTCTTTCAACTAATTTTTTTGCTTGTTTGATTGTTGAGGCTAACCCTAATTTATTTAATCTTGCATACAAAAATGGTTTAAATAATTCTAAAGCCATTTTTTTTGGCAATCCACATTCATGAAGTTTAAGATCTGGTCCTACGACAATTACTGATCTTCCTGAATAATCAACTCTTTTTCCAAGTAAATTCTGTCTGAATCTACCTTGTTTTCCTTTAAGCATTTCTGCTAGTGATTTTAGTGGTCTTTTTCCTGTTCCTGTAATAACTCTACCTCTTCTACCATTGTCAAATAAAGCATCAACCGACTCTTGAAGCATTCTCTTTTCATTTCTTACAATTATATCTGGTGCCTTTAAGTCCATTAATCTCTTGAGTCTGTTGTTTCTATTAATTACTCTTCTATAAAGATCGTTAAGATCAGATGTTGCAAATCTTCCTCCATCTAGTGGCACCAAAGGTCTTAATTCGGGTGGAATTACTGGTATTGTTGTCAAAATCATCCATTCAGGTTTATTTCCTGTTTCAATAAATGACTCTATAAGTTTCAATCTTTTTATTGATCTTTCTTCTGCTACTTTTGATTTAGTTTCTTTAATAGTTTTAATTAAAGAATTTTTTTCTTCTTCTAAATTTATTGATTTTAATATTTCAAGAATTGCTTCAGCTCCTATTCCTGCTGAAAAAGATTCTTCTCCGTGTTCATCTTGATATCTTACAAGTTCTTCTTCAGTTAAAAGTTGATTTGGTTTTAAACCAGTTAAACCAGGCTCAATAACAATAAAACTTTCAAAATATAATACTCTTTCAACTTCTTTTAATTTCATGTCAACAACCAAAGATATTCTACTAGGTAAAGACTTTAAAAACCAAATATGTGCAACAGGTGTGGCTAAATTTATGTGTCCCATTCTCTCTCTTCTTACATTTGATTTAGTTACTTCAACTCCACATTTCTCACATATTATACCTCTAAATTTCATGCGTTTGTATTTACCACACAAACATTCATAATCTTTTATTGGTCCAAAAATTCTTGCGCAGAACAATCCATCCTTTTCAGGTCTAAAGGTTCTGTAATTTATTGTTTCAGGTTTTTTAATTTCTCCATATGTCCATGATTTTATTTTTTCAGGACTTGCTAAAGTTATTTTTATACTATTAAAATTTTGAGATTCTGAAATTTCTGAATTTTTAAATAAATCTGTTAGTTCTTTGCTCATTACTAATTTAATTCCACATTTAACGCTAAAGATTTAATTTCTTTAACTAATACATTGAATGATTCAGGTATTCCTGATTCAAAATTTTCTTCACCTTTAACAATAGTTTCGTAAACTTTTACTCTACCAGCAACATCATCCGATTTTACAGTTAATATTTCCTGTAATGTATATGAAGCTCCATATGCTTCTAGTGCCCAAACTTCCATTTCACCAAATCTTTGTCCTCCTAGCTGAGCCTTTCCACCTAATGGCTGTTGTGTAACCAGACTATAAGGCCCGGTTGATCTAGCATGAATTTTATCTTCTACTAGGTGATGGAGTTTCAACATATATATAGTTCCAACTGTAACAGGTCTGTCAAATTTTTCGCCTGTTCTGCCGTCCCACAAATTAGTTTGACCAGATTTAGGTAAATCTGCTATTTCAAGCATCTTAGTTACATCTTGTTCTTTAGCTCCATCAAATACGGGTGTTGCTATAGGCACGCCATTCTGAATATTATCGCACAAATCTTTGAATTCAGAATTTGAAAGTTTATCTATATTTTCATTAAATACTTCATTGCCATAAATAGATTTAATAAATTTATTAATTTTATCGGTTTTTTCTATTTTCTTTTGATTTTCGTTAATTAAATCTTTTAACTTTTCTCCAAGTTCGGTACATGACCATCCTAAATGTGTTTCTAAAATTTGCCCAACATTCATCCTACTTGGTACTCCTAGTGGATTTAAAACTATATCAACAGGTTTGCCGTTTTGTCTATAAGGCATATCTTCGACTGGAACAATTTTACTAACAACTCCTTTATTTCCATGTCTTCCAGACATTTTGTCTCCAGGTCTTAATCTTCTTTTAATTGCAACGAAAACTTTAACCATTTTCATTACACTTGGTAATAAATCATCACCTTGTTTAATTTTTAAAACCTTATCTTCAAATCTATCTTGGATGTCTTGCTTTGCTTTATTATATTGATCTTTTAATTGTGTTAATGTTTCTATTTTTTGTACGTCATCAGTTGTGATTTTGAATATATCTAATATTGATAATAAATTTATTATTTTTTCGTTTAGTTTAGTTCCATTTTTTAAATCTTTAACATTTTTGTTTAAAACTTCTCCAGATAATATCGTTGACGCTCTCTGTTTTATACTTCTTTCTAAAATTTCTTCTTCAACTTTTTTATCTTCTTGAACGCTTTCAATTTCAGCTCTTTCAATTGTAATTGATCTTTCATCTTTTTCTATACCATGCCTATTAAATACTCTAACATCGACAACTATACCTCCACTACCGCTTGGCATTTTTAAAGAAGTATCAGTAACATCAATAGCTTTTTCTCCAAAAATAGATCTTAATAATTTTTCTTCAGGACCTGAAGCGGAATCACCTTTTGGGGTAACTTTTCCAACTAAAATATCTCCAGGTTTGACCTCTGCTCCAATGTAAACTATTCCGGACTCGTCTAAATTTTTTAAAGCTTCTTCGTTAACATTAGGAATATCTCTAGTTATATCTTCTTCTCCCAATTTTGTGTCTCTTGACATCACCTCATATTCTTCAATATGAATTGATGTAAAAACATCATCTGTAACGCATCTTTCTGAAATTAAAATTGAATCTTCAAAATTGTATCCTTGCCATGGCATAAATGCTACCGTAACATTTTTTCCTAAAGCTAATTCTCCAATTTTGGTAGAAGGTCCATCAGCAATTATATCTCCTTTTTTAACCCTATCTCCAACTCTAACTAATGGTTTTTGATTTATACATGTATTTTGATTTGATCTCTTAAATTTTTGTAAATTATAAATATCTACACCAGATTGTGAATAATCTTTTTCATTAGATACTTTAATAACTATTCTTTTACCATCAATTTTGTCTACAATTCCATCTCTTTTAGCTACAATAGTAACTCCTGAATCTAATGCTACATCGCTTTCTATTCCTGTGCCTACTAGCGGTGCTTCAGGTTTTAACAAAGGAACAGCTTGTCTCATCATGTTTGAACCCATTAAAGCTCTATTTGCGTCATCATTTTCCAAAAATGGAATTAAAGAAGCTGCCACTGACACAAGTTGTTTT
>CACDAL010000020.1 GCA_902550805.1 uncultured Pelagibacteraceae bacterium
AACCAACTAGCAAAGGACCAATAACTTTGGCACCACCAAGTGTTTTCATAATTTTATATGAGATAGCCGCGCTATGTTGACCTGGCATAATTAATATATTTGCTTTGCCAACAATTTCTGAAAATGGGTAAAGTTCAGCGTATTCTTCGCTTAGAGCTACATCTGGTTGCATGTCTCCATCAAATTTAAAGTCTGCTTTTTTATTTTTTAATATTTCAACTGCATCCCTAATATGTTTTGTTCTACTAGTAATTGGTTGACCAAATGTAGAGTGAGATAAAAATGCAACTTTTGGATCAAAACCAAAAAGTCTAACAACTCTCGCTGATGAAATTGCAATTTCAGCTAATTCTTTTGAAGAAGGATATTCGTTGACTGTAGTATCACCAATAAAAACTGTTTTACCTTTATTTACAACCATATTTAAACCAAACATTATTTCACCAGGTCTAGCTTTTATTACTTTTTTAATTTTTTCTAAGGATTGAGAATATCTTCTTGTATTGCCAGTAACCATCGCATCGGCATCGCCACACTCAACCATGCAAGCACCCCAAATAACTCTATCGTTTCTAATCATTCTATCACAGTCTCTTTCAAGCAATCCCTGATCTCTATGTAATTTTTTAAATAGAAATTTTACATATTTATCTCTTTTTTCTTTATCTGTAGAATTTACGATTTTAATATTAAAATTTTCTCCATAACCAATATCTTTTAACCTTTGTTTAACAACTTTTTCTTTTGCAACAATTATAGGCGTTCCCAAACCACTATTTTTAAAAGAAATAGCCGCCTTAAGAGTATTTTCATCTTCACCATCTGTGAATACCACTGTTTTTTGATTCTTTTTAATTTGAGAATTTATACCCTGCATTATAGTTACAGAAGGATCTAATCTTTGTTTTAATTGCTCAGAATAAATTTCAAAATTTTCAATTTTTTTTCTAGCTACCCCACTTTTTATTGCAGCTTTAGCTACAGCGACTGGAATTACGCTAATTAATCTAGGATCAAATGTGGAAGGAATTATATAATTTTTTCCATATTTAGGTCTATCACCGCCCATAGCTGCCGCGACTTCATCAGGAACTCTTTCTCTAGCTAGTTGAGCAATAGAATTAGCTGCGGAAATTTTCATTTCTTCATTAATTGTTTTAGCTCTTACATCCAGCGCACCTCTAAATATATATGGAAAACCTATTAAATTATTTACTTGATTTGGGTAATCAGATCTACCAGTAGCAACAATTGCGTCGCTTCTTACTTCTTCAACTTCTTCAGGTGTAATTTCTGGATCAGGGTTGGCACATGCAAATATAATTGGATTTTTAGACATTTTTTTTATCATATCTTTTTTTAAAACACCTGCGGACGATAATCCTAAAAATACATCTGCATCTTTGATTGCATCATTTAGACTTTTATCTTTTGTTTTTATTGCATGATTTTTCTTCCATTCGTTTAGATCTGATCTTCCTTTGTAGATTACTCCTTTTCGATCAATCATAGTTAAATTTTTTTGAAGAACACCTTTTCTTTTAAAAAGGTCCGCACAAGCCATAGCCGAAGCTCCTGCTCCATTAATAACAATTTTAATTTTATCAATTTTTTTTTTAGCTATGTCGACAGCATTGATTAGAGCTGCACAAGTTATTATAGCGGTCCCATGTTGGTCGTCATGAAATACAGGAATATCTAGAATTTTTTTTAATTTTTTTTCAATTACAAAACAATCTGGAGCCGCAATGTCTTCTAAATTTATTCCACCAAAACTTACTGCAAAATTTTTAATGCTATTAATTATTTCATCTGAGTTATTAGATTCTATTTCAAGATCAATAGCATCAATATCAGCAAATCTTTTAAATAATACTGCTTTGCCTTCCATTACCGGTTTTGAAGCAATAGCGCCTAGATTTCCCAAGCCTAATATTGCTGTTCCATTGCTTATAACGGCAACTAAGTTGCCTTTAGTTGTATAATCATATGCAAGTTCAGGATTTTTTGAAATTGCTTTTACTGGAGCTGCTACACCCGGCGAGTATGCTAGTGCCAAATCTCTTTTTGTAGTCATTGGCTTAGATGAAATTATCTCAATCTTGCCAGATTTATTACTATTATGAAATTCTAAAGCTTCTTTATCAGAATAATGTTCAATTTTACTTTTTTTCATTTTGTGTAATTAGATATACAAATAGAGCAATTTTAAGACTAATATGATTTATGAACCTAATTAAGTCAACAACCACATTTAGTTTCTATACTTTAATTAGCAGAATACTTGGATATTTTAGAGATGTTTTAATAGCTATTTATCTTGGTTCAGGTCCAATTGCAGATGCTTTTTTTGTGGCATTTAGAATACCAAATACATTTAGAAGATTATTTTCCGAAGGAACATTTAACGCAGCCTTTGTTCCAAGTTATTCATCAGAGTTTGTTTTAGGAAAAAATAGATCCAAAAAATTTGCAAATAAAATATTTAATTTACTTTTGATTAGTTTGATTTTGATTGTTTTAGTTATTGAAATTTTTATGCCTTCTTTTATTTTTATCATAGCACCAGGATTTACAGAAAATACAGATAAACTTGATTTAACAATTTCTCTTACAAGATTTACTTTCCCTTTTTTATTATTTGTAAGTTTATCTTCTTTTTTTTCAGCTATATTAAATTCACATAATAAATTTGCAGCTGCTGCAGCAACACCGATTGTTTTAAATATATTTTTAATTTTAGTTTTATTGTTACAAAGTTATTTAAACGACAATCTTGTATATTATCTTTCGTACGCTGTTACTTTTGCAGGGCTTGTTCAGCTAATTTTTTTAATTTTTTTTGTTAGGAAATTTTATTTTCCAAAAATTACTTTAAATTTCAAAATTGACAATAAAGTAAAGTTATTTTTTAATAAACTTTTACCAAGTATTTTTTCATCAGGAGTTACACAAATAAATATTTTAGTTGGAACAATTATTGCATCATTTCAAGCAAGTGCAGTTTCTTATCTTTATTATGCGGATAGAATATATCAAATTAATTTAGCAGTTGCCGGTATTGCAATAGGAACAGTACTTTTGCCAAACTTAAGCAAACATATTCAATCTAATAATAAAAAGAAAATTAACTTAATTCAAAATAAAGCATTGGAATTAAGTTTATTTTTAAGTTTACCGGCAACACTGGCGCTATTAATAGGTTCAGAAGAAATAACATCTTCATTATTTGGGTATGGATCATTTGATTCTGTCGGCGTAAAAAATTCTGCATTAGCATTATTTTATTTTGCTCTAGGTTTGCCAGCGTTTACTTTAATAAAAGTATTTTCAAGTTTTTTATTTGCAAGGCATAATACAAAGATTCCTTTTTACTTTTCATTATTTTCAGTGATATCTAATATTATGATTAGTGTTTATTTTTTTAATAAAGTAGGATTTGTAATAATACCAATAGCAACAACTATATCTTCATGGATAAATGCTCTTTTTCTTATAGTTTATTTAAATAATAAAAGATATTTTTCATTAAATTTAAATTTTATTCAAACATTCTTGAAAATTATTTTTTCAACTATTTTAACTTCTTATATTTTTTTAAATTTGATAAAATTGTTTAACGAAAATTTAAATTATAATAGTGAATATAAACTTATAACTATTGTTTTGTTAGTTCTTATAACTTTTATTATCTATATTTTGATTTCTTTGCTCACAAAAGCTTTTAAAATTTCGGATATTAAATTAAAGTATTAATATAATGGGAAAAAAAATTTTTTCAGGAGTTCAGCCTACAGGCAATCTTCATTTAGGCAATTATATAGGAGCGATAAAAAATTTTGTAGATTTGCAAAACCAACCAGGAAATGAATGTGTATATTGTGTAGTTGATTTACATGCAATTACTACGAAACAAGACCCAAAAATTTTAAAAGATAATATAAGAGAAACCACAGCCGCTTTTTTGGCAAGCGGAATTAATCCAAAAAAAAGTATTATATTTAACCAATCTTCGGTGTCAGCTCATGCAGAAGGATCTTGGATTCTTGGATGTGTCGCGCGAATGGGATGGTTAAACAGGATGACTCAATTTAAAGAAAAAGCCGGAAAAGATAAAGAGAAAGCTAGCATTGGTTTATATATTTATCCAGTATTGATGACAGCAGATATTTTGCTTTATGATGCAAGTCATGTTCCGGTTGGAGAAGATCAAAAGCAGCATTTAGAATTATCTAGAGATATTGCTCAAAAATTTAATTTAGATTTTAAAGCACCAAATTTTCTTAGAGTTCCAGAACCATTAATACAAAAAAATTTTTCAAGAATAATGAGTTTAAAAGATGGCACTAATAAAATGAGCAAATCTGATCCTTCAGATTTAAGCAGAATCAATTTAACCGACACAAAAGACCAAATTGTAAATAAAATTAAGAAAGCTAAAACTGATACTGAACCATTGCCAGACGATGAAAAAAAATTGAATCAAAGACCGGAAGTTGAAAATCTTTTAGGAATTTATTCAAGTCTCAATAATCAAAGTTTACAGGATTCAATAAAAGAATTAAGTGGTAAAAATTTTTCAAAATTTAAAGAAATATTGGCCGAACTTGTTGTGGAAAAAATTTTACCCATATCAACTGAAATAAATAGTTTAATAAAAGATAAAAGGTATATTGATAGTGTTCTTAAAGAAGGTGGAGAAAAAGCAAATCAAATTGCTTCGAAAAAAATAGAAGAAATTAAAAAAATAGTGGGTTTTTAGTCTAGTAAATTTATGAAAAAATAATAAAATAGTTATCATGTTTGTTCAAACTCAAGAAACTCCAAATCCAAATTCCTTAAAGTTTTTGCCAGGCAAAAAAGTTTCCATGGATGGACCTTATGAAGTTTTAAAAAAAGATGAAACTAATAATCACCTTATTAGAAATATTCTTTCAATAAGTGGTGTAACTGGAATCTTCTTAAGTGAGGAATTTTTATCAGTTAACAAATCAGATAACGAAAAATGGGAAAACATAAAACATATAGTTATTTCGCATATAAATGAATATTATAATGAAGGAAATGATTTTGTTATTAGCAAGTCTTCTTTTGTTACAGAAGTTAATAATTATGGAGAAATTGAAAAAAAAATTGTTAGTATTTTAGAAAAAAAAATAAGACCTGCTGTAGCAAAAGATGGAGGAGATATAAAATTTAAAGAATTTAAAGATGGCAAAGTTATAGTAGAATTAAAAGGAAGCTGCTCCGGATGTCCATCTTCAACTCTTACTCTAAAACAAGGAGTTCAAAATTTGCTTTGTCACTATATTCCAGAGGTAAAAGAAGTTTTAGCTGTATAAAATAATAAAAATATTTATAATATTAAAAAGAATCACCCGCTATGGTTAAAAGAAAAAATAAAATATTAGTTTCTAAAAAATTAAAAGAAAAAAAATATAAAAATTTATTATTAGAAGGCTATGAAAGTTTTTATAAAATATCCATTTTTAGTTTTGTAGTAATTTTTACATTTTTTATACTACCTGGCACAGTAAAAACTTTAAAAAAAAATTTAAAGCCAAATAAAATAATTGTTAATTCTTCAAAGCAAAATTTTGATGAAACTTTTAAAAAAAGAAATAACAAAATAGAAATTAAAGATAATAAAGATAATGATTTTATAATTTCAAAAGATGTTTTTGAAGATATTGATGTTTTTGGTGAAGAGGAAAATGTTATTGATACTCCAAGACTAAGTGCATCAACAATTGAAGAATTATTTAATCAAAACGAATATAGTTTAAAAAAAGTTAAAAAATTGAAACTTGTTAATATTGGAAATAAGATACATCGTCTTCCAAAAGAGCTAAAAAATATTGAAAGTGTAAAAAAAAGAAAAGAGTTATTTATAAAAATTGTTTTACCATTAATTATTGAAGAAAATACTAAAATTAAACTAGATAGAAAAAAACTTTTTGTTATTTTAAATAAAAGCAATAACAGCAATATAGATAAAGATTGGTTAAAAAAAAAATTTAAACAATATGGTATTAAAAATAATGATTTAACTACATTAAAAATTAGAATGGATGAAATTCCAGTTTCTTTAGCAATAGCGCAAGCCGCAAAAGAAACTGGTTGGGGAAGTTCTAGATTTGCTCAAGAGGGAAATGCATTGTTTGGTCAATGGACTTGGACAGGAGAAGGCATTAAACCAGCAGCTGTAGATAAGAATGCCAAGCATAAGGTTGCAAGATTTAAAGTTTTAAAAGCATCTGTAAAAGCCTATCAAAGAAATTTGAATACTCATTCCAGTTACAAAGAATTTAGAAAGGAAAGGGCAATTCAAAGGGACAACCAAGGAAAGTTAGATAGTTTAGGGCTTGTAAGATATCTTGATAAATATGCTGAAACAGGAGTTGAATATACTAAAATCTTAAAAAAAATTATAGAACAAAATTCATTAACTGAATTTGACGATGTTAAAATTCTACCAACAAGTTTAAAGATTAAAAATTTAATTTAATTAATTGATAGTTGAATTCCTAACCATCTCCAACCTTCTTTATCATTAAGAGAGCAATTAATTCTTCCTCTTCTAAGATTAAATTTATCAGAAAAAATAATATGCAATCTTTGATTGTCAAAATTTACTTTAGTATTTTTCCAACCTTTTCCTTCATTAGAAAAACAATTAATCAAATTTATATTTTTTTGATCTTTAAAAAAATTAATTTGCATTTTTGGTGGGTTGTTTTTTTCTATTATAAATTTATCTTCTGGTATTATTTTTTTGTACTGTAAAGGTAATAGTTTTATTAAAAATTTAAATCTTTCTAAATCACCATATTCTTCGTTAATAGGAAATCTAGGTAATTCAAATTTATCTTTGTTTAGATCAATAACTCCCGAGTGTTGTCCAAAAGCGTAATCAAATATATTTGAAATGAATTTTTTTTGTTCAAGACTATATTCACCAAAAGGATATGAAAAAAAAACTGGATTGTAGCCAATTTTTTTTTTAAAAATGTTTATTGATTTATTTATATCTTCAGAAAATTTTTCAAATTCAAAGTCTACTAAATATTTGTGAGAATGTGAATGGTTGCCAATAAATGCAAAATCTTCTTTTTCAACTTCTTTAATTTCTTTCCAATTCATATAGCCGTATTTTCCAACAGCTTCCGTAGATACAAATAAAATAAATGGGATTTTATTTTTTTTAAGATAAGGCCATGCATTTTCATAAAATGATAAATATGCATCATCTATAGAAAGTAAAATTTTTTTTTCTTTTTTTGCTTTTAAAAATTTATTGTCAAAATCTTTTGGGTCAAAAAATTTAAAATTATTATTTTCTATAATTTCAATATGTTTTTTGAATATGTCCATTTGAATATTTGTTGATGGATATTTGTTTTCATCAAATCTGTGGTACATTAAGGCTAAAATACCTTGCTCATTATGATGATATTTTTTATTTACACTTTCAGCATGAGCATTTAAAAAAAATAAATAAAATATGAAAAATTTAATAATTGATGCTACTGGTGAAAAAATTCTTTTTTCAATCATTACTGAAGATCAATCATATACTACGACTCATATAAACAGTAGAGAAAATTTTGACAAGTTTATTATCCTTCTTTTGGATTTTTTAGAAAAAAATAAAATAAAACTTCAAGAATTAGGTAGAATTTTTATTAATCAGGGACCGGGAAAATTTTCTTCAATTAGAATTTCTTTATCTATTGCAAAAGCAATTTCACTAGCCAATAATATTAGTTTAATTGGTTTTAATTCTAAAGATTTGAAAGGTGAAAATTATAAAGATATATTGAAATTATACAAAAAAGGCTTGCTAATTAAAGATTTGATTAAACCCCTTTATTCGAGTTAAAATATATTATGACTGAAACAATAGAACAAAAATGTTTAGCAAAAGGCGTAAAACTAACTGATCAAAGAAGAATAATAGCAAAGGTACTTTCCGAGTCAAAGGAAACTTATGGAGAATCTGACCATCCAGATGTAGATGAGTTATATAATAGAGTGTCAAAAATAGATTCTAAAATAAGTATAGCAACTGTATATAGAACAGTTAAACTTTTTGAAGAAGAAGGAATATTGACCAAGCACGATTTTAAAGGTGGAAAGGCAAGATATGAAGCATTAGTAGAAAGTCATCACGACCATCTTATAGATATTAAAACTGGAGAAATAATTGAATTTGTTGATGAAGAAATAGAAAATTTACAAAATAAAGTTGCAGAAAAATATGGATATAAATTAGTTGATCATAAGTTAGAGCTATATGGAATAAAAAAAAAATAGCCTATGCAAAAAAAAGTTTTTATAAAAACATTTGGTTGTCAGATGAACGAATACGATTCCAATCGTATTTATGACTCAATTAAAAATATAGGTTATGACAAAACTGATAATCAAATTAATGCTGATTGCTATATATTAAATACTTGTCATATTAGAGATAAGGCAAAAGAAAAAGTGTATCATGAAATTGGAAGAGTAAAAAAATTATTTAGAAACAAAAGAAAACCAATTATGGTTATTGCGGGGTGTGTTGCTCAAGCAGAAAATCAAGAAATGATTGAAAGAGAACCTTACATAGATATTATAATAGGTCCCCAATCTTATCATAAAATAAATAATCTTTTAAAAAATTATGTAATTAATAAAAAAAATGAACAAACTGAATTTGATTCTGTATCGAAATTTAATTTTTTTGATAAAATAGAAAACAATAATAACAAAGTTTCAGCATATCTTACAATTCAAGAAGGATGTGATAAATTCTGCCATTTTTGTGTTGTGCCTTATACGAGAGGTCCTGAATATTCTAGGCCGTTCAAGCAAATAATTAAAGAAGCAGAAAAAATAGTTAAAAATGGAGCAAAAGAAATTACTCTATTGGGTCAAAATGTTAATGCATATTCATATGTAGAACATTCAAAAGAATATAGAATCTCGGACATAATAAATAAGCTAAACAAAATTCAAGAATTAGAAAGAATTAGATATACAACTTCTCACCCCAGAGACATGACAGATGACTTAATTGAATGTTATTCAACTAGCAAAAAACTAATGCCTTTTGTTCATCTACCTATTCAAAGTGGTTCAGATAAAATGTTATCATTAATGAACAGAAAACATAAGGTAGAGGATTATTTAAAAATATATAAAAAATTGATAAAAATTAATCCAGAGATAAAGTTTTCAAGTGATTTTATAATAGGTTATCCAGGAGAAACCGAGATTGAATTTCAAGAAACATTAAATTTATTAAATAAAATAAAATTTATAAATTCTTTTTCATTTATTTTTAGTCCTAGACCTGGAACAAAAGCCGCAAGTCTTAATATGATAGATAGAGAAATATCAAAAGAAAGATT
>CACDAL010000021.1 GCA_902550805.1 uncultured Pelagibacteraceae bacterium
GCCAAATTTCACAAGAAGCCAAAGAAACAATAAATGCGGAAGGTCAAACAGTTTTACCTGGATGCATAGATACACAAACACATTTCAGAGAACCTGGATCAACTGATACAGAAGATCTTCATTCAGGAAGTAGAGCAGCAATTGCAGGAGGCATTACTAGTGTATTTGAAATGCCTAACACAAATCCACCAACTTCTAATATGAAAGAGTTTCAAAGGAAATTAGATCTCGCAAAAAATAGAATGTATTGCAATTATGCTTTTTATTTTGGTGCAACAGCCGATAATGCAAAAGATTTGGCAAGTCTAAAAGATCTGGAAGGTTGTTGTGGAATTAAACTTTTTGCAGGATCTTCAACTGGTAATTTACTGGTTGCTGAAGAAGACGATATTGATAAAGTTTTTCAAAATAGCTCAAAAGTTGTTGCGGTCCATTCTGAAGACGAGGCCATTTTAAATGTTAATAAAAAATTAATTAAAAATGGTGATGTTCATTCCCATCCAGTTTGGAGGAGTGCTGAATGCGCGATCTCATCTACAAGAAGAATAGTTAGAATTGCTGAAAGATATAAGAAAAAAGCACATGTTCTTCATATAACAACAAAAGAAGAAATTGATTTTTTATCACAACATAAAGGCGACATAACATTTGAGATTACCCCACAACATCTAACAATATATGCTCCAGATTGTTACGATAAACTTGGAACTTATGCTCAGATGAATCCACCATTAAGAGATAAATTTCATTATGATAGATTGTGGTATGCGGTTAAGAACAATTTAAACGACACAATAGGTTCAGATCATGCTCCACATTTAAGAGAAAATAAAGATAAGGAATATCCTAACTCACCATCTGGTATGCCAGGTGTGCAAACGCTTATGCCTGTTATGCTTAATCATGTAAATGATGGAAAGTTATCTCTAAATCAATTGATAAATCTAGTTTGTGAAAACCCTGTTAAGATTTTTGGAATTAAAAACAAAGGATTTATTAAAGAAGGATTTGATGCTGACTTTACAATTGTAGATATGAACAAAACAATTGAAATCAAAAATGAAAATATAGAAAGTAAGTGTGGCTGGTCCCCTTTTAATGGATTTAAATTTAAAGGTACGCCAGTTGCAACTTTAATTAATGGTGAAATTAAAATGAAAAATGGAAAATTATTAGGAGAACCATCTGGAAAACCAATGTTATTTAAATAACTTTTGAAGAAAAGGTATTAACCAAAACAACACCAGCTACAATTAGAAATAATCCTAAAATAGCTTGCCAAGCCAAGGTTTGTTTGAAAAAAATATAACCAAATATTGCAATAGTAAATATTCCCAAACCACTCCATGTCGCATAAACAATTGCAATTGGAATTTTGTGTAATACATGAGTAAGACAATATAAAGCAGACAGATAACAAGTAGCAGCTATTGCTGTTGGAATTATTTTTGTAAAATTTTGAGTAGAAGGAAGAAGTAATGTTCCTGTTACTTCGAAGAAAATAGCAACCAACATAAAAATATAAGCTTTGGTCATTATTTTAAAATATTGTTATTTATTAAATCTTGTTTTAGTTCATCTAAAATTGTTGGATCATCAATTGTTGCTGGCATTTTATATTCTTCATTATCAGCAATTTTTCTAACTGTCCCTCTTAATATTTTTCCAGATCTTGTTTTAGGAAGTCTTTTTACAACTATAGCAATTTTAAATGCGGCAACAGGACCTACTTTATCTCTAACCATTTGTACACATTCTTTTGATATAGTTTCATTGTCCTTTGAAACACCCGCTTTTAATGCAATTAATCCAATAGGTAATTGACCTTTTAATTGATCTTTAATTCCAATTACTGCACATTCAGCAACAGATTGATGTTCTGATAAAACTTCTTCAATAGCACCAGTTGACAACCTATGACCTGCAACATTTATTATGTCATCAGTTCTAGACATAATCCATATGTATCCATCTTCATCAATGTGACCCGCATCATAAGTTTGATAATAACCTTTATAATTTGTCATATAGTTTTCTTCATATCTTTTATCTGCATTCCAAAGTGTTGGAAAAGTACCTGGAGGAAGAGGCAATTTAACAACTATGTCTCCCATTTCATTTGGCTTAGCTAAACTTTGATCTGGTTTTATAATTTTAACATCATATCCAGGAACGGCTTTGCAAGCTGAACCATATTTTGTTTTTTGCATTTCTATTCCGGTACAATTTGAACTAATTGCCCAACTAGTTTCTGTTTGCCACCAATGATCAATTACAGGAACCTTTAATAAGCTTTCTGCCCATTTAAGAGTATCTGGATCTGCTCTTTCTCCAGCAAGAAATAAAGATTTAAAAGAGCTTAGATCATATTTAGAAAAAAATTTACCTTCGGGATCTTCTTTTTTGATTGCTCTAAATGCGGTAGGAGCAGTAAAAAGTGATTTTATTTTGTATTCTGAAATTATTCTCCAAAAAACTCCAGCGTCAGGAGTTCCAACTGGTTTACCTTCAAACAAAACAGTCGTGCATCCTTTAAATAGAGGTGCATAAACAATATAAGAATGACCCACAATCCATCCTATGTCACTAGCTGACCACCAAACATCATCAGCATCAACATTGTATATATTCTTCATTGTCCATTTAAGAGCAACTATATGACCGCCAATATCTCTAACTATACCTTTTGGTATACCCGTAGTACCCGAGGTATATAAAATATAAGAAAATTCATTCGAACCCATTTCCACACAATCTATATCTTTTGCATTAACTAATGCTTCTTCCCAGCTAATTTCTTGAGGAGCATTAAGTTTGACTTCATTATCTTTTCTTTGAAAAAAAATAACTTTATTTAATTTATGATTAGCGAGTTTTAAAGCTTCATCCACTAAAGGTTTGTATTCTACAGTTCTAGCAGGCTCAAAACCGCATGATGCAGTTATTAAAATTTTAGCCTTACTATCGTCGATTCTACTTGCCAATTCATTTGAAGCAAATCCTCCAAAAACTACTGAGTGAATTGCACCAATTCTTCCACATGCAAGCATTGCGACTACTGCCTCAGGAATCATCGGCATATAAATAACAACCCTATCTCCTTTTTTTATACCTTGATTATCTAACGCGCCTGCAAATTTTGATACTTTTTCTTTAAGTTCTTTAAATGTAAACTTTGCTTTGTTTCCAGTAATAGGACTATCGTAGATCAAAGCAATTTTATCACCCTTGCCTTGATCTATATGATGGTCTAATGCATTGTAGCAAGCGTTGGTTGTTCCATCTTCAAACCATTTATAAAAAGGTGGATTAGATTTATTTAAAATTTTTGTTGGTTTTTTAAACCAAAATATATCTTGTGAAATATTTTTCCAAAATTCCTCCGGTTTTTTGATCGAATCTTGGTAAATTTTTTTATAACTTAATTCCATAATGATTTGTTTTTTGACAACATTTTATAATGATTTTATGTAACTGGTTGTATTTAATTTTAAAAAGTAAGTAAAATCAATGATTATAAAAGGACAAAAAGTCTTCAACAAACTTATTTTTTTTGTTATTAACCCATAACTTTTGGACAAACTAATAAGTTGGTCCCTAGTTTAAAATTAAAATAAAAAAACTAACTGAGAGGGAGTTTTTTATGAAGACAATTAAAACGTTAGCTTTAGGCTTAGTGCTTTTTATGAGCATTACAGCAGCTAATGCGGCAACTACCATTTTGGCTGTAGATGATTTCGTAGGTATTTCATTCTGGTTAATTTCAATGGGTATGTTGGCAGCTACTGCGTTTTTCTTTATGGAGCAAGCAAATGTAAGCGCCCAGTGGAGAAAATCAGTAAATGTAGCTGGATTAGTAACTGGTATCGCATTTATTCACTATATGTATATGAGAGGAGTTTGGGTTGAGACAGGAGACACTCCAACTGTTTACAGATACATAGATTGGTTAATTACTGTACCTTTACAGCTAGTAGAATTTTATTTAATTCTTTCAGCAGTAAGAAAAGTAGATAGTAACATTTTCTGGAGAATCTTACTTGGTTCTTTAGTTATGTTAGTTGGTGGATATCTTGGAGAAGCAGGGTTCATTAATGCTACACTTGGTTTTATTATCGGGATAGCTGGATGGATTTACATTCTTTATGAAATCTTTTCAGGTGAAGCAGGCAAAGCTGCAGCTAAATCTGGAAACAAAGCACTAGTAACTGCATTCGGAGCATTAAGAATGATTGTTACTATTGGATGGGCAATTTACCCATTAGGTTACATTTTTGGTTACCTAACAGGCGGAATAGACTCAGCATCACTAAACGTGATCTACAACTTAGCAGACTTTGTTAATAAAATCGCATTCGGTTTAATTATCTGGTCTTGCGCTGTTGCAAACTCTTCTAGAAGATAATAGTAAGAGCAAACAATTAATAATAGGGCAGGTTTAACTACTTGCCCTATTTTTTTTTGCACTTATATAACTTTCAAATGGCTAAAATCAAATACATAGAACATAACGGTAAAGAGCACGAAGCAGATGTTTCTAATGGTCTTAGCGTAATGGAAGGTGCGGTTCAAAACAATATTCCAGGAATTGATGCCGATTGTGGCGGAGGAATGGCTTGTGCCACTTGCCATGTTTATGTCAAAGAAGATTGGTTTAATAAATTACCAGAAAAATCTGAAGGAGAAGATGATATGTTAGATCAGGCTTACAAACCAAATACGAGTAGCAGATTAAGTTGTCAAATTGTAGTATCTGATGAATTAAATGGATTAGTTATTCATTTACCAGAAAAGCAAGTTTAATGATTGATACAGATGTTTTAATTGTTGGAGCGGGACCCACAGGTTTATTTTGTGCTCATCAATTGGGAATCATTGGGCTTAAATGTGAAATAGTTGATAATCTAAATAAATTAGGAGGTCAATGCATTGAACTTTATCCAGACAAACCTATTTATGATATACCTGCAATTCCTGAATGTACCGGAGAAGAACTTACAAATAATTTAATTGAACAGATAAAACCATTTAACTTCAAATCTCATTTAAACGATAGAGTTCAAGAAATAAAAAATGAAAACGAGAGATGGATCGTTAAAACCTCAAAAGGAAAAGAGTTTTTAACAACAAATATTATTATAGCAGGTGGAGTAGGCTCCTTTGAACCAAGAAAATTTCCAACTAAAAATTGTGAAAAATTTGAAGGAAAATCAGTTTTATATTCAATAAAAGATAAAAGTATTTTTAAAGATAAATCAGTAGTTATTTTTGGAGGAGGAGATAGCGCTTTAGATTGGGCTATTGAATTATCAAAAAATTCAAAAGTTACTTTAGTACATAGAAGAGATGAGTTTAGAGCTGTTCCAGCTAGTGTAGAAAAATTAAAAGAATTAGAAAAAGGAAAAAAAATTGATGTTTTAACAAAATTTTCCATAAAAGATGTTAAAGGACATGAAATGCTTGAAAGTGTTGAGATAAAAAGTGACGATGGAGATATAAAAATTATTAATACAGATTATATATTAGGTTTTTTTGGTTTAATTATGCAATTGGGCCCAATTTTAGAATGGGGTTTAAATATCGATAAAAAATTAATTCCAGTAAACACAGAAAGTTTTGAGACAAATAAAAAAGGTATTTTTGCAATTGGCGATATATGTTTTTATCCTGGAAAACTTAAGCTCATTTTGTCCGGGTTTCATGAAGGTGCTCTAGCTGCCAGAGGATGTTTTAAATATTCGAGACCAAATGAAAAGTATAAGCTTGAATTTACAACTACTTCAAAAGCAGTCAAAGAAAGACTGGGCGTTAAAGAGTGATAGAATTATTTTCTGCAGATACCCCTAACGGAAAAAAAATAAGCATTATGTTAGAAGAGATTAATTTGGAGTATAAGGTAACTAAAGTTGATCTACACGATAAAAAAGAACAATTTAATTTAGAATTTAGAAAGATAAGTCCATTTAGTAAAATTCCCGTGATCATAGATCATGATAATAACAAAGAAGCCGTTTTCGAGTCTGGCGCTATCCTCATGTATTTGGCTGAAAAAAGTAATAAATTTTATGAGAAAAAAGATAGAATTAAAATCAATCAATGGTTAATGGCTCAAATGGGTTATGTGGGACCGATGATAGGTCAACATCATCAATTTCATCATTACCATCGAGGAAAAAGCAAATTTGGTGAAAAAAGGTATTTTGATATTACCAAGAGAATTTATCAAGATTTAGACGAAAGATTGGAACACTCAGATTATTTAGCGGGAAAAAAATATTCAATTGCTGATATTGCTACATGGCCTTGGATTGCCAGACATCCAATACATGACATTGGATTATCAAATTTTGATAACCTTAGCCGCTGGTATATTAAAATATCTAAACGTCCAGCAATAGTTAAAGGTTATAAATTTATGGATAAAAAAGCGGAGATACCGCTACCCTAGTTGTCTGCGTAAACTTTTTCATTTTTTTCATGTTTTTCTTGAGCTGAAATGCATAATGATGCAACAGGTCTTGCCATTAATCTCTTTAGCCCTATTGGCTCCCCCGTCTCTTCGCAAAAACCATATGTACCATCTTCAATTTTTTTTAAAGCACTATCAATTTTTGAAATCAACTTTATTTGTCTATTAATAGCTCTCATCTCAACACTCTTTTCCGTATAAGAGCTAGCTTGATCAACTATATCAGCAGAAGCACTGTTGTCATCAAGTGAAGCATTATATATTGCTTCACTATTAGTTTTTTTAAGATCTTTTTTCCATTCATTTAATTTATTTTTGAAGTATGCCATATGTTTAGCACACATATATTTTTCAGTTTCCTTTGGAGTATATTTTTTAGAGATCTTAACCATGCTCAATTTTTGAATTTGGTGAATATATTCGCGAAATATTGAGTGTCAAGTCACTATTAATTGTATAAATTGAAAAAAATGGCATTAAATAAAAAGAATTTATATAATTTATTTTATATTTTTCTTGCAACACACTTAATTGTTTGGATTTTGATCCCAACTTTAACAAATAACAACTTACCACTAGATACAATTGAGGCGTTAGCATGGGGAAGTAATTTAGATTGGGGATTTAATAAGCACCCACCAATGAGTGCATTTTTAGTTGAAATTTTTTATCAAATTTTTGGTGCGCAAGATTGGGCTTATTATTTATTAAGTCAAATTTGTGTAATTGTTTCTTTTTTTGTTGTTTTTAAGTTTGCAGAAGATTTTTTTGAAAATAAAATTTTTTGTCTATTGTCAGTTTTATTACTAGAAGGGATTTATTTTTATAATTTCACAACTCCTGAATTTAATGTGAACGTTTGCTTGATGCCTTTCTGGGCGTTTACAGTTTTATATTTATGGAAAGGTTTTAAAGACAACAAAATTATAGATTGGTTGTTAGTTGGTTTATTTGCGGGATTTGGATTTTTATCTAAATATTTGATTATCTATTTAGGATTGGCAATGGATGTTTTTTTAATTTATATGATCTATAAAAAAAAAATTGATTTTAAATGCTTGGCATCTTCAATCCCATTTTTAATAGTTTTATTACCACATTTAATTTGGTTAACCGAAAATGATTATGTAACTATTACTTATGGTCTTGATAGAACAGGAACAGGTGATCAAAATTTCTTAGATCACATAATTCATCCATTAATATTTTTAGGAAAACAAATTGGAATATTAATACCATTCTTTTTAATGCTTTTATTTTTAAATAATAAATTGAAAACTAAATTTAATTTTAGTGATAATAAACTATTATTTTTACTAGCAATAAATATTGTCCCAATAGCTTTAGTATTTTTTACTTCTATGATTATGGGAGTTAAAATTAGAACAATGTGGATGGCACCTTTTTATTTATTCTTTGGCGTTTTGGTAATTTATATTTTTCAATCTCAAATTAATTTGAATAAACTAAAAGGCTTTACGACAGTCTTTATAGTTTTTTTTATTTTCTCTCCATTTGCTTATGCTTATGTATCAATCACAGAAACTGATAAACGGACAGATTATCCTGGAAATAAAATTGCCAAACAAGCTCAAGAATTTTGGGATAAAAATAGAGATGAAAAAATTATATATGTTTTAGGAAATGAATGGGAAGGAGGCAATTTATCCTAT
>CACDAL010000022.1 GCA_902550805.1 uncultured Pelagibacteraceae bacterium
TGCATCAGACTTAAATTTTATAAAAGAAGAACTTCAAGAAAAAATAAATAATAAACTTCAAGAAATTGGAATTAAAGAAATTAATTCTAAACTTGAAAATGAAAAAGTAGATGTAACTTTACCTGAGAGAGATATTAATCAAGGAAAAATCCACCCAGTTTCACAAGTAATCGATGAAATATCATCAATATTTTCAGAAATTGGATTTAGTGTTGAAGAGGGGCCAGATGTAGAGAATGAACATTATAATTTCACCGCATTAAATACTCCCGACGATCATCCAGCAAGAGATATGCATGATACTTTTTATCTAGACAATAATAAGAAATTGCTTTTAAGAACACATACCTCTCCGGTTCAAATAAGAACAATGCTTAAAGGAAAACCGCCTTTCAAAATAATAGCACCCGGAAGAACATATAGATCAGACAGTGATCAAACTCATTCACCAATGTTTCACCAAGTTGAAGGACTTCATATTGATAAAAACATAAATATGGGACATTTAAAAGGTTGCTTAAATTACTTTATAAAAGAATTTTTTGAAGTTGATAAAATACAAATGAGATTTAGACCAAGTCATTTTCCTTTTACAGAACCATCCGCCGAGGTAGACATTGGTTATGAGTTAAGAGATGGCAAAATCATTATTGGCGAAGGAGACAAATGGTTAGAAATATTAGGATGTGGAATGGTCCATCCAAATGTACTCAAAAATGTAAATGTAAACCCAGACAAGTACCAAGGATATGCATTCGGCATAGGTATTGATAGGCTTGGAATGCTTAAATATGGTATAAATGATTTAAGAGCTTTTTTTGAGACAGATTATAGATGGTTAAATCATTTTGGATTTGATCCACTTGATGTTCCATCAAGTTATAGGGGCCTGAGCAGATGAAAATTACCATAAGTTGGCTAAAAGAACATCTCGATACAAAATATAACGAAAGTAAAATAATTGAGAAATTGACAGATATAGGGCTCGAAGTTGAGAATTTTGAGAATGTTAGTTCTGAACTTGATAGTTTTAAAATTGCAAGAGTCATTAATGCTGAACAACACCCAAATGCTGATAGATTAAAAGTATGTGATGTTGATATAGGACGAAAAGATACAGTTAAAGTTGTTTGTGGAGCTCCAAATGCAAAAAAGGATCTTTTAACAGTATATGCTGGTCCAGGCTCAATTATTCCAAAAAATAAAATGCAACTTGCTGTAAGTAAAATTCGAGGTGTAACCTCATATGGAATGCTGTGCTCTGAAGCAGAATTAAATCTCTCTAACGAAAGAGAGGGAATTGTAGAACTTAGCCAAAATAAATATTCTAGCAAAATTGGTAAAAACTTTTTTAAAAATGTAAGTGAAAAAGTAGTTGATTTATCAATTACTCCCAATCGTCCTGACTGTTTAGGAGTTAGAGGTGTAGCTAGAGACCTAGCTGCAGCTGGAGCAGGAAAACTAAAAAATATTTTTAAAAGTAAAATAAAAAAAGAAGGACCTCAAAATATTAAGGTCTCAATTAAAAAAGACAAAAATCAAGGCTGTACTATTTTTGGAAGTTGTTTGATTAAAGGAGTATCAAACAAAGAAAGCCCGAAATGGCTGAAAGATAAAATCGAGTCTCTTGGTCAAAAACCAATCTCAGCTATAGTTGATATAACTAACTATGTAATGTTAGATTTAAATAGGCCACTTCATGCCTATGATGCAGACAAAATTGATAAAGAAATAATAGTAAGAAATTCTAAAAAAGGTGAAACTTTTGAAGCTCTAGATAACAAGGAATATAAGTTAGAAGATGACATGTGTGTTATTTCAGATCAATCAGGAGTTTTAGGTTTAGGAGGCATAATTGGAGGCACACGTACAGGAACTGAATTTAATACAAAAAATATTCTTCTGGAGTCAGCATATTTTAATCCTAGATCAATAAGAAAGACTTCTAAATTATTGAACTTAGATACTGATGCAAAGTTTAGATTTGAAAGAGGAATAGATCCAACATCTATTGAAATAGGTTTAACAAGAGCGGCGCAGTTAATAACTGATATTTGTGGAGGAAAAATAAGTAAATTCGATATTCAAAAAATTGAAAAAAATAAAAAAAATAAAATCAAATTTAAAATTACATTATTCGAGAAAATTGCAGGTTTTAAAATTCAAGATAAAGAGATTTTTAAAATTTTAAGTGATTTAGGTTTTGAAATAACGAAAAAAAAACAAGAATTAGAATTAAAAATTCCTACTTGGAGACCAGATATAACCCAACCAATTGATATTGTAGAAGAAATAGTAAGAATAAAAGGATATAACAATATAAATACTTTAGAGCCAGAGAAAATAAGAATTAAATCTACTTTAAATAAACAACAAAAACTTTTCCATTTCCTTCAACGTTCAGTGGCTTCTAAAGGATATTATGAAACTGTTACATGGTCATTCACAGATTCTAAAATTAATCAATTATTTAAAGAAGATAATAATGAAGTTAAAATTGTAAATCCAATCAGTTCAGATCTAGACGTTTTAAGAAATTCTATTTTTCCAAATTTAATGTTCTATCTAAATAAAAATTTAGATAGAGGCTTCAAAGATATTTCTCTTTTTGAAATAGGTCCAATTTTTAAAGGCAACCAACCAGGACAACAATTAACTGTTATTGGAGCTATTAAATCTGGAAAGATATCAAGGTTGAATTGGAACGAAAAAGATAGATTGGCTGATGTTTTTGATGCAAAAAAAGATGCTATTCAGACATTAATTGAAGCTGGATATGATAAACATAATTTTTTTATTAGAGATAAATCTCCATCGTATTATCATCCAGGAAAATCTGGTTCAATTTATTTAGACAAAGATGATATTGAGCCTGTTGCTCATTTTGGAGAAATTCATCCAAATATTATTAAAAAACTTGATATTAAAACAGAAGCTTTAGTTAATTTTGAAATATATTTAGACTACTTAAAAGATAATAAGCTAAAACTCAAAGATCAAAAATCAAATTTTGAATACTCAGACTATCAGAAATCAGAAAGGGATTTTGCTTTTGTTGTAGATAAAAATATAAAAGCTCAAGATCTAATTGAATTAATTACTTCAATTGATAAAAATTTAATTAAGTCAGTAAAAGTATTTGATGTTTACGAGGGCGAGAATATTCCTTCTAATAAAAAATCAATAGCTTTGAATGTTACTATTCAATCAGCAGAGAAAACATTAAATGATAGTGATTTAGAAAAAATAAATAATTTAATAATTTCTACTGTTGAGTCAAAATCTGGCGCAAAAATTAGATCTTAAAAATGACTAACATAATCGATAACATTAGAAATTTTGCAATTATTGCACATATTGATCATGGAAAATCAACAATTGCAGATAGAATAATTCATAAGTGTGGAGGTCTCACTGACAGAGAGATGAAAGCTCAAGTTTTAGATTCAATGGATATTGAAAGAGAAAGAGGCATTACAATTAAAGCTCAAACAGTTAAATTAAATTATAAAGCTAAAGATGGAAAAAATTATGTATTAAATATCATAGATACGCCAGGTCATGTAGATTTTAGTTACGAAGTAAGTAGATCTTTGTATGCATGCGAAGGTTCAATTTTAATTGTTGATAGTACACAAGGAGTTGAAGCTCAGACATTAGCAAATGTTTATCAAGCTTTGGATATTAATCATGAAATAATTCCAGTCTTAAATAAAATAGACCTACCTGCATCAGATATAGATAAGACAAATAAACAAATTGAAGATGTTATTGGCATAGACACATCAAATGCAGTTCCTTGTTCAGGCAAGACTGGAGAAGGCATTAATGAAATTTTAGAAAAAATAATTCAAACTTTACCAGGTCCTACTGGTGAAAAAGACAAATTATTAAAATGTTTATTAGTTGATAGTTGGTACGATACATATTTAGGAGTTGTAATTTTAGTGAGAGTTATTGACGGAAAAATTTCTAAAAATATGAAAATCAAAATGATGTCTACCAATCAAGAATATTTAGTGGAAAAAGTAGGCGTTTTTACTCCAAAACCAAAAGATGTTAACGAACTTAATGCAGGTGAGATTGGCTTTATAACAACAGGGATTAAAGTGTTATCAGATACCAAGGTTGGCGATACAATTTGTGAATCAACAAATCCTTTAACCGAGGCGCTACCAGGATTTAAACCAAGTAAACCAGTTGTATTTTGTGGTTTATTTCCAGTTGATAGTTCCGAATATCAAAAACTAAAAGATGGCTTGGCAAAACTTCAATTAAATGATGCAAGTTTTTCTTATGAACCTGAGTCATCAAGCGCTTTAGGACTTGGTTTTCGATGTGGATTTTTGGGATTATTACATCTTGAAATTGTGACAGAGAGACTTGAAAGAGAATTTGATATTAATTTATTAACAACAACTCCAGGTGTTGTTTATAAAATTCACATGAATAATGGTAAAATAGAACATTTACAAAATCCTTCAAATTTGCCAGATCCTACGTTTATAAAATCTATTGAAGAACCTTGGATAAAGGCAACAATTATTACACCCGACAAATATCTTGGATCAATAATTAAAATGTGTCAGAACAAGAGAGGAGTTCAAACCAATTTAAGTTATTCAGGAAACAGAGCCGTTATAAATTATGAAATACCTTTAAATGAAGTAGTTTTTGATTTTAATGATAAATTGAAGTCTATGACTAGCGGGTATGCTAGTTTTGATTATGAAATAATAGGCCATAGAGAAGGAGATCTGGTAAAAATGGGCATTTTAGTAAATGCAGAGCCTGTGGACGCTTTAGCAATGATGATACATAAAGACTTCGCACAATCGACCGGTCGTGAAGTATGTGAAAAATTGAAAGATTTGATACCAAGGCACAATTTTATGATACCTATTCAAGCGGCGATAGGAGGTAAAATTATTGCCAGAGAAACAATTAAAGGTTTTAAGAAAGATGTATTGACCAAAATTCATGGTGGTGGAGCAACTGATAGAAAAAGAAAACTTTTAGAAAAACAAAAAAAAGGAAAAGCTAGAGCCAAGCAGTTTGGTAAAGTTGAGATACCCCAAGAAGCATTTATTGGAGTTCTAAAAATTAGTAAAGAAAAATGATTAAGTTATTAATAATTATACTCATTATATCAAATATAATTTTACTTTATTTGCCAAATAGAAAAAAAATAAAAAAATTATTTTACAAATCTGAAATAAATGAAGTTGATATTTATCAATTACACGAAATATTTAAAACTGAAAAGATTAGCTCAAATTTATGGGGACCAAAAAAAGAAACAATAATTAAAAGTTTTTGTATATCCCCAAATAATTTAATTACCGGAATGACCTCAAATTATGAAGCTTGGGTTTTGACTTCTTTAAGTAAAATAAGTAAAAATATTTTTGAATTTGGAACATGCAGTGGAAAGACCACATATTTATTTGCATTAAATTCACCAGAAAATTCGAAAATTATTTCTATTACTTTAAAACCGGAACAAATAAATAAAATAATTAAAAAAAAAGGTGATAATAAAATATCTTTTAGAAATATATTTAATGAAACAATTTATGAAAAATTTTTATTTTCAGGAAGCAATGTTGAAAATAAAATTAAAGTTATTTTTCAAAATTCTATGGAATTTGACGAAAAACAGTATCCAAATCATTTTGACCTAATATTTATAGATGGAGGACATACATACTCGGTAGTTAAAAATGATTCTGAAAAATCTTTCAGAATGCTCAATTCAAATGGAATAATATTTTGGCATGATTACGTTCCAGGAAAAAAATCTGCAAAAGATGTTGTAAAATATATTAATGAAATTTCTAAGAATAAAAAAATTTTTCATCTTAAAAATACATCACTTTGTTTTTATAAGAATAATATTTAAAAAGGAGAGATGGCCGAGTGGTTTAAGGCGCACGCTTGGAAAGTGTGTGTACCGTCAAAGGTACCGTGGGTTCGAATCCCACTCTCTCCGCCAATTTATCGATTAAAAAAAGCGATTTTTCATCTAAAAAATAAATATAGAAAAAAATTCTAAAAAACATTAAATAAATATTGATTTTTCTAGTCTATTTAAGGACCAAGACATTCAAAATTTTATTTAAAATTTTAAAAATGTTATAATTATTCGTTTCCAAAAAAATATATGAAAGAAAATAATTCAAAAAATTATCAAGCAGATTCTATAAAGGTTTTAAAAGGCCTTGAAGCAGTTCGTAAGAGACCCGGTATGTACATTGGTGACACTGATGATGGTACAGGCTTACATCATATGGTTTATGAAGTTGTTGATAATTCAATAGATGAATCACTTGCAGGACATTGCAAGAATATAGTTGTAGATATTAATGGAGATGGATCAATAACAGTAAAAGATGATGGCAGGGGAATACCAGTAGATATTCATAAGGGTGAAAAAAAATCTGCAGCCGAAGTTATAATGACACAATTACATGCAGGTGGAAAATTTGATCATGATTCATACAAAGTATCCGGTGGATTGCATGGCGTTGGAGTTTCAGTAGTAAATGCTCTTTCTGAAAAATTGGAATTATATATAGATAGAGATGGAAAAAAATATTTTATAGAATTTAAAGATGGAGAAGCTAAAGCTTCTTTAAAATCTATTGGTAAATCAAAAAATTCAGGAACACTAATTAAATTTTTACCTTCGAAAAAAATATTTTCATCAACAAAATTTAGCTTTTCAATAATAGAAAAAAGATTAAGAGA
>CACDAL010000023.1 GCA_902550805.1 uncultured Pelagibacteraceae bacterium
CTTTCGAAATTCCAATCACTAAACAATCTAATTTCTTAAACTTTGGCAGCAAAGAATTGAAATCCTTGGTCTCTATAGTACAACCAGGAGTATCGTCTTTCGGATAAAAATATAAAACAATATATTTAGATTTAGTTTTATTTAATTCAAAAATTTTTTCTGAAGTTGAAAGTAATTTAAAATTTGGAGATTTTTTTCCAATTAATTTAATCATTACTATTTTCTTCCCAAATAGACTTATAATTTATAAATGGCGATAATCCATAGCTAGAATTAATATTTGTCATGTGTAAAGATAAAGATTTTATAGGAGATATACAAATCTCATTTTCGTATATTTGATTTAAATATTTTTCAAATGGATCATGTCTATCAAGACAGTTTTTGAATAAATTATCCCAATATTTATCTATAAAAATCTTTGAGGTCATAAAAGTACATAATGTTTTATTCACAGTTCTCCAATGTCTTTTATTCCCTATAAGCAAATTAGTTTTTTCGTTATTCATGTATGAATATGGGTAATCAGCGGGACAAATAAATAATTCATTTTTTAGTTGAGATGATATTCTTTCATAAGTTCCAATCATTTCCTCAAGCGATGATTTAAAATGAATATAATCATCTTCAACAAAATAAACTAAGTCTTTACCTTTTTCTTTTCCAATTTCAAAACATTTTAATAAACTTGATAGATTTGAGTAAGTTTCTGGATTTTTTTGCATTTTTATTATTGATTTATGTTCTGAATTATCATGCTTGATAATTGTTGAATTAATATTTGTAGTTGATAACATTTGTTCTAATTGATCTAAATCTTCACTTTTTGATCCATTATCTAAAATTATTAATTCAATATTTATTGAGGAATAAATTTTATTTAAATTTTCAATAGATTTTATTATTGATTTTAAAGATCTTTTTGCATATTCCTTTTTTGGTTTTTCAAATATTCTTTTCTTATTTTGATCCCAAATATCAATATTCATATTAGTTCTAAAAATTATTAGAAGGTCTTTAATTTTTCTTGTCAATTTAACCTCTCCCAAAGGTAAAACTATTGATTTTTCATCTATTGTTATGTTTTTATTTAATTCTTTATTCAATGTTGGTGAAACAAATTCATTTTGATCTATTATTTCGAATCCTATTTTTCTTGAAATTTTAATAAATAGCTTTTTTATGATGTTTTTTTTCATTTTTTTTGATAATAACAATTTTATCGATTATGACTATTAAATCATCACAAATTCTTGTATCCGAAGCATTAAATGTTGTTAAAACAATTTCTCCAGAAGAAGCACTTAAATTAGCTAATGATAACAAATGTAATTTAATTGATATTAGAGATGCTGTTGAACTCCAGAGACTAGGCAGAATAGAAAATTCACATCATATATCAAGAGGTTTGCTAGAATTTTCAATTCATCCAGAAAGTGCTTTCGTGCAAAAAAATAAAATCGATTTAAATAAAGATATAGTTTTATTTTGTGCAGCAGGAGGTAGATCTGCATTAGCAGCAAAAACGCTTAAAGAAATGGGTTTTAAAAATGTGTCACATGTTGAGGGTGGTTTTGGATTAATGAAAGAATCGGGTTTTAAAGTTATTGAATAAACTCATCAATCCAATAGTGCAATTTTTCTTGCATAAAAAATTCTTATTAGCCAATAAATTAGAATACCTAAAGGTCCTATAAAATAAGTAATAAGCAAGGGAAAAAAAATTAAAAACTTTGATATATAAAACTTTTGACTATCTCTAACTATCCACGACCCACAGAATAAATTAATAGTTAAAAAATGTACCCAAAATAAAATTAAAAAGGCTTCATTTTCAAATAGATCTGCAAGTTCATATAATCCTAAATATAAATTAAAATTATCAAAAAAATTATATCCAGAAATAAAAAAATAATAAAATAAATAAAGATAAATAGAACCCAGAACTAATATTGGTAAAATTGAAGTAGCAAATATACCACAAACTTTGGAATGAGGAAAGAACATCAAAATAAACCATATTGGTATAATTCCAATGTTCAGCCATAAATAGATCATTTCAATACTAAAAAAAATAGCCAATTGTTCAATCATATTAATTTATATTATATTAAATAAAACAATGATTCCTATAAAAAATAAAAAAAAAGATTTAAATGCAACAGTAGAGGAGATGCGTAATTTTGCCTTTAATTATATTGAAAAATTTGCTCCTTCAAAACAACAGCTTAAAACATATTTATTAAAAAAATATATGAATTATAAAGCAAATGATATTAAAAAAGGTAATATATCTAATTTGATCGATATTGTTTTAGAAGATCTTGAAAAGTCTAAGTTTATTAATGATAAATTTTACTCTGAATCAAAAGCTAAAAATTTAATTCAAAAAGGTGTTTCGATAAATAAAATAAGAAATTATCTTATTAGTAAAGGTGTAGGTCAAAAGTATATCAAAAATACTATTGATAAAATTAAAGAACAAAATGATGATCAGGATTTTTTTTCAGCAATAAAAATTTGTAAAAAAAAAAGAATTGGACCCTCAAGAGATGAAGATAATAGAGAAATTTTTTATAAAAAGGATATTGGAATTTTAGCAAGATCAGGTTTTGATTTTGAAGTTTCTAAACGAATAATGGATCTTGATAAAGATGAGTATTTAAAAATAATCAATCTTCTTTAAATTTTTTGTTTTTTTTCTCTAAATAGTATTGAATTTTATTTTTAATATAATTTTTTACAAATACAAAAACTAACAACCCAAATATTGATACAGAGAGAATAATAATTAAAATTATTCTTAATTGCTCACTCATTATAAATTATTATTTCTTTTTATTATTAAGCTTGGGTTTTTGAAATCTTTTTTTCCGTATAGAATATTATTACCATTAAAATCTGTTATTGAGCCGCCTGCATTTACCAGTATTGCATGGCCTGCTGCTATATCCCATTCACATGCTCTTGGTTCCGCAACATAACCATCATATTCACCAGTAGCTATTACACAAAATTTTAATGAACTTTTCATTTTTACGTGTTCTGTAACACCCAGTTTATTATGAATTTTTTCTATTTCTGGTTTCAGCTTTTTTGAATATGAAACAAATTTAACAGAACCTTTGTCAGTTTTTTTTGAGCAATTTAAATTTATTAGTTTTTCATTTCTTAATTCAAAAGAAGAACCTTTATTAAAAGAGTAAAACATTCTTTGCTTTGAAGGAGCATTAATTATTCCAGCCACAGGTTTTTTATTAATAATTAAACCTGCATTAATTGTGAATTCTTCTAAATCATTTATATAGTCGTAAGTTCCATCTATTGGGTCAACCAACCAAAAATCTCGAAGTTCTTTATTTGATTTATTGTATGAAGTTTCTTCAGACACAATTGGAATATTTGGTGTTAGTTTTAATAATTTTTCTATTATTAAATTATTTACCTCTATGTCGCCATTACTCACAGGAGTATTGTCAGACTTAATTTTTTTTATTAGACCTTTTTTTCTTAAATTTAATGCTACTTCTCCCGCATATAAAAATGTGTCAATTAAATCTTCAACAATTTTTTTCAAATTTATATCAATCATTCATTTCAATTTTTTTTAAATCTATATTATCTGCATTAATTACTTTTTTTCCCACATTTTCAAAATTTACTGTTACTTTATTATTTATTATAGATTGTATTTGTCCAATGCCCCAATCTTTATTTGTTGGATTAATAACTAGATCACCAGGCTCAAAATCTAAAATCATTAATTTAACTTATATTAGAAATAAGTATAAATACCATAAAATGAATTCAAATTTAAATTCTATAGGAATAGACAAAAAACCTTCTGAGACAAGAGTTGTTGTAGCTATGTCTGGTGGAGTTGACTCTTCTACAGTTGCGGGAATAATGAAGAATGAAGGTTTTAAAGTTATTGGTATAACTTTAAAACTTTATGATGATGGAAAAGAAGTTGCAAAATCCAAACAATGTTGTTCCGGTCAGGACATTATGGATGCTAAAAGAGTATCTCATAAATTAGATATTGAACATAAAATTTTATATTATCAAAATAAATTTAAACAAGGTGTTATAGATAATTTTGTTGAAAGTTATCTTAAAGGAGAGACACCAATTCCATGTGTTCAATGCAATCAAACTGTTAAGTTTAAAGATTTATTGGAAATTTCCAAAGAACTTTGTGCAGATGCTTTAGTTACTGGTCATTATGTACAAACTATAATTAATAATAAGTCAACCGACATGTATAGAGCAGTAGATGAAAATAGAGATCAAAGTTACTTTTTATTTAACACTACGAGAGAACAGCTAGATTATTTAAGATTTCCATTGGGAGGAATGCATAAAAATAAAACTAGAGAAATTGCAAAAAACTTAAATTTAAATGTGGCAGATAAACCTGATAGCCAAGACATATGTTTTGTTCCAAATGGAAATTATGCTTCTGTAATTCAAAAATTTAGACCAGATTCTTTTAAAAAAGGAAATATAAAAAATTTAAAAGGAGAAGTGGTTGGTGTTCATGAAGGCATAGTGAATTTTACTATAG
>CACDAL010000024.1 GCA_902550805.1 uncultured Pelagibacteraceae bacterium
TAAAATAGGATTCAATATATTTAGTATTTCTTGAGAATTTTTCATTTTTGATTTTTTTAATTTATCTTCAAATTCTTTTACTTCTTTATTATATTCAAGAACTTCAGTATTAAGTTCGTTTATTAGTTTATTAAATTCAGCATCTGATAAAATATTTTTTTTTGATATTATATTCTTCTCTTTGGTTTGAATTTGTTCTTTTTTTGAATCAAAAATCTTATTTTTTTCACTTTTTATAATATTAATTTGTTTTTCTATAGATTTTCCAACTAATGACTTATTTAGTATATTATTTAAATCTATATAAAAAATATTCATTCCAAGTGCATTATTAAAGAAAAAGAAAAATAATAAATTTAAAAAAAGGTATCTTTTCATTTTTTTAAAATGAAGTTCCTATTCTAAATCTGAATGACTCAGTTTTATCAGTTTTTGCTTCAGATAAAGGAACTGAATATGAAAAAGTTAAAGGACCTATTGGAGTAAACCAATTTACAGCTATTCCAGTTGAAGATCTTATTTTATTTGAGTCTAAAGAACTATCGTAATCAACTTCCCATAAATTTGCGGCATCTAAAAATAAATTAAAATCTATATTTTCATAACCATATATTAAGTTAGGAAGAGTAGTATTTAGATTTAGCGCTGTACCATAGTTTCCTCCTATAAATTGAGTACCATCTTTAGGTCCAATATTGCTAAATCCCCTTAAACGTCTACTAGGTATGTATACCCTCTTAGATACTCTTACATCGTCATCGATTGAATTTACTGCCTTTGCAAAAAATTTAGCGGACAAAATAAGATCATCATTAATGGAATGATATTTTGAAAGTTTTAATGAATTTTCAATAGAAAGATCATCACTATACAAAGGTAAAGATTGAGAAAATTGGCTACGAAATCCTTCTGTGGGCTGAAAGTTTTGGTCTAACTTATTTAAAGTTATTGAGTAATTAATTAAGTTTTCAATATAATCACCTTCTTGCTTTTTTTTAATAGCAGAAGCTGCTGATGATGTTTCTAATTTTTCATAATAATTTAATAAATTCAAATTAATAAATAAATCATCAAATTGTTCAAAACCTGTACCCAATGTAAAACCAGTTCTTGTAGTTTTATATCCACTAATTGTTAAGTAGTCAGAAGAAGTACTTTCTATTGTTGTGTTCAGTGATTTATCAGAATTTCTAAAATTTGGGTTTACTACCGCAAACTTACCTTTAATTTCATCATCAGACAGTGTTAGATTTGTATCAAGTCTAATGCCTTTTCCTAAATAATTATTTTCTTTAATACCTGCAGATACAGTTGATCCGGTAGTACCTGTACCAGCACCAGCAAAAATTTCACCTGTAGCTTTTTCTTCAACGGTAATATTTACTATTTTATTATTTATATTATCTGAATCTATTGTTTTAGTTGTAATTGATTTAAATATATTTCTTGATTTAATTTCATTAATAGATTTGTTCAATAATATTGGATTGTAGGGATCTCCTTCATCAACAATTAATGAATTTCTAATTACTTTTTCTTCAGTAATAAAATTTCCAAAAATATTAACACGTTCAATATAAAGCTTATCACTTTCTTCAACTGATATATTTATATCTATTTTATCATCATCAATAATTGATTCTTTATATTTAGAATTTGCAAATACAAATTCATTTCTTAATGCTAATTTATCAATTTCATCAAGGATATTATTCACGCTTTTTATGGAATATTTTTTACCTTTTAAATCTTTAAATTTTTCATAAATATAAGAAAAACTTTCGTCTGAATATTCATCATTTAAAGTTAATGTAATATTATTAAAATAATATTTTTTTCCTGAATATATATTGAAAATTAATTCAAAATTTAATTCATCTATTAACTTTGCAAAGGAAGATTTTATTTGTACATCGTAGTAACCTTTATTTTTATAAAAATTTTCAAGTCTTTCTATATCAAGTTTAATTCTGATTGGATCTAAATATTTATTACGAGTTAAAAATTTCCAAGGTTTAGATTCTTCAGAAATAATTATGTTTCTTAATTTGCTATTTTTAAAAATTTTATTACCTAAAAATTTAATTTTTTTAATTTTAGCGCGATCTCCAAGGTTAAAATTATAAATTATATCTACAGAATTATTATTATTATTTTTAATTTGAACATTAATATCAGCGAAATAAAATCCCGTTGATTTTAAAATATTTAAGATTAGATTTTTTTGTTCAGCAATTTGATTTTTAAGATAAGGGTATTTTTCTTTTTTTTTTGTGATTTTAGATATTTCTTCAATAATCGATTTATTTTCCATTAATTTGAATTGATTGAATAATTGGATTTTCTTTTACATTAATTAATACAGTTCCATTTTTAAATTGAATTTTAATATCATCAAAATAGTCAGTTTCATAAAGTAATTTTATTGAATAATTAAGATCTTTTGCATCAATGTCATCGTTTATTTTCAATTCTGAAAATATAATTATTGTCTCATCGGGAATTCTTTCATTGCCACTAATTTCAATTAGTTTTAATTTTTCTGCGTTAGAAATATTAAATTGAAATAATGTAATTAGAAATAAAATAATTATTTTATATATTGGTATAATTTTATTTTGCATTTTCAAAAAAGTATTTAATTTTATCTTTTACGATAGATATCATAATTTTTATATCATTTAAATTTCTTGGGCTTTTTGCATAATATTTATTAAAATAAGGTAATTTTATGAGTCTATTTAAATAATTATAAATACTTGAAAATGTAATTTCATTATTTAAGTATTTATAAACTAATACGTCGTTAATAGTAATTAAGATAGTCTCAAAATATGTAAATTTATTAGGTATCAGTTTAATTAATTTTAATGTTGGAAATTGACTAATTTTAGGTTTTGCTAATTCTAATTTATTTAATTTATTATAATCAACTTTTTTTGTAGTAAAATTATAAACATCTTCACTTTTATATAGAGTATTAATAATTGGTATTTCCATGGACGTATCATGTGCTAAAATTTTTATTATTCCATTATTAAATTTAATTATTGAATGAATATAAGAATTTGGATGAATTAAAATATTAAATTTACTAACAGGCAAATCAAATATTCTTTTAGCTTCAATAATTTCAAAAACCTTATTCATCATTGTAGCTGAATCGATGGATATTTTTTTTCCCATATTCCAATTAGGATGTTTTAAAGCATATATAGGTTTTGCATTGTTAACGATGGAAGATTTTTTTTTTAAAAAGGGTCCACCTGAAGCTGTTAAAAATATTCTATCAACGTTATAAATATTTTCTCCTTTTAATAAAGTCCATGTAGAAAAATGCTCAGAATCAATTGGAAGAAATTTTGTATTATGTTTATTTAATTTTTCTTTTATAAATTTCCATCCACATATAATTGACTCTTTGTTTGCTATAGCTATATTTTTACAAAATTTTATAATAATTAAAGTTGGCTCTAATCCATCAATTCCTGAAATACCATTTATGCAGTAATAAACTTTTTTTGATAATATTTTTTTTACATCTTTAAAATTAAAATAAACTTTGATTCTATATTTTTTAAACTTATCTTCATATTTTAGAAATTTATTTTTATTAATTATTATTACATTTTTAACATTAAATTCAATTGCCTGATTTAAAATTTTTTTTACATTTGAGTTAGTGGAAAGTATTTTTACATTAAAATCCTTTTTTTTAATTCTTAGTATATTTAATGTTGATTCTCCTATAGATCCTGTAGATCCAAGTATTATAATATCTTTTTTCATTTAATTAAAATTTAATAATAAAATAATTCCAAAAGGTACTGCAAATAAAATTCCATCAATTCTATCTAGTAATCCGCCGTGTCCAGGTAAAAAACTTCCCGTATCTTTTACTTTAGCTAATCTTTTTAGATATGAAATAAATAAGTCGCCAATTTGAGAAACTGATGAAATAAGAAAAGTTATAATTATGTAATTTTTAATTTCGATATTTAAATTTAAAATTAATATATATGATACTAAATAACAAATAATAAAAGATCC
>CACDAL010000025.1 GCA_902550805.1 uncultured Pelagibacteraceae bacterium
TGTTATGGATGAAGGATAGTTCTTCACCATTTAATTCAAACATTAAAGTTTTTAAGGATAGGTTTATGGCAGTCGATTTTGAAAACGTTATTAGATGTTTTTCAATTAAAGATGGAAAAGAAATATGGAATTTTAAGACTGAAAATTCTTTAATAAAATCTCAAAAAAAACTTTCATTAGTTTTAAAATCTGAAGTTATTTATTTTATAAATAATTTAGGGGACGTAACAGCATTAAACGTAAATGATGGTAGTCTAGTCTGGCAAACACCAACCCAAAGTAATGTTATTTATCAAAATGCTTTTAGTCTGAAAAATTCAGATTTAGTAATTGCCAATAATTCAATTTATTTTTCAAATAATAAAAATGAAATATTTTCAATTGATTCAAGGACAGGAATAGTTAAATGGAAACAATTTCTTAATTCTAGTTTAAGACCATCGGTAGTAGAAAATTTTATTTTTTCTGTTTCAGAAGAAGGTTATTTATTTGTCATAGACGTCAAAACAGGCAATATCATCAGAATTACTGATGCTTTAAGCAATGATAAGAAAAAAAAAGGCAATGTTAAACCAATAGGCTTCATAATCTCCAGAAATAAAGTTTATTTATCATTGAGTAACGGTAGATTAGTTAAAATTGATCTTAAATCAGGTCTTAAAGAAAATATTTTTAAACTTCATGGATCTAAAATTTCAAGACCTTACGTTTTTAATGGAAATATGTATTTAATTAAAAACAATGCAATAATAAAGTCTAACTAATGTTTTTAAAATTACTAGATAGCTTAGGAAGAAAAAAATTAGTTTTTGATAGAGGCCCTTCACATCCAAAATATGATGAAGCAAAACCGTGGTTAAATAGATATTATGTTCTATTTAGGTACAGACCAAAATGGTTTCCGTTTAATATTATAATCCACGAAATTTTAGATAACGACCATGGAGAAGGTGTGCACAACCATTTATGTCCTTATATGACAATAATTATAAAGGGAGGATATTGGGAGACCACCAAAAAAGGAAAGTTTTGGAGAAAGCCAGGTTACATTGGTTTTCGTTCAGCTAATAATTTTCATAGAGTAGATTTGGAGCCTGGAACAAATCCTATGACTATATTTATTCCTGGTCCTTTTGGATTAAGAAAAGGATCAAGATCAAAATATGGTAAAGATTTTAAATAAAAAATGAAACAAATATTCTTCAATTTAAATATTAATACCAATGGTCAGAAATTATACGAATTTACAGATCAAACAATCGACTGGATAAAAAAACAAAAATTTAAAAATGGTATTTTAAATATCAGTATTCAACATACTAGTGCATCATTGATTGTTCAGGAAAACGCCGATCCAGAAGTTCAAAAAGATTTGATAAATTATTTTAACAAATTGGTACCTATGGATGATAAACTTTATATCCACAGAGCTGAAGGGAAAGATGATATGCCTGCTCATATAAAATCTGCTTTAACCAACAATCAAATATCTTTAAGTATTAAGAATGAAAATTTATTACTGGGTACTTGGCAAGGTTTATTTCTATTCGAGCACAGACTTAAATCTCACACAAGAAGTGTTATTCACCACTTTATTGGACAATAAAATTTATTTAAATAATTTTCTATAAACAAATATTACAGCGAAAACCACAATAAGCGCAGCTATACCTTGGTCACCAAGATTATTTAACAAATTAATTAAATTATTTGTTACCGTAGAACCAAAAAAAGGTACGTTTGGACCAAATAGTATTTCAGCGATAACAGAAACCGCTAATAATAAAACACCAACTTCAAGAAATTTATTTAAATAATCTTTTGTTTTCGAAATTATAGAATCCATAGTTATTTAAAATCTCCTTTATATCCCCAAACCCAACTCTCAATTAGGCTTGGGGATAAACTAACTATTAGCAATAGGGAGTTGCCAATATTATTTTGTAGCTATTTATATAAATTTAGAATGATAATAGCGGCAACTAGACCAACTATCCCAGCATCACCTAAACCTTGGACTAAACCAACTATATTGTCAGCTACTCCTCCTACGAATGGAACATTTCCACCTAGAAGAGAAACAACGATAGCCAAACCTAATAAAGCTATAACAATACTAGTTAAGCTATTAATTGTTCCTGTAAGACCTGATAATATTTTCATATTATGCCTCCTTTTTGCTTTTTATTTTACCACCGAATCACATTTGGTAGTATTGAGTCATCACTATCATACTATATGTTGATTGAAAGCTATAAAAAACGTTTAAAATAGAGGTTTATTTAACTTTTGATTAATTTAAATATAAGGATTGTAACTCCATTGAAGAATAGCTTGCCTTTGTTTTCTTCTGCAAAAAAGGTCATTTTTTTCACAATTTTTTTCTATTGCAGTTAAATGCCTTCTAAAATTTTTCCATCTTTTAATTTGAATTTCATCAATATTAGGTATGCGTCTTCCCATTGAAAATCTACAATACCATTGAAACCATCCAAGAGGATCTTCTTTAAATATCCAGCCCTTTTTTATCCAATGTTCTCTTGATAAACCTGATTTTACTTTAAAACGATTCAAATTTACATCAAAATCATTGCTTATTTTTGCTTTTTTAAACCATGATTTAGGAAATTCATTTATTTTTTTGCCAAAATAAGCTCCTCCAAAAACACCAAGCTCTAGCATTTCTTTAGGAGTTAATTGAGGTTTAAATATCTTGTAAAAATCTAAATTATCAATCTTTTTTCTAATAATTTTTTTCACAAAATATATATAAAATTATTCTTTTAAGAGTTTTTGATACATTTCTTTGTCTGTATCGCCTTCACAACCTATTAACAAAACATTTGAATTAGAATCTAGATTTAGTTTATTTTTTATATTTTCATCATTGCAGCTGGCAATTAGACTGATAACTCCAGGTGCAGAATTTTCTCCAGCAACAATTTTATCATTTCCAAAACTTGCATTTGCTAAAAATTTCATAGTCTTTCCTATATCATCATCAGGTAAACTGATACAATTATTTACTGATTTTTTAAGTATTTCCCACGGCACTAGAGAAGGTTCTCCACAAGACATTCCCCCCATTAAGCTTTCTCTTACAATATTTATTTTTTCTATTTTTCCAGCTTTTATACTTTCCATTACACAAGCTGCACTATCAGGTTCCACAACAATCATTTTTGGAATTTTTTTTAAATATCTAGCGGCGCCAGCAACCATTGCACCAGCCATTCCCCCAACTCCCGCTTGTAAAAATATATGAGTAATCTCGTCATTATTTAATTGATCAACTATTTCTTTCATCATAACTGAGTATCCAGCCATAGTTAATGTTGGTACTAGCATATAATTTTTCCAAGCAACATCTTGAACGATTTGCCAATTATTTTCTGTGGATTGTTTAATGCATTCTAGTAAAGAGTTTTCATAGTTGCCTTTAACTTTAACCACATCTGCACCAAGATCTTGCATTGCCTTACCTCTAGCTTCGCTTACATACTCACTAATAAAAATTTTACATTCTAGCCCCAGTCTTTTGGCTCCCCAAGCCACAGATCTTCCATGATTTCCTGCCGTTGCGGTAGATACAATTATATTTTTATTTCCTTTAGTAATTTTTTCAACAGCATAAGCTCCGCCTAATGCTTTAAAAGACTTAAGATCAAATCTTTTAGACTCATCTTTGTAATAAATTTTATTTAAATTTAATTCTTTTGATAATTTATTTAAA
>CACDAL010000026.1 GCA_902550805.1 uncultured Pelagibacteraceae bacterium
TTGTCCTGTTTTTTTAATTATTTCTTTAAACAATGTGTAATGACCTTCGTGAAAAGGCTGCCATCTTCCTAACATTTGTGCAGTAGGTTTTCTATTGTCCCATTGATATGACATTATTTTATCTCCTTTATAATTTTTGATGACCAATGTTTAGCATCTTGGCTTGTTACATGAAAATCATATTTTTCAGGTTTTACAAACATTTGATTGGTATCTTCAAATCTACCTTCTTTTATTGTGTCTACCCAAATAATGATATCAGCAGGAAATAAACTTCTTGCTTCAGGTGTTGGGCAAATAAAATCTGCAATAATATAATCTCCTTCTTGCTTCATTTTTATTGCATGTTCAGCCATTCTTTTAGCTTGTCTTGTCCTTCCTTCTTCTGAAAAATCCCAATCATTTGCTGCTTTTCTTACTTCGTCTGCATTTAATCTTTTTGCATTTAAAAGTGGAGCCAGTTCATTTGCTAGAGTTGTTTTGCCAGCTCCTGGCAATCCCATAACTAAAATTATTTTCATTAAATATCTTCTAATGGATGATGAGACATAAGTTCAACACTATTTTGTCCCACTAAATATTGCTGTTCAAGTTTTACTCCCTCTCTACCACCAACTTTTCCGATATAACTTTCAACTGTAATTGTCATATTTTTTTCAAATATTCCACTTCTCTCACCACCATCTGTAGGATATCTAATAGCAGGCCATTCGTCGCACAAACCTATTCCATGAACCATTACTGAATACCTATTTCCATAATATTCTTCAGGTAAAACCCAAGATTTTTCTGTAAATTCTTTAAAAGACAATCCAGGCTTTATTACTCTTGAATTGTGATTTATTTGTTCAACAGCCAATAAATACAATTTTTTCTGATCATCACTAAACTTATTTCCTTCAACATATGTTCTGGATATATCTGCGCAATAACCATATGGTCCAACCATATCAGTATCAAATGAAACAATTTCACCACTTTGAATTATCTTATTACTACTTTCTTGCATCCATGGGTTAGTTCTTGAACCAGATGATAAAATTCTACATTCAATCCATTCGCCACCGTGCTCAATATTAGTTTTATGTAAAATTGACCAAAGTTCATCTTCTGTCATACCAGCTTTTAATTCGTTACGCATTTTGCTAACTCCAATTTCCGCAACTTCTATTGCGGCTTTCATGCATTTTAATTCCTCTGAAGATTTAATTACTCTAGCTTGTTCTAAAATTAATTTCGCATCAACTACTTCAATACCAATTTTATTTAATGAAGATACTGCCGGACCATTTATAACATCGATAGCAATTTTTTTACTCTTAAAATAAGAATTTGATAAATCGACCACTTCATTAATCCATTTTTTTAATTGAGTATTTGCCTGAACACCATTACTAAAATAATCCCATGTAATAGAAGGTCTTATTTCATCAATTAAATTTAAATGTTCAGAAAGTTTTTCACAATTAAAGTATTCATAAAGTATTACTGGGCCGTTAACAGGAACAAAACAATATCTAGTTAAATTATGCATATTATAGACGCTCATATTAACTGAGTCTAAAGCATATCTAATGTTTACTGGATCAAATAGAATACAAGCTTCAAGATTATTTTTTTCTAATTCTTTTTTTACTCTATCAAGTCTATAAGATCTTAGTTTATCAAAATCTATTTCATCTTCTTTAAATCTTTTTTTAGTAATGAAGTTTTGATTTGATTTTGTATCAGGAATTATTCTTCTATTAAACTTCATTCGCTTAAAGCATCTGAATACCTATTCCAGTTTTTGGATAAGTGTAAAGATTGTAATTAGCTGTTAATTCTTCACCCGCCTTAATATCTCTAACAGATACCATGAACATATATTTTGCATCACTTTTTTCATTTAAATTATAAAACAAATTTTCTCGGTCATTCTTTCCATCTTTTAATTTTTTTGCATTTGCTTTTGGGTTAATTGAATCTCCAAATTTTAATGTTGGTAAAGCATCAGATACCATTCTCATAACCGTAGGATTATTTGAATGATTATAAAATCCACCCAATGGTGTTCTTATATATTTGTTTTCGAACTGTTCGTCTCTTATATGGGTTACTCCAATAAATGAATTTGCTTTTATATCTTTAGTTGCAAACAAACCTAAACCTTCTATTACTGAATTTTTAATTGTTAGTTCTTTTGGCAGAGGTCTATACATACTTTATACTAAATTAGTTGCTACCCATTTGTGAAAATGATGGGTGGGATTATCCATATCAGGAGAAAAATTTCCACCATTATATGCGGTTGAATTCCTGCCTATTTGCATTCCTTGAATAATATCAACATCTTCTTTTTGAATATCTTCCCAGAGTTTATGATTTTGCTTCCTTAAGGACTTATATTTTTTAGATTCAGCTGCTTCTCTACCTACATAATATATTTCCATATGTTCTAAAGTATATTCATGATTAACTGGTTCTAGCCAATAAGCATAATAATGATCCTTATGAATTCCTAACATCACATTAGGAAATAAAGCAACATACTCTGCTATATGTTCCTTATTTTTTGGCCAATTAGGAAAACATGGAAATTTTTCCTTACCTTTAAGTTTTGGATTGTAAACAACTGTACCCTGCCCTGCAAAACGATTTGGTAAACCTTGAATGTGATAATGATCTTCAATTTTTGAATATGCATTCAAACCAGGATGAACCCATGGCAAATGATAGCTCTCGCAATAATTTTCAATTGCGAATTTCCAGTTACATTTTGCAATTATTTTAAAATAGCCAAAGTCGTTCGCATGTTTAATTAACTTTCTATCTTTCTCAGGCCAAAATTTGGCCCACCTATCACTTAAAGGTTTTATATATTTTTCAAAAGGAATTTCGTTATTGCTAATATTGACCATTATTAAATCAAGCCATACATATGATCTTATTTCTTTAAGATTGCTATTTGATTTTTTAAATTTTGGACTTTGATGCTTGTTCATTCCTCCTATATGAGGTGTTGCTATTAATTCTCCGTCAGAACTATATGACCATGAATGATAAGGGCATCTTATTACATTTTTTATATTACCAGGTTTGCTAACTAACTTTAGTCCTCTATGACTACAAACATTATGAAAAACTTTAATTTTATTTTTTTTATTTCTAACAATAAGCAACGGAAGTCCCAATAAGTCAAATGGTTTAGCATCTCCAATGTTTGGTAATGAACTTGCGGCACCTATTATTGACCATTTATCTTCAAAAAGTTTTTTTCTTTCAATTAAAGTATATTCTTTATTTGTATAACATTCATTTGGTAAACCATGAGCTTTATTAATTGGTTTATTTACTACATCTAATTTCTTCTTATCAATTATATTATAGATCTCTGACATTACTTGATTACTTCGTATATACCTAGCCAAGCATTAACATCTTTGCTTGCAATGTAA
>CACDAL010000027.1 GCA_902550805.1 uncultured Pelagibacteraceae bacterium
TTTCACAAATTAAATTTATATCTAAGTTATTAATATAACAATTATTATTTTCTAGATCTGAAATTATAGGATTAAGCATTTTTGGAGATCTAATATTTTTAAACTTATTTTTATTGCTTGGATATAAAGAACCTATATCTTTTTTTCTCAAAGCACCTAATATAGCATCAATAATTGAATGAATTATAACGTCCCCATCAGAATGACCTTTTAAACCTGAATGAAATGGAATTTTTATACCACCTAGATATAATTTTTTTTTTTTAATCAATCTATGAACATCAAATCCTATTCCATAAAATGTTTTAATAGTAATATCATTTAGATCTGATTTTTTTGTTATTTTTATATTTGTTTCTTCACCTTTAATAAATTTTATTTTCTTATTATTATCTAAAAATAAAGTTGCCTCATCAGTTACAAGAGTTTTATTATTTTTTGACAAATTATATAAAGTTTTAAAATCAAAACATTGGGGAGTTTGAGTTAGCAAAACTCTTTCTCTTTTTAAATTAACTATTTTATTTTTGTCAACATATTTGGTTGAATTATCAGTTTTAATATATGGAACTACAGCTTTGTTTTTATTTAGATTTTTTTTTAAATTTTTTAGTAAATTTATTGAAAAATTAGGTCTTGCAGCATCATGTATAAAAACATTTTTAAATTTTTTATTTTTAATAAACTCAAGCGCTCTTTGAGATGATTGATATCTTTGTTTTCCACCTTTTATAACTTTAACTTTTTTATTTTTAAGTTTGATTTTATTATTTGTAACTAGGACTAATCCTTTGAATAAATTTGATTTCAATGCTTTATCTATAGAATGCATAAAAAGCGGCTTATTTTTATAATTTATGAACTGTTTTAAGATATTTGATTTAAATCTCTTACCTTTGCCCGCTGCTAGTAGTATAAAACAATTACTCATGTCTTTATTTTCAACATTTTTAATATATTTTTAGATTATGTTATCTTTATTAAAAAGAAATTTGTTCATAATTATTATTTTTATTTTTACTATTTGTTTAGCTTTTATAACTTTTTTAACATTTATAGATAAAAGTTTTATTAAATTAAATGATGATAATTTACAAATTTTGTTAGTTTTTAACATAATACTATTATTATTATTATTTGTATTAATTTTTATTGATGTCAAAAATTCTATTAAAAATAGCATTAACGTAAAAGGTTCAAAAGCTAATAGAAAATACATTATTTCTTTTGCTCTTTTTACACTTATGCCATCATTATTAATTGCAATATTTTCATTATTTATATTTTCTTTTGCTTTAGAAAAATATTTTGACAATAAAATAACTACCGCTGTAAATAATTCTTATGAAATTGCAAAAAACTATGTTGAAGAAAAAAGAAATAAAATTGAATCTGAAATTATATTAATTGCTTTTGATTTAAACAAATATTCAAATCTTTTTAAAACTCAACCTAAAAGATATCAAACTATATTAAACACACAAAAATTTTTAAGAGATATAGACCAGCTACACTTAATTGATGGAAGAGGCAAATTAATTAAATCAGCTGTCAATTCTCCTTATGAAAAAATTGAAGATAAGGCAATTAAAATGGTTATTGATGATGACAGGCCATTAAAAATTATTAACACTTATGAAAATAAATCTGCAGCAGTAATTAAACTTAGTAATTATGATGATACCTATCTTTATGTTTTAAAATTTTTAGATAAAAATATTTCAAATTATTTAATTGAATCTGAAGAAGCTATTAATTTTTATTATACAGTCGAAAACCAAAGTCTAGGAATAAGATTTTCTTTTGCAATCATATATATAACATTAGTTACTCTTTTATTGTTTTTATCAATAACAATAGCTATTAGATTTTCTTCTCGTTTTTTTACATCTATAAATAATTTAATTGCAGCTTCAGAAAAAATAGGAAAAGGAGATTTAGATTCAAAAGTTCCGGAAGTTAAAACTGATGCAGAAATGGAAGTTTTAAATAAAAATTTTAATTTAATGATAGATAGACTTAAAAATCAGCAGGAAAAATTATTAATTACCGAAAGACATGAGGCATGGGAGAATGTTGCTAGAAAATTAGCTCATGAAATAAAAAATCCTCTTACACCAATACAACTAACTATAGATAATTTAAATTCTAAATATATTGAAAATGTTGATGTCTCTAAAAAAGAGAATTACAAAAAAAATCTAAATATAATCTTAAAGCAAATTAAACAAATAGAAAATTTGGTTAATGAATTTTCTGATTTTGCAAGAATGCCGAAACCGATGCTTAAAAAAAATAATTTAAATGATGTTATTAAAGACAATATAAATTTAATTAATGAATTAGACCACACTGTAAAAATTAAATTAATTAATCATTTATCCAAAGACGTATTAATAAATTTTGATTACGAACAATTTAATAGACTGTTTTTCAATTTAATCAAAAATTCTATAGAAAGTATTCAAGAAAAAGCTCAAAAAGATAACAATATTAATAAAAATATAGATATAGAAATAAGAGAGATAAATGACTATATAAACGTCAATTTGATAGATACAGGAACAGGATTTAAAAATAATAAATTTAAAGAACTGATTAAACCTTATTATACAACAAAAGAGAAAGGATCGGGATTAGGTTTATCAATAGTAAATAAAATTATAAATGATCATAATGGTTCAATAAATTTAATGAATCATAAAGATGGAGCTAAAATTCAAATTAATATACCAATAATATAAATTAAAGATGTCTACAGAAATATTAATTATAGATGATAACGCAGATATAAGATTAATTCTTGATGAATTAATTATAGAAGCTGGTTACAAAACAAGATTAGCTGCTAACTTTAACCAAGCATTAGCTGAGATTGATAAAAAACTTCCAGATGTTGCAATTATAGACGTTAAGCTTGATAAAGGCGACAACGATGGCATTCAATTATTAGAACACATAAAGAATAAAAATAACGATATACCAGTAATTATAATTTCAGGACATGCAAAT
>CACDAL010000028.1 GCA_902550805.1 uncultured Pelagibacteraceae bacterium
TTATGTTGGAGTGGACTTGGGTGCTGCGGGTGTAGTTCAGTGGTAGAACACTAGCCTTCCAAGCTGGTTGCGTGAGTTCGATTCTCATCACCCGCTCCAAAAAATAAAATGTATAAATAAAAACGAGGTATAAAAAGTAATGTCGAAGGAAAAATTTGTAAGAAATAAACCGCATTGTAATATTGGTACAATCGGACACGTTGATCATGGTAAAACAACTTTAACAGCCGCGATCACAAAAGTTTTAGCTGAAACAGGTGGAGCACAATTTACAGCTTACGATCAAATTGATAAAGCACCTGAAGAAAAGGAAAGAGGAATAACAATTTCAACTGCGCATGTAGAATATGAAACTGAGAAAAGACATTACGCACACGTAGATTGTCCAGGTCATGCTGATTATGTAAAAAATATGATTACAGGTGCAGCACAAATGGATGGTGCTATATTGGTTGTTAATGCTGCCGATGGGCCAATGCCTCAAACTAGAGAACATATTCTTCTAGCTAGACAAGTTGGTGTACCAGCTATTGTTGTTTACTTAAATAAAGTAGATCAAGTTGACGATAAAGAAATGATAGATCTTGTTGAAGAAGAAATAAAAGATTTGTTAACTTCATATAAGTTTCCTGGAGATAAAACTCCTATAATAAAAGGCTCTGCTCTAGCAGCTGTAGAAGGTAAAGATGATGAAATTGGAAAAAATTCAATAACGGAATTAATGAAAGCTGTTGATGAATTTATTCCTCAACCAGATAGGCCTAAGGATAAAGATTTTTTAATGCCAGTAGAGGATGTATTTTCTATTTCAGGTAGAGGTACCGTTGTAACAGGTAGAGTAGAATCTGGAGTAATTAAAACAGGTGAAGAAATAGAAATAGTTGGAATCAGAGATACTAAAAAATCAGTTTGTACTGGTGTAGAAATGTTTAGAAAACTTTTGGACTCAGGAGAAGCTGGTGACAACATAGGAGCTTTGCTTAGAGGTGTTGAAAGAACCGACGTAGAAAGAGGCCAAGTTTTATGTAAACCTGGATCAATAACTCCACACACTAAATTTGAGGCTCAGGCTTATGTTTTAAAAAAAGAAGAAGGCGGAAGACATACACCTTTCTTTACTAAATATAGACCTCAATTTTATTTTAGAACAACGGATGTGACTGGAGAAGTAGAATTACCATCAGGAACTGAAATGGTTATGCCTGGTGATGATGCTAAATTTACAGTTAAGCTAATTACACCAATCGCTATGAACGAAAAACTTAACTTCGCAATTAGAGAAGGTGGTAGAACAGTAGGAGCTGGAGTAGTAACTAAAATTATAGAGTAAGCTCCATAGGAGTGTAGCTCAATTGGTAGAGCGCCGGTCTCCAAAACCGGAGGTTGGGGGTTCGATTCCCTCCGCTCCTGCCAGTTTTTTTTTGATATATGAAAAACCCATTGAAATTTATACAGGAAGTAAAACAAGAAGCTTTTAAAGTAACTTGGCCCACAGGAAAGGAAACTGTCCAAGGAGCATTAATGGTTGTGGCAATGGCAATTATAGCGTCTTTATTCTTTTTAATGCTAGATCAAGTTTTTAAATTTTTATTAGAAATTTTACTTAAGGTTAATTTTTGATGAAAAATTGGTATATAATTCAATCACATTCTAGTTTTGAAAACAAAGTAGCAAATCAAATTAAAGAAGAAGCTGAAAAAGCTAAAATATCTGAAAAAATTGAAGAAATAATTGTTCCAACTCACGATATAACTGAAGTTAAAAGAGGTAAAAGAGTTCAAAGAAAAAAAAAATACTTCCCTGGATACGTTCTTATAAAAACTGAAATGGATAATAATCTTTATCACATGATTAAAAATATTAAGAAAGTAAGTGGATTCTTAGGTTCTAAAGGATCTCCAATACCAGTTTCTGATAAAGAAATAGAAAAAATATTAGGTCAAATAAAAGATGGTGTGGCTCAACCAAAATCTGCTATAGAGTACAACGTTGGTGAAAAAGTTCAGGTGATAGACGGACCTTTTGCATCATT
>CACDAL010000029.1 GCA_902550805.1 uncultured Pelagibacteraceae bacterium
CTCCCACATTCTAAAAAATTTCTCGTCAAACATCTCTAAAACATTATCTTTTTGTGATAAAAATCTCTCTTTCCAATGCCTTAAAGTATGAGAATAGTGCATTCTCAATACTTCCATATCAGAAATGATTAAGCCTGAATTCTCTATTGGCCTAGCTATTTCGCTTAGACTGGGGGTATACCCGCCTGGAAAAATATATTTTGTGATCCAGGGGTGAGGGTCTCTTGGCGGATTACTCGAACCTATAGTGTGTATAAGGGCGACACCTTTATCTTTTAACAATTTATGAACAGTATTAAAATATGTTTTATAAAATTTTCTACCCACATGTTCAAACATTCCAACGCTTACAATTCTGTCGAATTTTTCATTTAACTGTCTGTAATCTATTAATTTAAAATCAAGCTGATTGCTTAAGTTCATTTCTTTGGCTTTTTTATTACTATAAACTAATTGATTTTCAGAAAGTGTAATGCCTGTCACAGAAGCTTTTGTTTTTTCTGCTATATTTAATGCAAGAGTTCCCCATCCAGATCCTATATCCAGTACTTTTTGATTAGGCTTGATATTAAGTTTCTTTATTATGTGATCAATTTTATTTTTTTGAGCATCTTCCAATGTATCATTTTCATCTTTAAAGTATGCACAAGAGTACTGTCTATTTGAATCTAAAAACAAATCATAAAGCTTTTCTGAAATGTCGTAGTGATGGCTAACATTTTTTTTTGAATTTATAATCTTATTAAAATTTGTTAAATATCTATATGTGCCTTTTAGTTTATTAAATATTTTACCATAAATATTTATATCACCTCTACCTATATTTTTTAAAGCTATCTCTAAAAATTCTGTAAGAGTTCCATTTTTAATTACTAATGATCCGTCTGCATAAGCTTCTCCAAAATAAAGATCGGGATACAAAAGTAATTTATAATTTAAGCTTTTGTCTAATAATTTTATTTCAATTGGTTTTTCTTTAATTGGTTTGCCAATTACAAATTTATTCAAACTGGCATCAATTAAAATAAATCCATCATATTTAAATAAATTATTAAGAAAATTTGCTAAATTCATATTAAGCTGCCTTTAAAATTTCAATATTAAAATCCAATTTTTTTAAATCCAATAAAAGTTCATTTTTATCTTTTTCTGATAAAAGTTTTAAAGGTGGTAAAATATTTTTGAAAATTTTATTTTTTTGAGACATAAAAGTATGGAGCCCTGATATTAAATTATATTTTTCAAAAGCAGATCTAACATCGCATAATTTTTGATTTAAATTTTGAGGAGTATTATTTATAAAATTGTCATAAACGTCTCTGGACAAAGACGCTGTTACATTTGTAGTTGCCGTAATTATACCTGTACATCCTAAATTAAGTCCTCTTAATAACTTTGATTCTGAGCCTGGCATAACCGAAAAGTTTTTTATTTTTAATTTTTCATATAAATTGTAACTGCTATCTTTTACTCCAATAATTTGTTTTGGAAATTTTTCTACTAACTTTTCAACACATAATTTACTGAATCTATATCCTGAAAGTTTTTCAAAATTATATAAAATAATTTTACACTCATTAATTTCATTAATTATTCTTGAATAAAAATTAATAACATCATCATCTCCATATTTATAATAAGCTGGAGGCATAATTAAGAATGTGGAAAAATTCATTGACTTAGAAATTTTCATTAAACTTATTGTATCTGACAAAGAATTAAGTCCTGTGCCTATTATAAACTTATCTTTATATCTGCTTTTTGGTAACTCATTAATTAGCTGTATCTTTTCGCTCAAGGAAACTAATTGTGATTGACCTGTGCTTCCAAAAAAAACAGTGCCATGACAACCTCTATCAATGGTATTTTCTGCATGTTTAATGGTATTTTTAACATCCAAAGCCAAATCTTCATTTAGTATGGATAAACTCGCAGCATATATACCTTTAATTTGTTTCATACTCAAAATTTATATAAAAAAATAAATTAGTAAAGGTTATAAAAAGGATATGAAAATATTGGTAAT